>NZ_JARJLM010000054.1 GCF_029335485.1 Cupriavidus basilensis
AGCCCACGCGCAGCGCGGATGAAAACGGCACCCCGATGGCGGATTCAAGGGACTGGGCACCTCGCCCTTCAGCACGATGCGCTGCCGCTTCTCCTCGGCCTCGACGCTGGCCACGGGCACAGCCGACAACAGCGCCTGCGTATAGGGATGCCTGGGATTGGCATATAGCGCATCACGGCTCGCGATCTCGACGATGCGGCCGAGGTACATGACGGCGATGCGGTCGCTGATATGCCGCACCACGGCCAGGTCGTGCGCGATGAAGATATAAGTCAAGCCGAGGCGCCGCTGCAAATCCATGAACACGTTGACCACCTGCGCCTGGATAGATACGTCCAGCGCCGAAACCGGTTCATCGCAAACGATCAGGCTCGGCTCGACCGCCAATGCGCGCGCAATGCCGATGCGCTGCCGCTGGCCGCCGGAGAACTCGTGCGGATAGCGGTCCGCCATATAGGGCAGCAGCCCCACCATCTGCAGCAGCTCCGCAATGCGGGCACGATAGCGCTCGCGGTCGTTGGCCATGCCGTGCACTTCGAGCGGCTCGCCAATGATGTCGCAAACCTTCATGCGCGGGTTCAGCGAGCCGAACGGGTCCTGGTAGACCATCTGCACGCTGCGGCGGAAATGCTTTTCCTGCGCCTTGTTGAAGGTGGCGAAGTCGTCGCCGTCGAAGGCGATCCGTCCGCCGCTGGCGGCCAGCATCTTGATGATGGCCAGGCCGGTGGTGGATTTTCCGCAACCGCTCTCGCCCACCAGGCCCAGCGTCTCGCCGCGCCTGAGCGTGAACGACACGCCGTCCACGGCCTTGACCGAGCCCACCTGCCGCTTGATGAAAACGCCCTGGGTCACGGGGAAATGAACCTTGAGGTTCTCGACGCGCAGGATCTCGTCGCCGATCTTGCCGTGCCGGCGCGCGGCGGGCGCCACCCGCGCCTCAGTTGTGGTCATGGTCATGGAGGAAGCAAGCCTTGAAGTGGTTCGCGCGCACGGCGCGCAGCGCGGGGCGCGACAGGCTGCACTGGTCGGTGGCCAGCTTGCAGCGCGGCATGAATGCGCACCCGGGCGGCAGCGCCGTGAGGTCGGGCGGCTGGCCGTCGATCGGCACCAGCGGCTGGCGGGTGTCGCCGTCGATGCGTGGCACCGACGCCATCAGGCCGCGCGTGTAGGGATGCGCGGGATAACCGTAGAGCTCGCGCGCCGTGGCGGTCTCGACCATGCGGCCGCCGTACATCACCGCCACGCGATCCGCATAGCGCGCCACCACGCCCAGGTCGTGCGTGATGAGGACGAGCGCCGTATCGGACTGGCTGGCCAGGTCCTTGAGCAAGTCCAGGATCTGGGCTTGCACCGTGACGTCGAGCGCGGTGGTGGGCTCGTCGGCAATGATCAGCTGCGGCTTGCAGGCCAGCGCCATGGCAATCATGGCACGCTGGCGCATGCCGCCGGAGAACTGGTGCGGATAGGCGCCCAGCCGGCTTTGCGGCTCGGGGATCTGCACCTTGCCGAGCAGTTCGCCGGCAATGCCGAGGGCGGTCTTCCATGGCATGCCCTGGTGCAGGTTGATGGGCTCGGCAATCTGCTTTCCCACCGTGAGCGCCGGGTTCATCGACGACATCGGTTCCTGGAAGATCATCGCGATCCGGTTGCCGCGAATCGCCCGCATGCGCGCCGGGCTCAGCTTGAGCAGGTCCTGGCCATCGAACAGGATCTCGCCGGATTCGATGCGCCCCGCCGGGCTGGGGATCAGGCCGAGGATGGACAGCGCGGTCACGCTCTTCCCCGAGCCGGACTCGCCGACAATGGCCAGCGTCTCGCCGGGGGCGACGTCGAACGAGACCTGGTCCACCGCCGTAACCACGCCGCGGTCAGTGCGAAAACGCGTGGTCAGTTGCTTCACCTGCAGGATTGGCTGCGTCATGCGGGCTTCCTTGAGGGCACAGGGGAACAGGGGAGCAAGGGGAGCAAGAGGATCAGAATCCCATCTTCTTCTTCATGTCCTGGTCGACCCACATCCGCGCGTAGATCGGGCCGGGACGGACCGCGCCCGCGCGCAGCTCGGCGTTGTAGTTCTTCACCCACGGCCACCATGCCGTGTACTGGTAGGGGGTGGGCAGCCAGATATACGGCGCATCCGCGAGCACGTCGCGCGTGAGCGAGCGCAGGGCTTCCTGCCGGCGGCCAAGATCGCGCATCTGGAAGGCTTCGTTGACGCGCGCCTCGTACTTGGGGTCTCCCCACTGCGCGGCGTTCCACACCTGGCCCTTCACAAAGCTCTTGCGGATCGTGGTGGTCGGGTTGGTATGGCCGTTGCTCATCAGGTAGCCGGGCGCATTGGTCTTGGTGGTCATGGCCGACAGGAACGCGCCATACTCCATCGGCTGGATCTCGATGCGTACGCCCACCTGCTCCAGGTAGGCGCCGATCAGCGCCAGCAGCTCCAGGTGCTCGGGCTGGCAGGCGCATACCTGTACCTTGAAGGTGAAGCCCTTGGCATGGCCGGCCTCGGCCAGCAGCTTGCGTGCCTTGTCCGGGTTGTAGGTGAACAGTTCCTTCACCGGCTCCGGCATGGCGCTCAACGGCTCGAAGTAGCCCGTGTAATCCGGATGCTGCGGATAGGCGAACAGCTCGGCATTGCCGCCGTAGAACTGCTTGACGATCTCCTGCTTGTTGACCGCCATGTTCAGCGCGCGACGCACGCGCAGGTCGTTGAACGGCTTGGTGTCGACGCGCAGCGCCACGTACTGGCCGTTAGTCGACAACCAGCGCGACCACTTGAGCGCCGGCGCGCTCTTCTTGAGCTCGTCGACCGCGGTCCAGCGGACATACTCGAGCACGTCCAGCTTGCCGGTGCGCAGCATGGTGTTGCGCGTTGACTCGTCCTTGACCGTGCGCAGCACCACCTTGTCGGCGAACGGCAGCTTGTAGTCCTTGCCGCCGATCCTGTCGCTGTCCCAGTACAGCCCGTTCCTGGTATAGGTGCTGGATGTGCCCTGCACGAAATTGCTCAGCAGGAAGGGGCCGCTGCCGTTCACATTCTTCCAGTTGCCGGCGCCGGCGGTCGCCACTTCCTTGGGCATGATGCCGGAGTAATAGCCCCAGCCGAAACGGTAGTCCCATTCGGCGTTGAACTCCTTGAAGCGGAAGACCACGGTGTACTTGTCCGTTGCTTCCACCTTGGTGAGATGGTCGTAATAGGTGGGGATCTTCTTGGCGCTGGTGTTCTGGCGGGTGTAGCTGAAGACCACGTCGTCGGCCACCAGCTCGCGCTCCTCCATCACGCCGGGCTTGGCGGGAAACTTCACGCCCTTGCGCAGCTTGACCTCGAGCGTCAGCGGGTCGACCCATTTCCAGCTCTCGGCCAGCTCGCCGCGGATCGCATCCTCGGGCAGCCACGCGTCGGCCTGGAACGCGTACTTGCCGCCGTTGCGCCTGGCCTTGGAGAGATCGGCGGCGAAGAGCTGCTCGTAGACCTGGCCGGTGTCGTAGTTCTGCTTCCAGTTCCAGTCCGCAAGGTCCCAGGACAGCGCGGAGATGGTGGGATACATCGAGCCGATCTCGAGGCTGCCGCCGTACTTCGGCGCTTCCGCCTGCGCGCAGGCCGCGCCTGCGGCAAGGGCCAGCGCCATGCCTGCCACCACCGAGGAAATTGTTCTGTTCAAGCCGCGTCCCTCCATCGTTGTCTCCTTGTTGGCTTATCGCGATCCACGCATGCGCGGGTCGAGCAGGTCACGTAGCGCGTCGCCGTAGACGTTGATGGCATAGACGACGACGGTGAGGCAGATGCCGGGTGCCAAGGCCAGCCATGGCCCCTGGAACATGAAGGTGCGGCCGTTGCCGGAGAGCATGCCGCCCCAGGTCGCCGCGGGCGGCGGCACGCCCAGGCCGAGAAAGGACAGGCCGGACTCGGCCAGGATGGCGGTGCCCACGCGCGTGGTGAACAGCACGATGATGGGCGGCAGCACGTTGGGCAGGATATGGCGCCAGAGGATGCGGCCAGTCGATGCACCCATGGATTGCGCGGCATGCACATACATGTGCTCGCGCACGGAGACCACCGCGCTGCGGATGATCCTCGACCCGCCCACGCCCAGCAGCAGCCCCAGCGTGCCGATGATCTGCCAGCTGCCCGGCCCGAGCACGGACACCACCACGATCAGGATGACCAGGTCGGGAAAGCTCATCCACGCATCCACCATGCGCTGCACGATCAGGTCGAACTTGCCGCCGAGGTAGCCTGTCAGGATACCGATCAGCACCGAGACGGCGGTGGCCAGCATGGCGGCCGACAGCCCGATGATGACCGAGAGCTGCGCGCCATACAGGCAGCGCGAGAGCATGTCGCGCCCGAGGTTGTCGGTGCCGAACGGGTGCGCCCACGACGGCGGCTGCAGCCGCTGCATCATGTTGATCTCGTTGACGCCATACGGCGCCAGCCAGTCGGCAAAGATGCCGCAGAACAGGAACACCAGGCAGATCACCGCGCCGGCGGCGCCGAGCGGCTTCTCGCGGAACAGGCGCCTCGACAGTGCGAAGGCGGCGCTGTGCCAGCCTCGGCCGGAGGTGGACTGCGCGGCTTGCGCCGCCTCGCGCGCCGGTGCGCTCGCAATTGGACGTGCCATCAGCGGTGCCTCACTTTCGGGTCGAACAGCCCGTAGCTCAGGTCCACGAGCAGGTTGATGAGCATGACGGCCAGGCCGACCACCAGGAACACGCCGGTGATCACGGGATAGTCCCGCTGGTTCACCGCGTCCAGCAGCAGCAGCCCCATGCCCGGCAGCGCGAAGATCTGCTCGATCACCACGGCCCCGCCGATCAGCAGCGGCGCCTGCAGGCCGATCAGCGTCACCACCGGGATCAGCGCGTTGCGCAGCGCATGGCGCAGGATCACCAGGCGCTCGTTCAAGCCCTTGGCCCAGGCCGTGCGGATGTAGTCCTGGCGCAGTACCTCCAGCATCATCGTGCGCGTCATGCGCATGGTGATGGCGGACAGCGCCATGCCCAGGATGATGGCGGGCACCAGCATGTTGCCGAGGTGCTGGAGCGGGTCCTCCAGGAAGGGGACGTAGCGCACCTCCGGCGACCAGCCCCACCACACGGACGGAAACACCATGATCATCGTGCCCATCCAGAAGCTGGGCACCGCCAGCATCAGGAGGGAAAACGAACGCGCCACGTAATCAGCCGCGGTGTCCTGCCGGATCGCAGAGAGCACGCCAACGGGCAGCGCCACCGATAGCGCCACGAACAAGGCGAGCGCGCCCAGCGAGAAGGTGGCGGGCATGCGCGCCAGCACCATCTTGAGCACCGGCTCGCCCTGCCACAGGGATTGGCCGAGATCCCCGTGCAGCACGATGTTGCCGATCCAGTGCACGTACTGGAACCACATCGGCTGGTCCAGGCCCAGCGCACGGATCAGGTCCTCGCGGCTCTTGGTGTCGGCGCTGATGTCGTTCTGGCTCAGCATCAGGTCCACCACGTCGCCCGGCACCATGCGCACGATCACAAAGACGATCAGGCTGGCGAACAGGAGCGTGGGCAGCAGTGCCAGCAGGCGGCGCAGGATATAGGCACTCATGGCGCGCCCGCATCGGAGACGCCTGGCAAGGTCATGCCGCAGGCCTTGGGAAAAGATACCGTATATACGATAAAGAGTGCCGCCCCGACCATGCCGTCTCCTGTTCGGTGCTTCGTGTGGCCGCCAACCGCACCGGACAGGCATCGCTTGACGCTTGAATCTGGCGACATCTGGTGCGAACTAGGAATAGGCCCTAGGAACCATCCACCGAGCTGCTGTTTGTGCAGATAGCCAGTTCAGCATACCCAGAGTTCTAATTCATGACAACCAAACGGACCATCGAATGTCTAGTGGATTTACCTAGGTCGGCGCTGCCGCGCCGGCCCGCTTGTGCAGCGCAAACGAGCGGCGGCAAGCGCGAGGTCGAGCGCAGGCCCCACGCCTGCGCATGGACGGCCTGCCACGGCGGATGAGGATGGTGCGTTGCGGCGCGGCGTTCAGTAGCCGCGCAAGGTCGCCCAGCGTTGCGCGTGGAAGTGGGTATCGCCGAGCAGGATCTGTGCGGCGCAGGCCCGTTTCATGTAGAAGCCGATGTCGAATTCGTCGGTCATGCCGATGCCGCCGTGCATCTGCACGCCCTCCTGCACTGCCAGCATGGCGGTGGAGCCGGCGCGCGCCTTGGCGGCGGACACCAGCGCGACCGGCTGCGCCGGGCCATCGTCGAGCAATTGCTGGCTGCGCAGCACCGCTGCGCGCGTGATCTCGATCTCGCTGAACAGGTGGGCGGCGCGATGCTGCAGCGCCTGGAACTCGCCGATGATCTTGCCGAACTGCTTGCGCTCCTTCAGGTATTGCAGCGTGCGTTCGAATGCTTCGTCGGCAATGCCGACCAGCTCCGACGCGAGCGCCGCGCGGCCGATGTCGAGTGCGTGCTCGAGCATGGCCGCGCCGCCACCGGTTTCGCCCAGCACCGCGTCCGGCGCCACGCGTACATTGCGCAACTGCACGCGCGCGGCATTGCGGGCGTCCGCCATCACGGTGCGCTCCACCGTC
>NZ_JARJLM010000550.1 GCF_029335485.1 Cupriavidus basilensis
GGCGCGGGAGGCCCGGCAGGCGCATGGCGCTCAGGCCGACAGCAGCCCGCGCACGTGGCCGACCACGTCCGCGACCGCCAACTGGGTGGCCTCGGCGTCACGGCGGCCCTGGTACTCGACGCGGCCTTCCTTCAGGCCGCGATCGCCCACCACCACGCGGTGCGGCACGCCGATCAGTTCCCAGTCGGCGAACATGGCGCCGGGGCGCTCGCCGCGATCGTCCAGGATCACGTCGACGCCGGCCGCCAGGAGTTCGGCATGGATGCGGTCGGCCTCGGCCTTGACGGCCTCGGAACGGTCGTAGCCGACCGGGCAGACCACCACCGCGAACGGGGCGATCGATGCCGGCCAGATAATGCCGCGTTCGTCGAAGTTCTGCTCGATGGCAGCGCCCAGGATACGGGTCACGCCAATGCCGTAGCAGCCCATCTGCATGGGCTGGGTCTTGCCGTTCTCGTCCAGGAAGGTGGCGCCCATCGACTCCGAATAACGCGTGCCGAGCATGAACACGTGCCCGACCTCGATGCCGCGGCAGATCGCCAGCGCGCCCTTGCCGTCCGGCGAAGCATCGCCCTCCACCACATTGCGCAGGTCCGCCACTGCGGGCTCGGGCAGGTCGCGGCCCCAGTTGACGCCGGTCAGGTGGTAATCCCGCCGGTTGGCGCCGCAGACGAAGTCGCTCATATTGGCCACGGTGCGGTCGGCCACCACGTTGACGGGCTTCTTCGCGTTGATCGGGCCGAGGTAGCCGGGAGGCGTGCCGAAGGTCTCGACGATCTCGGTCTCGGTGGCAAAACGGAAGTCGGCCAGCCCGGCCACCTTGGACGCCTTGACCTCATTGAGTTCATGGTCGCCGCGCAGCAGCAGCAGCCAGATCTGCGTGCCGGACTCGCCATCGGTGGCCAGCACGATCGACTTGACCGTGCGCGCCAGCGGGATACCCAGCATTTCGGCCACTTGCTCGCACTTGGCCTTGCCCGGGGTGGGGGTATTGACCAGTTCCTCCGCCGGCGCGGCGCGCTGCGCCAGCAGCGGCAGGGCCTCGGCCGCCTCCATGTTGGCGGCGTAGTCCGAGTCCGGGCAATAGACGATGGCGTCCTCGCCGGTATCGGCGATCACGTGGAATTCGTGCGAACCGGAGCCGCCGATGGCGCCGTTGTCGGCCGCCACGGCACGGAACTCCAGGCCGAAGCGCTGGAAGATACGCGTGTAGGCGTTGAACATCTTGTCGTACGAAACCTTCAGCCCCGCCGCGTCGCGGTCGAAGGAGTAGGCATCCTTCATGGTGAATTCGCGCCCGCGCATGATGCCGAAACGCGGCCGGCGCTCGTCGCGGAACTTGATCTGGATCTGGTAGAAATTGACCGGCAGCTGCTTGTAGCTGCGGATTTCGCTGCGGGCGATGTCCGTCACCACTTCCTCGGAGGTGGGCTGCACGGCAAAGTCGCGCTCGTGGCGGTCCTTCAGGCGCAGCAGTTCGGGGCCCATCTTGTCCCAGCGGCCGGTTTCCTGCCACAGCTCGGCGGGCTGGATCACCGGCATCGACAGTTCGACCGCGCCGGCGCGGTTCATTTCCTCGCGCACGATGGCTTCCACCTTGCGGATCACCCGCAGGCCGATCGGCATGTAGTTATAGATGCCGGCGCCGAGCTTCTTGATCATGCCGGCACGCATCATCAGTTTGTGCGACACGATTTCCGCGTCGGAAGGGGCTTCCTTGAGGGTGGAAATGAAGAATTGCGAGGCTTTCATCCGTTGCTTTCTCGTGAGGCCATGCCGGCCCAGGGGGTTCCGGGGACGGAGTGGCGCGAATCCGTTGCGCGCGTGCGCCTGATGCGGCGCTTTTTGCTCGGGGAAAACCAGCAGCCCGTTGCATAAGCCGTGCTACGCGCTTCCTTTATAATCGACGTAATTCTAAAGGATTCGAGGTGCAGTCATGCTCGATCGTGAAGGCTTTCGCCCGAACGTCGGCATCATCCTCATCAACGCACGGAACGAGGTGTTCTGGGGCAAGCGCATCGGCGAACATTCGTGGCAGTTTCCTCAAGGCGGCATCAAATACGGCGAAACGCCGGAACAGGCGATGTACCGCGAGCTACATGAAGAAGTCGGTCTGCTGCCCGAGCACGTCAGGATCGTCGGTCGCACGCGCGACTGGCTGCGTTATGAGGTGCCGGACAAGTTCATCCGCCGCGAGATCCGCGGCCATTACAGGGGACAGAAGCAGATTTGGTTCCTGTTGCGCATGGCGGGCCGCGATTGCGACATCCGCCTGCGTGCTACCGACCATCCGGAGTTCGATGCCTGGCGCTGGAGCCACTATTGGGTGCCGCTGGAAGCGGTCATCGAGTTCAAGCGCGACGTCTATCAACTGGCGCTGACCGAGCTGTCCCGCTTCCTGCAGCGCAACACGCGCGCGCCGTTGAGTCCCTACGGCACGCACGGCAGCCATGGCCGGCACGGTTCGGCGCGCGCGGGCCATGCCCAGGCGCCGGACGAACTACATACCACGCACGATAATGCGCCCGACCTGGTCCACCACCAGGACCAGGCAGGTTATCCGGGCACAACCTTGCCGGCCGAGCCGGCGTCCACAGAACGGAGTACCGATGATTGATTTCGCCGGCCGCGGCTTGCGCCAGAGCCTGCCTGCCGCCTGCCTGCTGGCGGCCACCCTTTGCCTCGGGCTGGCCGGCTGCGGCACCACCGCCAAACCCGCCGCGGACGACGAGGAATACAAGCCGAAGAAGCCATTCAGCCTGGAAAGCCTCGACCCGTTCGCCCCGAAGGACTTCACTGAAGGCAAGACGACACTGCCGGCGCTGCCGCGCGACGCCGATCTGATCCCCTTCGATGCCGGCACCACCGGCAATTTCGATTTCGCGGTCGACGGCAAGTCCGTGCTGGTGGGCGAAGACGGCGCCGTGCGCTATACCGTGGTCATTACCAGCCCCAGCGGCATACGCACCGCCAGCTTCGAGGCCGTGCGCTGCGACTCCTTCGAGCGCAAGCTGTTCGCGACGCTGCCCAAGGGCGCGACCGAATGGGTGCCCAACGGCAGCGAAAACCGCGACAACTGGGCCCGCCTGTCCAGCGGCGGGCGCAATAACTACGCTGCCACGCTGGCCAAGGATTTCCTCTGCGAAGGGCGTTCCGCCTCCGGCAGGGCGGAAGACATCGTCAAGCAGTTGCGTGGCTTCGCGCCGACCAGGCCCGCCTATCGCTAAGGCAGCCGACATGGCCAAAGCGCCAGGGAGCACTCCGCCGGCAGTGCCGGCGGGCAAGTAAAAAGGGCTGCCTCGCGCAGCCCTTCTTGTTACTGGCGGCAGCCGGCCCGCGGCCCGGCAAGGCCGCTCAAACCAGCACCAGGTTGTCCCGGTGGATCAGCTCGTGCTCGTTCTGGTGGCCCAGCACCCGCTCGATCTCGGACGATGGCTTGCGCGCGATCATGCGGGCCTCCGAGCTGGCGTAGTTGGTGATGCCGCGCGCCACTTCGCTGCCGGCGGCATCGACGCAGGCAATCACCTCGCCGCGCGCGAACTCGCCCTGCACATCCACCACGCCGATCGGCAGCAGCGACTTGCCGCCGCTGGTGAGCTTGTCGACCGCGCCGGCGTCGATCACCACCCGCCCACGCAGTTGCAGGTGATCGGCCATCCATTGCTTGCGCGCGGTCAGGCGCCCGGTGGGCGCCAGCAGCTGGGTGCCGATGCCTTCGCCGCCCGCCAGCCGCTCGAGCACATTGGCTTCGCGGCCGGAGGCGATCACGGTATGCGCGCCCGACTTGGCCGCGCGCTTGGCGGCCAGGATCTTGGTCAGCATGCCGCCGCGGCCGATCGACGTGCCGGCGCCGCCGGCCATGGCCTCGAGCTCCGGCGCGCCTGCCAGCGCCTCGTCAACGAACTCGGCCTGCGGGTTGCTGCGCGGATCGGCGGTATAGAGGCCGCGCTGGTCGGTCAGGATCACCAGCGCATCGCCTTCGATCAGGTTGGTAACCAGCGCGCCCAGGGTGTCATTGTCGCCGAACTTGATCTCGTCGGTGACCACCGTGTCGTTCTCGTTGATGATGGGCACCACGCCCAGCGAGAGCAGTGTCAGCAGGGTCGAGCGTGCATTGAGGTAGCGCTCGCGGTCGGCCAGGTCGGCATGGGTCAGCAGCACCTGGGCGGTGCGGATGCCGTAGCGGCCGAACTGGCTCTCGTAGACCTGGGCCAGGCCCATCTGCCCCACTGCGGCCGCGGCCTGCAGCTCGTGGATTTCCTTGGGACGGCGCACCCAGCCCAGCCGCTGCATGCCTTCGGCGATGGCGCCGGAACTGACCAGCACGACTTCCTTGCCGGCCATGCGCAGCTTGGCGATCTGCGCCGCCCAGCGGGCGATGGCCTCGTGATCGAGACCCTTGCCGTCGTTGGTCACCAGGCTGGACCCAACCTTCACGACGATACGTTTTGCCTGGGCGATGACCGATTGCATGGCGGGAATCCTGTCTCCTGGGTACTGCCGTTATGTTGCTTGGCGGGAAAGTAGCGAGAGCGTATCAGTATGCCGCGCGTCGCGCGCGCGGCTCAGCTTTGCTCGCCGCCGGAC
The DNA here is from genome assembly GCF_029335485.1 of Cupriavidus basilensis. Taxonomy (GTDB): domain Bacteria; phylum Pseudomonadota; class Gammaproteobacteria; order Burkholderiales; family Burkholderiaceae; genus Cupriavidus; species Cupriavidus basilensis_E. The sequence continues at coordinate 4,588 of NZ_JARJLM010000550.1, forward strand.
TGGTCGATATTATGCAGCCGCTCGTCCAGGCGGATATCCGGTTCCGCCAGCGCGGCCACTTCCTCGGCCTTGATCGCGGCGAGGTGATCCTTGATCGCGTAGATCAGCTCGCGGCAACCCTCGCCGGTGAGTGCCGAGATGCGGAACACCGGGCCCTTCCACTTGTAGCGCTTGACGAAATCCTTGACCCGGGCCTCGCGCTCATCCTCGGGCACCACGTCCAGCTTGTTGAGCACCAGCCAGCGCGGCTTGTCGTGCAGCGATTCGTCGTACTTCTTCAGTTCGTTGACGATGGCGCGGGCCTCTGCAACCGGATCCACGGTTTCATCGAACGGCGCCAGGTCGACGATATGCAGCAGCAGGCCCGTGCGCTGCAGATGCCGCAGGAACTGGTGGCCCAGCCCGGCGCCCTCGGCCGCGCCCTCGATCAGGCCGGGAATATCGGCCACCACGAAGGACTGCTCGTGATCGACCCGTACCACGCCAAGGTTCGGATGCAGCGTGGTGAAGGGATAGTCGGCGATCTTCGGCCGCGCGTTGGAGATATGCGAGATAAAGGTCGACTTGCCGGCATTGGGCATGCCCAGCAGCCCGACGTCGGCCAGCACCTTCAGCTCCAGCTTGATCATGCGGCGCTCGCCGGGCTTGCCGTCCACCTGCTGGCGGGGCGCGCGGTTGGTACTGGACTTGAAGTGCAGGTTGCCCCAGCCGCCCAGGCCGCCCTGGGCCAGGCAGACGGTCTGGCCGTGCTCGGTCAGGTCGGCGATCAGTTCGCCGGAATCCATGTCCAGGATCTGCGTGCCGACCGGCATGCGCAGCGTCACGTCCTCGCCGCCCGCGCCGTAGCAATCGGCGCCCCGGCCGTTTTCGCCGTTGCGCGCCACGTGCTTCTTGGCATAGCGGAAGTCGATCAGCGTATTGATATTGCGGTCGGCCTGCGCATACACGCTGCCGCCATCGCCGCCGTCGCCGCCGTCCGGGCCACCGAAGGGCACAAATTTCTCGCGCCGCATCGATGCGCTGCCGTTGCCGCCATTGCCGGCAATGACTTCAATTCTGGCTTCGTCGATGAACTTCATGATGACCTTCCGTGGTGGAGCGGCCGCGATGCGCGCGCACAAGCCAGGATGGCAGGGACGCGGGCGCGGCGGATGGCGACATGGATATTGTCGCCAGAAAAGAAAAAGCCCCGCAAGTACTGCGGGGCCTTCATGCTGCAAAGGCTATGATCAGGCTGCCGGAACGACGCTGACCTGCTGCTTCTTGGCAGCGCCCTTGACGGCGAACTGCACGTGGCCGTCGACCAGGGCAAAGAGGGTGTGATCCTTGCCAATGCCAACGTTCTCGCCCGGGTGCACGCGGGTGCCGCGCTGACGCACGATGATGCCGCCGGCGTTGATGGCCTGACCACCAAACACCTTGACGCCCAGACGCTTCGATTCGGAATCGCGGCCGTTCCGTGTGGAACCGCCGCCCTTTTTCTGTGCCATGACTAACTCCTGTCGCTTTACTTTACCTAGTTACGCTTGATTTCGATTTCGATGATGACTGAGCTCGGGCTCAGGCAACGATCGCTTCGATGCGCAGCTCGGTGTAATTTTGACGATGGCCTTGACGCTTCTGATAGTGCTTGCGACGGCGCATCTTGAAGATCTTCACCTTATCGTGACGACCTTGGGAGATAACGGTAGCCTTGACGGAAGCCCCGCTAACCAGCGGCGTACCAAACTTGATTTGGTCGCCTGCGCCCACTGCGAGCACCTGGTCGAGCGTGATTTCTGCGCCAATGTCTGCCGGTATCTGTTCTACTTTAAGTTTTTCGCCAGCAGCAACCTTATATTGCTTGCCGCCGGTTTTTACGACCGCGTACATTGTCGAACCTCTCGATGTGAAATAAAACGCCGAAAGCCAACGCCGGCGCGCCCTTGCGACCGCCCCATCCCGCTCGGAAAGAGCTGGCAGGCGGACAAGCCGGACGGCCAAATTGGCCCGGTTATCCCCCACCGGCGCATCTGCAGACAACGCAAAGCGGCCGGAGGAAACCCACGATTCTATACCAGAGTCGGGAAAAGCGCAAAGAAAACAGACACATAGCCGGCCCGGCGGCGCCCAATGCACTTCCCGCCACTCCGGGTCAGATCAGATCCGCCAGCAGGAAGCCGGCCAGTGCGGCGAAGGCTGCCCACAGCGCGGTGCGGCGCAGCTGCCGGCGAGAGGGGGAGCGTTGCTGTGTCATGGCCGCATTATAGATCGCCGGGGTGCGCACCCCACCTTTGCGCCAGACCTCTGCGCGGCATCGCGACACCCTCCCTTCAGGGGACATACATACACCCGCATCGCTTATAATCGGCGGGTTTTGCGTAACGGTGAACATCTTGTCCCAGTCTTCCGCCACTGCCTTGCTTGCCCCGGTCGCTGCCGACATGCGCGCCGTTGATACGGTTATCCGCCAGCGCCTCGCATCCGAGGTGCCGCTGATCGAGCAGATCGGCGAGTACATCATCAGCGCGGGCGGCAAGCGCCTGCGCCCGGTGATCCTGCTGTTGTCCGCACGGGCCTTCGGTTATGACGGCCACCGGCACCACGAACTCGCCGCGGTGGTGGAGTTCATCCACACCGCCACCCTGCTCCACGACGACGTGGTCGACGAGTCGGAACTGCGGCGCGGCCGCCAGACCGCCAACGCGGTCTTCGGCAACGCCGCCAGCGTGCTGGTGGGCGACTTCCTCTATTCGCGCGCCTTCCAGATGATGGTCGACGCCGGCAGCATGCGCATCATGGAGATTCTCTCCAACGCCACCAATGTGATCGCCGAAGGCGAAGTGCTGCAACTGCTGAACATGCACGACCCCGACGTCACGGTGGAGCGCTACCTGCAGGTGATCCGCTACAAGACCGCCAAGCTGTTCGAGGCGTCGGCCCAGCTGGGCGCGGTGCTGGCCGGCGCGGACGCCACCACCGAGGAGGCCGCCGCCGAATACGGCCGGCGCATCGGCACCGCCTTCCAGCTGATCGACGACATGCTCGACTACACCGCCAGCGCGGAGCAGATGGGCAAGAACGCCGGCGACGACCTGCGCGAAGGCAAGCCCACCCTGCCGCTGCTGCACCTGCTGGAACACGGCACCGCCGAACAGCGCACGCTGGCCCGCGAAGCCATCGTGCAGGGCGGCACCGAGCACTTCGAGGCGGTGTTCGCGGCGATCCACGCCAGCGGCGCGCTGGAAGTCACCTTCCAGGCCGCCCAGCGCGAAGCCGAAGCGGCGGAAAAAGCCGCCCAGCAGTTCCCCGAGTCCCCGCTGAAGCAGACACTGATCGACCTGTGCGCGTTCTCGCTGCAGCGGCAGTCCTGAGGCGAGCCCGCCCCGATGGGTGCGAGCCGGAAAAGAACGCAGCACACGGCGCACCCTCTTCCAATCTGCAAAAAAGCCTGCTACACTTTTGTTCTTTCTCGCAGCGACAATGTTTCAGGTGCCGCGAAAAATAAACGGGGTGTAGCTTAGCCTGGTAGAGCGCTACGTTCGGGACGTAGAGGCCGGAGGTTCGAATCCTCTCACCCCGACCAGTTTCACGGTCGACAAAACCGTACAAGAAAGGCCGCACAGCAATGTGCGGCCTTTTTTCATTGGCGCCATTGGCGCGCCCCGTCCTCGCCCCCTCCCCCGCGCAAGTTGGGTTGCACCCTGTCGCGCAAACGCCAATGCCCCCTGCGGCTCGCCTTTACAAAAAGTGACCCCAGCTGCAAACTGCCCCGATTCGGGGTCTTTCGGCCGCTTGCCGGCCAACTAGCGTTTTGCCATGACACTTGGTCTAGCTCTTGCACAGAGCCGGCGCATTGCGCCGGCTCTGCTCGCCCAGCTTGAACAGTCGGCACGAGAAAAAAAGTCGCAGCTGATCGACGAGATCATCGCCAGCGGCACCATGACTGCGCACGATGTGGCGATCTTCGCGGCTGATAAATATCAGCTGCCCCTGGTCGACCTGACTCAATACAACCTGAACAAGGTGCCGCCGGCACTGGCCGGCAACCGCGATTTCCACGCGCACCGGCTGCTGCCGCTGGGCCGGCGCGAGAACCGGCTGATATTGGCCATGTCGGACCCGGGCAACCAGGCCGGGCTCGACGCCATCAAGCAGAAGTACAACCTGCCGGTGGACGCCGTCGTGGTCGAGCACGACAAGCTGATGACCCACGTGCGCTCGGCCAGCGACGACAGCGGCGGCACGTTCAAGTCGATCGCGCCGGTGCCGGCCGAGCGCAAGATGATCGACTACGATCCCGTCGCTTCGGCCGGCGCGCTGCGCAACAAGACCGCCGCCGACATCGACGATGCGCCCGTGGTGCGCTTCCTGCACAAGCTGCTGACCGAGGCCTTCCACCGCGGCGCTTCCGACCTTCACTTCGAACCCTTCGAGACCTTCTACCGCGTCCGTTTCCGGGTCGACGGCGTGCTGCAGGAGGTCGCGCGGCCGCCGCTGGATATCCGCGACAAGATCTCCACCCGCATCAAGGTGCTGTCGCGCCTGGACATCTCTGAAAAGCGGGTACCCCAGGATGGCCGCATGAAGCTGCTGATCGCGCTGCCCAAGGAGAAAGGCAGCGACGGCAAGGACAGCAAGGAGCCCAAGGAAACCGTGGAGAAGGCGATCGACTTCCGCGTCTCCACGCTGCCGACCCTGTTCGGCGAGAAGATCGTGATCCGGATCCTGGAGTCGTCCTCCGACAAGCTCGACATCGACCAGCTCGGCTACGAGCCGGCGCAAAAGGCGATGCTGCTGGAGGTCATCAAGCGCCCCTATGGCATGGTGCTGGTGACCGGCCCCACCGGCAGCGGCAAGACGGTGTCGCTCTACACCTTCCTGAACCGGCTGAACCAGGGCGACATCAATATCTCCACGGCGGAAGACCCGGCGGAAATCCAGCTGCCCGGCATCAACCAGGTCAACGTCAACGAAAAGGCGGGCCTGACCTTCGCCGCCGCGCTGCGCTCCTTCCTGCGGCAGGATCCCGACATCATCATGGTCGGGGAAATCCGCGACCTGGAAACCGCCGACATCTCGATCAAGGCCGCCCAGACCGGCCACCTGGTGTTCTCGACGCTGCATACCAACGATGCGCCGACCACGCTCACGCGCCTGATGAACATGGGCGTGGCGCCCTTCAATATCGCCTCGAGCGTGCTGATGATCACCGCGCAGCGGCTGGCGCGGCGGCTGTGCACCTGCAAGCGGCCCGGCGAACTGGCGCGCGAGGTGCTGATCGACGCCGGCTTCCAGGAGCGGGAACTGGACGGGAGCTGGCAGCCCTATCACCCGGTCGGGTGCGAGCGCTGCAACGGCAGCGGCTACAAGGGCCGCTGCGGCATCTACCAGGTGATGCCGATCACCGAAGCCATGCAGCAGATCATCCTGGCGCACGGCACGGCATTGCAGATCGCCGAACAGGCGCGTAAAGACGGCGTGCTATCGTTGCGCGAAGCCGGCCTGGCCAAGGTGAAGAGCGGTCTCACCTCGCTCGAGGAAGTGCTGGCGACAACAAATATGTAAAACAACAAAACGATGTCATTAGGGGTCAATCATGGCGACACGCGCACCAACCGCCGCCGCTCGCAAGCCGGCTGCGCCCAAGGCGAAATCCGGGCATAAGGCGCCCACGCAGTACATCTTCGAGTGGCAGGGCAAGGACCGCAAGGGCAAAGCCTTCTCGGGAGAACTGCGCGCCGAGAGCCAGGCCGAGGTCAACGCCACGCTGCGCAAGCAGGGGCTCACGGTCGTCAAGCTGAAAAAGCGGCGTGCCGCGCGCGGGCGCAAGATCACCGAAAAGGACATCGCGTATTTCACGCGCCAGTTGTCGACCATGCTGAAGGCGGGCATCCCGCTGCTGCAGTCGATCGACATCATCGCGCGCGGCCATGCCAACCCCAACTTCACCCAACTGCTGTCCGAGATCCGCTTCGACATCGAATCCGGCAGCAGCATGGCGCAGGCCTTCCGCCGCCATCCGCGCTACTTCGACACGCTGTACTGCAACCTGATCGATGCCGGCGAACAGGGCGGCATCCTGGATGCGCTGCTGGAGCGCCTGTCGCTCTATATGGAAAAAACCATCGCCCTGAAGAGCCAGATCAAGTCGGCGATGATCTATCCGATCGCGGTGCTGACGGTGGCCTTCGCCGTGACGGTGATCCTGATGATCTTCGTGATCCCGGCCTTCAAGGGCGTGTTCTCGAGCTTCGGCGCCAACCTGCCGGCGCCGACCCTCGCCGTGATCGCGATGTCGGATTTCTTCGTCGACAACTGGTACCTGGTCATCGGCGCGCCGGTCCTCGCCATCACGCTGTATCTGCGCGGCCTGAAGCGCTCCGAGAAGGTCCAGCGCGCCAGCGACCGCGCCCTGCTCAAGCTGCCGATCTTCGGCTCGCTGTTCCGCAAGGCGGTGATCGCCCGCTGGACGCGCACGCTGGCCACCATGTTCGCCGCCGGCACGCCGCTGGTGGAGTCCATGGAGTCGGTGGCCGGCGCCGCCGGCAACTGGGTCTACTACGACGCCACCCGGGAAATCGAACAGTCGGTGCGCATCGGCACCAGCCTGACCAACGCCATGCAGGCCACCCATGTGTTCGACAACATGGTGCTGCAGATGACGCAGATCGGCGAGGAGTCGGGCGCGCTGGACAATATGCTGCTGAAGGTGGCGGAGTTCTACGAACGCGAGGTCGACGACGCCGTGGCCGCCATCTCCAGCCTGATCGAGCCGCTCATCATCGTGGTGCTGGGCATCCTGATCGGCGGCATGGTGGTGGCGATGTATCTTCCGATCTTCAAACTGGGACAGGTGGTGTAAGGCATGCAGTGGCTGTTTTCCGTGGACGGCGCCAGCGGCGCGATTTCCTCCCTGGCGGCTCCCGCTCGGACCATCGCGGAGCTGGCCATGCTGCCGCCCTGGTTCCTGCTCGCCGCCGCCGCGCTGCTAGGCCTGGTGGTGGGCAGCTTTCTCAATGTGGTGGTGCACCGCCTGCCGCGCATGATGGAGCATGAGGAGGCCAACTACATCGCCGAACTGCGCGACGACCCCCTGCCCCATCCCGAGCGCTATAACCTGATGGTGCCGCGCTCGGCGTGCCCGCACTGCGGCCACGCCATCGGCGCGCTGGAGAATATCCCGGTGCTCAGCTACCTGGTGCTGCGCGGACGCTGCTCGGCCTGCGCGGCACCCATCGGCGCGCGCTATCCGCTGGTGGAAGCCGGCACCGCCCTGCTGACCGCGCTGGCCGCCGCCCACTTCGGCCCGACCTGGCAGGCGCTGGCGGCGATCGCACTGATCTGGGCCCTGATCGCCCTCACCCTGATCGACGCCGACACGCAACTGCTGCCGGACCAGATCACCCTGCCGCTGCTGTGGCTGGGCCTGCTGCTCAACCTGGGCGGGCTGTTCGCCCCGCTGGCCGATGCCGTGGCCGGCGCGGCCGCGGGCTACCTTCTGCTGTGGTCGGTGTACTGGGTGTTCAAGCTGGTGCGCGGCAAGGAAGGCATGGGCTATGGCGACTTCAAGCTGATGGCAGCCCTGGGTGCCTGGTTCGGCTGGCAGGCGCTGCCGGCGCTGGTATTGCTGTCGTCGGTGGTGGGACTGGTCGTTGCCCTTGCCAATATCGCGCTGCGCCGTCAGGATCGCGATACGCACTTCGCCTTCGGCCCGTATATCGCCGGCGCCGGCCTGCTCGTGCTGTTCTTTGGCGCCAATGTGCTGCCCCTGGGCATCGCGGGCTGAAGCGGCAAGTGCTGGACACTCCGGTACATGAACCCACGATTGCCAAACCCATCGCAAGCCACGAGATCGACATGCTGCAAATCGGACTGACCGGGGGCATTGGCTCCGGCAAGACCCGCGTGGCGGACCTGTTCGCCGAACGCGGCGCCGCCCTGATCGACACCGACCTGCTGGCGCACGAGATCACCGCGCCGGGCGGGCTGGCCATTCCCGCCCTGCTCGAGGCGTTCGGCCCCGGGTGCCTGCGTGCCGACGGCGCCATGGATCGCAACGCCATGCGCGAGCTGATATTTGCCGACCCCGCCGCCAAGGCCCGGCTGGAAGGCATTACCCATCCCCTGATCCGGCAGCTGACGGAAGCGCGCGCGGCCACGATCGCCGCCGCGGGCAATCATCCCTACCTGATCTACGTCGTGCCGCTGCTGGTCGAATCGGGATCCTGGCGTGAGCGGGTGGACCGGGTGCTGGTGGTCGACTGCAGCGAGGCCACCCAGATCGCCCGGGTGATGGCGCGCAATGGCTTCACCCGGGGCCAGGTCGAAGCCATCATGGCCAGGCAGGCGCGGCGCAGCGAGCGCCTGGCCTGCGCGGATGATGTGATCGACAACGAGGGCGCGCCGGAAGCGCTGCCGGCGCAGGTGGAGCGTCTTGATCAGCGCTACCGCAGCCTGGCCACTGCGTGAGCACCAGTCTTGCACAGTGCTGCATGCGGCACCCCACTCCGACCCCTGAGTCGGCCGTTGCATTGTTCCGATTCGCGGACTCGCATAGAATGCGCTGGAACCATGCGGGAAATGGCCGCATACTGCCGATATCGAGGGCCACGCCGATACCCATCGCGCGAACCCGGACGCACCGGATGCATGGCCGGTCCGTTATGCCTTCCGGGTCAGACCGCCCATCCGCCAACCCGCCCTGCCGCACGGACATAGCTCTTGATTCTGTACGAATATCCTTTTAACGAACGCATCAGGACTCTTCTGCGCCTGGAAGACCTGTTCGATCGGCTGGATTATTTTCTCGGCCAGGATCACGCCCTGCAGCATCATGTGGCGCTGACGACACTGTTCGAGATCATCGATGTCGCCGGCCGTGCGGACCTGAAGACCGACCTGCTCAAGGAACTGGAGCGCCAGCGCCAGGCGCTTGCCGCTCTTCGCGCCAATCCGCAGATCGACCAGGGCGCGCTGGGCGCCGTCATCAGCGAGATCGAGCAGGCGATGTCCCAGCTCAACCAGACCGTCGGCAAGGCCGGCCAGCTGCTGACCGACAACGAGTGGCTGACCAGCATCCGCAGCCGCGCCATCATTCCGGGCGGCACCTGCGAATTCGACCTGCCGGCCTATTACGCCTGGCAGCACCGCCCCGCCGAAGACCGCCGCTCCGACATCCTCAAGTGGGCACGCCCGCTGGTGCCGCTGCGCGTCGGCACCAACACAGTGTTGCGCCTGTTGCGCGAATCCGGCCAGAGCGGCAAGGTCATCGCCACCGGCGGCAGCTATCAGCAGATGCTGTCCGGCCGCAGCTACCAGTTGATGCAGGTGCTGCTGGACGAATCGCTGCTGGCGTTCATCCCCGAGATGAGTGCCAACAAGTACATGCTGTGGGTCCGTTTCACGCAGCAGGATGGCGACCTTCGCCCGCGCTCGGTCGATGCCGACATCCCCTTCCAGCTCAAGCTCTGCAATTTTTGATCTTTGATTTCCGATTTCCGACGCGATGACAACCGTAGTCAAATGCCCCACCTGCGGCACGGACGTGGCCTGGGTGCCGGAGAATAAATTCCGTCCCTTCTGCTCCAATCGCTGCAAACAGATCGACCTGGGTGCCTGGGCCGCCGAGAAGTACGTGATCGGCGGCAAACCCGGCGAAAATCCTTCGCCGGATCAGGACGACGAGGACTGAGCGCCAG
>NZ_JARJLM010000551.1 GCF_029335485.1 Cupriavidus basilensis
GGCGCTCATTTCCAGAATTTCCACCAGCCCTTGGCGGGAGCCTGTGCTTCGGCCCGGTAGCGCGCCAGCTTTTCCTCTATCGCCAGGGCGTCGGCGCGCTGGTCTTCGTTGCTGCGTGGATTGAGGACGAGTGTGCGCTCGTAGAGCACGATGGCCTCGGCCCGGCGCTGCAGCGCATCGAGCGTGGCGGCGCCCAGGCCGACTATCCAGGACGCCTGGCTGGCATTGACCTGCCGCTCAAGACGGCTCCACAAAGCCGAGGCTTGTTCCGGACTGCCATACGCCAGATTGAACGCCAATTGCAGACGTACGCCCAATGCGTCGGTGGACAGGTTGTCCTCGTCCAGGCCCTCGTCCCGCTGCCACTTCACCAGGCGCTCAAGCCAGATCGGGATCTCGCGGTCGCGATCGAGAGCGTATAGTGCCCGGGACACCGAGCCCAGGTACTCGTTGGGATCATGCCGGCTGTAGCCATGGTCGGCGGCGAAGTGCCAGAGCTGCTCGGCCGCGCTCACGGTGCCTTCCTGGTCGCCCATCTGGATCCGCACGTTCAGGACACCGGCATAGTGTTCGGCGAACGGGCTGGCCGCGATGCCCCGCATATGCAGCTCGATGGCGTCCTGGTACCGCTGATCGTGGTAGCGATAGTTGATGGCCAGGTTGTTGCACAGCATGGAGTAGAGGTGCGCGCAGGCGTCGTACGGATGCCCGCTGCCGCTGGCGAAATAGCGCTCCATGCACCCCAGCGCCTGTTCGTAGGCAGCGGTCTGGAGCTTGATGAGATCGGCGTATGCCTCGTCCCGCGACCCCGCCGGGACACTGTCCAGGCCATCCTCCTCGAATGACCCGAACCAGACCCCGAGGTTGTAGCCCCACAACCCGCTCGGCAGGGAAGGGGGCGGCAGCTTCAGCGCCTGCACCGGCCCAAGCGACTGCACCCGTGCCATGAACAGCGAATAGGCCGTCCGGTTGTCCTCCATGCCGCCTTCCTGCGCTGCCGCATAGAGCAGGGCCGACTTCGTGGTGGCATCGATGCGTCCGGCATCGGCATCGTTCATGGCCGCCAGCCGCACGATCCACGGATGGCGTGGCGAACGCTGCTCGGCCAGCAAGCGCGCCGCGGCGAACACCGCTTGCAGGCCTTGCTCCTTGGCCCCCTCGCCAAAACCTTCAAAGGCGCCAAAGAGCGCCTCATGCACCGGCGAGAGGGCTCGCAGGTCCTGCCCGTTTTCCTGCGCCGCCGACACGAAGGCTTCCAGGGTCTCCGGCGTGTTGCAGGCCCGCATGACGCACAGGGGCCACCAGACGGAGTCGTCGGCCACATCGGCCAGCCGCGCGTGCACCAGCCGCGCGGTGCCGTCCCACATCTCGGCTTCCAGCTGATAGATGTCGAAGAAGGCCCGGCGGCCCGCGTCTTCCGTACGCCGGTCCTCCATCAGCCACGGCAGTTCGTATTCGATGAAGTCATCGCCGCCGTCCGAGGACAGGCTATAGCGCGCGGCGGCGCAGGCGCCCAGCGCGCCCGGCAGATCTCCCTGCGCATACAGGGCGCGCGCCGCAAGCCTGGCCAGGCGCACTTCGATTTCGCGGCGCTGCGGCAAGGACCGCTCCGCCGTCAGCGCCGTTACGGCCTGCTGGAAGACCGCAAGACGCTCGGGCACGATCTCGATCAGGGTGCTGCCCAGGCGCAGCCAGTCGTCATCGTCGACATCCTGATCCGCATCGGTGGTCTGCAAGGCCTCGATTGCCGCGCCCGCCGCTGCGCGCGCCTCGTCGCGGCAGCCATTGCGCGAGAAGGCCCAGGCGCGCCGCCGCTGGTAATCGGCATGGTCCCACGCACGGAAGGCGGCACGCTGCGCGACGGCCCCGTTCAATGCATTGCGCAACTCGACCGTCGCCAGCGCAATGTCCAGCTTGCCCAGCCCCAGGCTATCGAACAGACGGAGCTGCCGATATTCGTCTGCGTCCAGGTCCGGCATTTCCGCAACGATGGCGCGCATCTCCCCGAGCGCCAGCAGGGTGCCCTCGTCCTCGTCGAGATAGTTGGCGATCTGGAGGCGATAGAGTGCCAGGCGCATCCTGAGTTCGGCCCGCGCCTCGCGCGGCGCGGCTTCCAGCACGGCGGCGCCATCGTCATTGACCACCGCCCGCGCTGCCGCCGAATCTCCCGCGCGCATCCACAGCGCGTGCAGCCGGCCGATGGTGTCGAGCGAATCCGCCCGCAAAGGCCTGGCGCGCAACCTGGCCAGCAAATCGGACGCTTCGGTTGCATTGCCTTCTTCCAGATCGGCGTCGAGGCGGTCCAGCAATTGTTCAAGCTGAACACCTGTCAGCGCGTTGTCATTGAGATCCATATTCTTTTGCATTGTCCAGGGATTGCCTGAATAACCACGCGCTGGCATTCCCTCTTCACGGCGTTTCCTCAATGCCGGCGCTTCGCTGCAGACGCCATAGAACGCCAGCTACGGGCGTTGCGGCGAATCCCCAGGGTTTCCTCTTGCCTTCCCGGGCGCGGCTCGAAACGTCCCGGCCCGGGAAATCCGCCAGTCCAGCGCCAGCGACCCTAGCGGGGAATACCCTGTCAGGGCCCCCGCGGAGAGCATTCTACTGCACAAACGCCATGTTGGTGCTCGCTGGCAACCGATTGGCAAGGCAAGATCCGGCCGCCGCTGGACAGCGGCCGCGCATCCGGTTGCGCATCCAGCGGCGCTGGCCGGCCTCCTCAGCGGCCGAGCGCTTTCGCCGTCTTGCCGGCGATGCCGAACTGCGTCTTGGGCACCTCGGTGATCATCACCCGCACCGATTCGATGGGCGCGCCGATCGATTCCACCGCCGCCTCGGTCAGCGCGCTGATCAGCCGGGCTTTCTGTTCTTCCGTCCTGCCTTCGATCAAGAAGACTTGCATGATGGGCATGGCATCGCTCCTGTTCCTGTTGTGTAAAGTCATTCCGGGACCGCTCCCGCGCCGCAGGCGCGGCCCGGAACAAAGCGGCCCCGAGCCACGGATGGCGGTCAGACGAAGCGCATCGACACCGTACCCAGATGCTGATAGCGCACCGTAACGCTGTCGCCCGCCGCCACCGCGATCGCCTCCGTCACCCCGCCGGTCATGATGAACGTGCCCGCCGGCAGCTCCCGCCCGCGTGCGCCCAGCATATTGGCCAGCATGGCCACGCTGCTGGCCGGATGGCCCAGCACCGCCGCGCCGGCCGCGGTGGCGACCACCTCGCCGTTCTTCTCCAGCACCACGCCGAGATTCTTCAGGTCGAGCCCCTCGGCGCCGCGATGCGTGCCGCCGACCACGAAGCGCGCCGACGAGGTGTTGTCCGCGATCACGCTCTTCAGGTCGAAGCGGAAGTTCTCGTAGCGCGAATCGATCACCTCCACCGCCGGCAGCACGAAGTCGGTGGCCGCCAGCACGTCGCCGATATGGCAGCCGGGGCCCTTGAGCGGGTGCTTGAGCACGAAGGCGATCTCCGCCTCCACCTTGGGATGGATCAGCGCGGCGGTATCGATGGCGCCGCCGTCCATGCAGGCGCCGTAGTCGGTCAGGAAGCCGTAGACCGGATCGGTCACGCCCATCTGCCGCATCTTGGCAAAGGACGTCAGCCCCATCTTCAGGCCGGCGATGCGGGTACCCCGCGCTTGCTTGCGAGCCCGGATCGCGTCCTGGATGGCATAGGCGTCGTCCCAGTCCATCTCCGGATGGGTGTCGGTGATCTTGCGCACCGGCTCCCGCCTGAGTTCGGCGTTCTCCAGGTGCTCGGCAAGCTGCTCGATGGTGTCTTGGGTAAGGTTCATGGCAATGTCCCGCGCAACGCGGTAAAGAAATCAAATGAAGCGCACGCCGGCCGAGCCGATGCCGCCCAGGCTGATGCGCAGCTGGTCGCCGGCCTTGACCGGCACCATCGCGGCCAGCGAGCCCGACAGGATCACCTCGCCTTTCTTCAGCCCGATGCCAAGGCGCCCCAGCGTATTGGCCAGCCACGCCACCGCGTTGGCCGGATGGCCGAGCGCGGCAGCGCCGGCGCCGGTGGCGACGATCTCGCCGTTCTTCTCCAGCGTCATGCCGACCGTACCGAGATCGAGCCCGCGCGGGTCGACCGCGGCATCGCCCAGCACGAACACGCCGGAGGACGCGTTGTCCGCCACCGTGTCCTGGATGCGGATCTTCCAGTCGCGGATGCGCGAGTCGACGATCTCGAAGCACGGCAGCACATAGGCGGTGGCGCGCAGCACATCGGCGTTGGTCACGCCCGGCCCCTCCAGGTCGTCCTTCAGCACGAAGGCGATCTCGCCCTCGGCCTTGGGCGCGATCAGCGTATCGGCGGCAATGGCGGCGCCATCGCCATGCACCATGCCGGACAGCAGGTGCCCGAAATCCGGCTGGCGTACGTCGAGCATGTCCATCACCACCCGGCTGGTGACACCGATCTTCTTGCCGATGACGCGCTCCCCGGCATCCAGCCGGTGCTGCACCATGGCCAGCTGGATGCGGTAGGCGTCGTCGATGGAAAGCTCAGGCCAAGTCTCGGTCAGTGGCCCCAGCGGCTGGCGCGCGGACAGCGCCCGATGCAGGCTCGCGCCGATTTCGCGGATTTGTTCGGTGTGCATGGCCGGCCTCACAGTTTCACGCAGACGTTGCGCAGTTCGGTATAGAACTCCAGCGAATGCACCCCGCCCTCGCGGCCGATGCCGGATTGCTTGGCGCCGCCGAAGGCGGTGCGCAGGTCACGCAGGAACCAGGCGTTGATCCAGCAGATGCCGACCGCCAGCGCGCGGCCCATGCGATGGGCGGTGCCGAGATCGGACGTCCACACCGTGGCGGCCAGGCCATATGGCGTGTCGTTGGCGAGCCGGATCGCCTCTTCCTCCGTATCGAAGGGGGCGATATGGCAGCAGGGGCCGAAGATCTCCTCGCGGATCACGGTCGAATCCTCCGGCAATCCGGTCCAGATGGTGGGCTGCACCCATGCGCCTTCGGCCAGCGTGCCGGGCATGTCCGGCACGCCGCCGCCGGTGACTACCGTCGCGCCCGCTTCCGCCGCCTTGCGGTAGTAGGACAGCACCTTGGCGCGATGCTCCAGCGACACCAGCGGCCCCATGTTCACGCCCGCATCGCCGGGGCGGCCCAGCCGCAGGCCCTCGGCCTTGGCCTTGAGCGCCGCGACGAAGCGCTCGAAGATCGGCCGCTGCACGTAGACGCGCTCCGTGCCCAGGCAAACCTGCCCGCTGTTCTCGAAGGCCGAGCGGGTGATGCCGGCGACGGCCTTGTCGAAATCGGCATCGGCAAACACGATGCCGGCATTCTTGCCGCCCAGCTCGAACGAAACCGGGCGCACGCCATTGGCGGCGGCCTTCATGATGGCCTCGCCGGTGCGCGTCTCGCCGGTGAAGGTGATGCCGTCCACGTCCGGGTGCGCGGTCAGGAAAGCGCCAGCGGAATCCGGGCCGAAGCCGTGGACCACGTTGTAGACGCCCGGCGGCACGCCGGCCTCGTTCATCACCTCGCCCAGCAGCGTGGCGGTGGCCGGGGTCTCCTCGGACGGCTTGACCACCACCGTATTGCCGCAGGCCAGCGCCGGGCCGACCTTCCATGTCATCAGCAGCAGCGGCAGGTTCCACGGGCACACCACGCCGATCACGCCGCGCGGCGAGCGCACCGCATAGTTGATGGCCTCGCCGCCGTCCGGCGTGGCCATGGCGAAGCTCTCGGTGGGCACGTTCTTGATCAGGTCGGCAAACACCTTGAAGTTGGCCGCGCCGCGCGGGATATCGACGTGGCTGGCCAGCGAGTGCGGCTTGCCGGTGTCGGCGATCTCGGCTTGCAGGAAGTCGTCGAAGCGGCGGTTGATGCCGTCGGCCACGGCGTGCAGCAATTCGACCCGCTGCGCCACGCTCATCTTGCCCCAGGGGCCGTCCAGGGCCTGCCTGGCCGCCGCCACGGCGGCATCGACCTCGGCCTGCCCGGCCTCGTGCACGCGCGCGATCAGGCTGTTGTCGACCGGGTTGCGGTCGTCGAAGTGGCGATTGGTGGCCACCCATTCGCCGTTGATGAAGTTCTTGAAGTCTTTCATGTTGTCTCGCTGGTTGCGGCAAGGGTCTGCCGCGTTGCGTTGCCTGATTGCCTTGCCGCCGGTTTGCGCCCCTCTCTCGCGCAGTGGGAGACGGGCGCAGACAATCGGGATTGGTTCTCTCCCGCGCTCAGGTCAGCACGCTCAGGAACGCATCATTCAGTTTGCGGTCGTGATAGAAGATCGCCCGTCCAAGTTCGTTGTCGGTCCAGGTGATGGTGGGCTTGTCCGGATAGTGGATATAGCCGCCGGAGAACACCTCGTTGCGGTTGCCCGAGGGATCGAAGAAATAGATGGTGGCGCCGCGCGTGATGCCGTGCCGGGTAGGCCCGATGTCGAGCGACACATCCTTCTTGGAGATGATGTCGGCGGCCTTCAGCACCTCGCCCCAGTTGTCGAGATTGAACGAGGCATGATGGAACTTGTTCTTCTCGGCGTGCCGGATAAAGGCGATGTCATGCGCCTTGTTGGAGCAGGTCAGGAACGCGCCGATCATCATCTTGTCGGGGCCCGCCACCACCTCTTCGGCCAGCGTGAAGCCGAGCACATCGCGGAACAGCCTGACCGTGCCATCCAGGTCGTCGCCATACAGCAGGCAATGATCGAAGCGGCTCGGCGCCATGCCGCGCAGGTCGTCCGGCCACGGGTCCGGGTTGCTGTCGCCCGTCATGCAGCCGAGCTTGTCCTTGTCGGCAAAGAGCTCTATGGCATGGCCGGTGGGAATGGTGAAACGGAAGCGCACGCCGGTACGCAGATGCTCGCCGGCGGGGATCCACTGGCAGTCCGATGCCAGCCCGGACTGCTCCACCGCCTGCGCCAGCCGCTCCAGCGTGCTTCCGCTATCGACGCGGAAGCCCATATAGTCCATGCCCGGGCTGTCGGCCTCGCGCAGCACCACGCTGTGGTGGTCATGCTCGTCCCACGCCTTCAGGTACACGCGGCCCTTGTCGTCGCGCGCGGTTTCGATCAGCCCGAGTACGTCGATGTAGTGTTTCAGCGCCGGTTCGAGTTCCAGCACGCGCAATGCCACGTGCCCCGGGCGCAATACGCCTGTCAATGCCATGACGGTCTCCTTGATGATGGGGTTATCGGTCCATCTTTTTGTTGCTGCTCTTATTGCTGCTCTTTTTTCTGCTCTTATCGCTGCCTTTGTTCCTGCCGTTATTCCTGTCCGCCGCTGGCCGCCTGCCGCGCCCGCTGCCGGTCCAGGCAGCGCTGCAGCAGCGCCACCGGCCGCAGGCGGATATCGCCGTCGGGATACGTCTTGCAGGCCAGCACCAGGCCTTCGCCCTCCTCCGCCTCGGACAGGCAGGCGCGGCTCATCTTGCCGGTGCGGTAGCGGCCGGCTTCGATGCGCACCTTGCAAACCCCGCAGCCGCCGCCGCGGCAGCCGGCGGGAATGCCGCGCTGGCCCAGCGCTTCCATGGCGCGCAACAGGTTCTGCTCCGGCGCGCAGGGGTAGCACTGGCCGCTTCCCGCGATCTCCACGGTATGCATGCCGCGCCCTCCTTCAGATCTTGAACAGCGGGCTGCGCGCGCTGTTCTGCGCATCGCCCGCCGAGATGAACTTCTCGGTATGGATATCCTCTTCGAACAGCCGCCCCTGCATCAGCGTGCGGATGCAGGCCTCGATCATCGGCGGCGGCCCGCACAGATAGGCCTTGTGGCCACGGAAGTCGGCAGCGGCGCCATTGGCATAGAGCCCATGCAGGACCTCATGCACATAGCCGCGCGCGCCATCCCAGCCGCTGTCGGCGGGCTCGTCGGACAAGGCCGGCACATAGCGGAAATTCGGGTGCGCCTGGGCCAGTGCGCGAAACGCTGCATCGTAGTAAAGCTCCGTGCGATTGCGGGCCCCTTGCACCAGCGTGATCGGCAAGGTCTCGCCTGCCGCCAGCAGGTCCAGGATCATGGCGCGCGGGCTGGACAAACCCGATCCGCCCGCCAGGAAAAGCATCGGCACCCGAGCGGACTTGCGCACGAAGAAACGGCCATAGGGCGCGGAGAAACGCAGCGCGTCGCCCACGGCAAGCCGCTCGTGCAGGTAGCCGGTGGCCTGCCCGCCCTCGACGCGCCGCACGTGCAGCTCCACCAGGTCGTCGCCCGGCCGGTTGGCCAGCGAGAAGGCGCGCGGCTGATCGCAGCCCGGCACCTGCAGGTTGAGGTACTGGCCGGCCTGGAAGGCCGCGGCGGCGGCGCCCTCCACGCGCAGCCAGATGCCGCGGATGGTCGGCGTCAGGTCCCGCGTCTCCACCACTTCGGCGCGATAGTCCGCCAGCGGCAGGCCAAGGGCGTCGGCATCTTCCTCGATGTCGGCCTCGATCACCATGTCGGACTGCGCGGTGGCGCAGCAGGCCAGGCACTGCCCGCCGTCTCGCTCGAAATCCATCAGCGCGAAACTGGAGGCCTCGCCATGCTCGAACTCGCCCTCCACCACCTGCACCTTGCAGGTGGCGCACAGCCCGTGGCAGCAGGCGTGAGGCAGCCACACACCATTGCGCAGGCAGGCATCCAGCACGGTCTGGCCCGGCGCGATCGGGATGGTCTGTCCGATCGGTTCAATGGTCAGGGAATACATCTTGGTCTCCTTCTGGTCCTTCTGGTCCTTCTGGTCGTTCCAGCCGCGGCGGCGGATCAGCTGCAGCTGCCCGCGATGCCATCCAGCCCCGGCGTGCGGAAGCGGATCACCGCCTTGTGGCCCAGGCCGTTCTCCTCCAGCGTGCGATCGAGGTCCGGCTGCCAGGGCTCGCTGCCGCGCAGCCATTCCACGCGGCTCCAGTCGATGCGGGCAAAGTCGGGGTGGTAGCCATAGACGCCGGGCAGCACGTTCTCCACCACGTCGCGCATGCGCATCGCCGGAGGAAAGGGGAAGCAATGCGGCGCGCAGAACAGCAGGTGGCGGTCCCAGCCGATATAGAGCAAGCGGTTGCCGTGGAATGCGGATTCACGGTCCGCCGCCTCGAACGCGTAGGGGCCAATGGATACGACTGACATGGTTGTCTCCTTATCTCTTGTTTCGTCTTGTCTTTTATTTCCGGCCTGCCCGCCGCTCAGGCGGCCGTGCCCGGCACGCCCTTCCAGGCATTCCAGTTCTTCTGGTCCTGCGAGCCCTCGAAGTCGAGGTTGTCCGCGCCGGGGTTGAGGCGGTACCACTTGAGCACGTCCTCCAGCGAGGCGCCGCCGCAGTTGCCCTGGTAGATCTGGTGCACGGGCAGCCAGGCCTGGGCGTACTTCTCCGGCTCGCCGTCGAAGATGTCCTTGCAGCCGTCCGAGCAGAAGTGGAACTTCATGCCGTGGTAGCTGCTCTCGCGGTAGCAGGTCTGGGTGGGGTCGTCGGGCTCCGAGAACACCATCGGGATCTGGCAGGTCTGGCAGAGCATCGGCAGCGTACCGTTGTAGAACCGCTCGCCGGCCTGCTGGCGCTCCTGCCAGTAATCGAGCCGCGGCTTGTAGTAGCGCGCGAAGGTGTCGGGATACTTCTCGGTGAGCCATGCCATCTCGTCGGCCTTGGGCACCCAGGTATGGAAGCCGGCCGCGCCGGCATAGTTGTAGAAGGTGCCCCACGCTTCGTGCGTGATGCGGTCCTTGGTCTTGGTCGCCGTCTCGTGGTACTTGGGCATGCGCAGGCCGTAGCGCTCCAGGTCCTTGAACAGCGCCCCGCCGGCCTGCTCGAAGTACATCTCCCAGGCCTCGGCCCACGACATCACGCGCTTGGGCAACATGTAGTCCATCATCATGCCGACCAGGGTGAGCAGGCGGAAGCCGCGCCAGAACCATTTGTCCAGCCATTTCTGCAGGATGGGGATATTGTCCGGGTCCTGCTGGCAAAGGAACTTCACCACCTCCAGGCCCAGCGTCATGTGGCGCGATTCGTCGGACTGCGCGGAGAAGCCGAAAGTCACCGTGGCCATGTCGCCGTTGTAGGCCGCGCCGGACATGAAGGGCATGAACAGCAGGTTGGTCAGCACATACTCGAAGGAGAACGAGATCGCGGTAATGAACTCGAACGGCCCCGCGCTCATGGCGTCCTCGAAGTAGGACTTGGGCACCGACAGGTACCAGACCCGGTCGTGCATGTGCTGCCACTCGCCGAAGCCGTGGAAATACTTGTTGTAGACCGACAGCGTGTGCATCTGCGTCTGGGCATGGCGCAGCTCGTCGATCGACTGCATCTGCGCCGCCACGCGCGCGCCGGCGCCGCGGAAGTGCCGCCCGAGGTGGGCATAACCGCGGTGCGCCGCGTACTCGAGCGGGGTCACGCCGGTCAGGAACAGGCGCAGCGCGTTCAGGTAGCGCGGGTCCGAGACATTGAGGTGGCCGTTGTTCTGCACGAAGGAGTCGATGATCGCGTACAGCTTGCGCTCCTTCTCCGACTGGTACTTCCAGTAGGCATCCATGGTCATGCGGAACGGGTCTTCCCATTTGTCCCAGTCATGGATCTTGATGCCTTCGTACTTGTCGTAGGGGAAGACCTTGTCCATCGGTTCGTAGGTGGTCTCCCAGCCGAGATCGCGCGTCATCGTCGCGTACTTCTCGCGCAGGTTGAGTTTCTTGCGTGCGTCCATGATGTCTCCGTTATCTTTGCCGGGGCCGCCGGCGGGCGGTTTTGCCGGGCTGTGTGGTCGGGCTGTCTCAGGCGTTCCAGTGCAGGGTGAAGGCGTCGTCGTCTTCGTCGATGTTTCCCGACAGCGAGATCAGGTTCAGGTGGATCTCCTGCAGGTCCCACTCGCGTCCGAGCTTTTCCGAGACCAGGCCGCGCACGATGGTCAGGTGCCCCGGCGCGTCGATCTTCACCATGGCGGGAAACTGCGACACCACGGCGTGCGGGTTGGCCTCGGTGATGGCTTCGATGATGGGACGGGTGTCGTCGTTGCTCTGCAGGGCGATATAGACGTTGGCAATGGCGTTTGCGGTCATGGCGGGCTCCTCAGGCGGCAAGGCCGAGCTTGTGCAGGCGCACGTCGAACTGCTCCAGGCACAGCGCGACCACCTGCTCGCCGCCCTCGCCCAGCAGCGTGTCGGCCACCGGCACCAGCGCCTGGCCCACTTGCGTGCGCGCGGCGCGGGCCCAGCCCGACAGCAGCGCGCGGTTGGCGTCGGATTCGGCGGCGGCGGTCTGGATCACCGAGTCGACCCAGCGTGCGTGTTCCTCCCGCCAGTCGTTCATGAACTCGGTCAGTACCGCCAGCCCGGTGCCGCAGGCACGCACGATGGCGGCGTCGGCGTGCTGGTAGACCAGCGGGTACAGCAGGCCGTCGAGCACCAGGTTCTGGGCGACGAAGGTCTCGAACCAGTCTTCGATCACAAAGCTGTGCTCGACAAAGCGGCGCAGCGGCTGCCAGGCGGCACTCTCCATCCAGGCCACCTTGGCGCGTTCCAGCGCCACGCCGGTATTGCCGTCCAGCAGCATGCCGATGCGCGACAGGTATTGGGCAATGCCCAGGCGGTCCATCGCACAGTAGGTGCAGGCCTGGGTAATGGCCGTGCCCCAGCCATAGTCCGCGCAATAGAAATTGTTCATGTTGGCGCCCCACTCCACATGGCGCAGCGGCAGCAGGCCGTCGGCCAGGCGGTCCTGCCATTCGGCCGGCAGCGCCTGCAGCAGGCCGCGCTTTTCCACGAAGGCGAAGCTCTTCTCGGTGGCATCCTGCTGGCGGCCGCGCGCGGTCACATAGGCGCCGTAGAAATACTGGCGCGGGTCCTTCAGCGCGTACCAGTCTTCCATCACGACAGCGGTGCGGCGCTTGTCGTAGATCGCGTAGCGCGGGTCCCAGGTGGGGCGGTAGTGGAAGTTGACTTCCGATTGCACATCGTAGGTCGCCTCCTGGTAGCGCGAGGCCGGCTTGTCGCCGAAACGGCGCGCCACGTGGCCGTAGGTCTGGCGCAGCGGCTGGATCTGCTGGGTCTTGATATCGACTTGCATCGCTTGGTCTCCTGGTTCGTGCTGTTTTTCTATGTGGGGGGTATGCCGGATGGCGGCGCTCGCGGCCCGCGCTCAGTCGTCCTGTTCGAGCGCCGGTATCTCCGGCGGCAGGAAGCGCACGTGGTTGACGCTGCAGAAGGCCTCGAACATCGGCTCGGGCATGATCAGCTCGACGTTGAGCTCGGGGTCCGCCACGCTGAACGCGAACTGCACGAAGCCCTCGGGCGTGCGGCCGTCGACGCGTACATACCTGGGGGTGGATTCGAACAAGGGGACCGACTGGTTGATCATGGCGCGCTCCTTCGCATGGCTTGTAGGCGTTCTATTGCGAAGAGCGTGCCAGCAGCCGCAATCGACGGCGGCACAAGGAGAGCGGGACATGGAGCGGCGTTGGCTTGCGCGTTTACCCGAAGCGATCCCGGCGCCGCGTCTCCATCAATTGATGAACCTGCGGGCAGCACTTGATCAAATGATCAAAAGCCGCGCCAGGCGGCGGTTTGCGGTCAGCACGCCAGGATCCGGAAAGCCTTCCGCGCCGCAGCAGCACAGGCGCCGTGGCAACGCCGGCGCCAATGGATTGCGGGGATGGCGCGCGCATGCGGCGCAGCATGCGGGGATAGCCGCCTGCCGGGCGCGCCGACACCCCCTTCATCAAATGATCAAACCGGCGAACAGGCGGCCTGGCCACGCGCGCGCAAAGAAAACGGCGCGCCCGAAGGCGCGCCGCATGGCGATCCATGTGCCGCGTCAGGACTCGCCTGTACTCCGCACGCCGCGCGTCTTCCAGCGATAGGCAAGCTGCGGCCGCGTGATGCCGAGCAGCCGCGCCGCCTGGCTCATGTTGCCGCTGGCGCGCTGCATCGCGGCTTCCATCAGCACCGTCTCGACATCGCCCAGCGCGAGTTGCTGCTCGGCCATATGATCGAGCAAGCCGTGCACCGCGGCCTCGCGCAGTTCCGGCAAGGTGCCTCCGGCGCCCAGGCGTGGCGCGGTGTCCATGGCGGGCGGCGCGCTGGTGGGAAGGAACAGGTGGTCCGCGGAGATCTGGCCGCCGTTGCAGGCCAGGATCACCCCGCGCTCGATCACGTTCTCCAGTTCGCGCACATTGCCCGGCCAGTCGTAGCGGCGCAGTTCGGCCAGCGCGCGGTCGGTGATGCCGACGATCTTCTTGCCGTGGCGCGCGCCGTAGCGGGCGACGAAGCGTTCCACCAGCAGGCGGATGTCGTCGAGCCGTTCGCGCAGCGGCGGGATGGTGACGGGATAGACGTTGAGCCGGTAGTACAGGTCCTTGCGGAAGGTGCCCTGCCTGACCGCCTCGGCCAGGTCCACATTGGTGGCGGCCACCAGCCGCACATCCACCCTGCGCGGCTGCGTGCCGCCCACGCGCTCCACCTCGCCTTCCTGCAGCACGCGCAGCAGCTTGGACTGTGCCTGCGCCGACAGCTCGCCCAGTTCATCCAGGAACAGGGTGCCGCCATGCGCCCGCTCGAAGCGGCCCGGACGCGACTGGTGCGCACCGGTAAAGGCACCCTTCTCCACGCCGAACAGTTCGGCCTCGATCAGCTCATCGGGGATCGCCGCGCAATTGACCGCGACAAAGGGCTTGTCGGCGCGCGCGCTCACACCGTGCAGCGCCTGCGCGAAGCGCTCCTTGCCGACGCCCGTCTCGCCCAGCAGCAAGACCGTGACGTTGCTCCCGGCGGCGCGCTGCAGCAGGCCCCAGGCGGCACGGAATTCGGCCGAGCAGCCCACCAGGTCCACCGGCTTGTCGGGACTGCGTTGCAGTGCGCGCAGGTGCTCGACTTCGCTCTGCAGCTGCAGGATGGTCTCGATCACCGGATCGGGCTGGTACAGCGCCAGCGCTTCGGCACCGTCTTCCCATTCTTCCAGCGGCTTGCCGACGATACGGCAGTGATCGTGGCCGCAGGCTATGCACTCCACCTCGCGGTAGAGGATGGTGCGGCCCATCAGCGCCGAGGTGTAGCCGGTGGCGTAGCCGATCTGCATCCAGCAGGCCGGCGCATCGACGATGCCGAAAAGCTGGCGGTGCACATCGCCTTCGAAGGAATCTTCCCAGAGGAATTCGCCATCGTAGATGCCGGCGGCGATATCGATATCCACCTTGACCGGCGTCACCCGCACCACGCCCTCGATGGTATGCAGGCAGGGCCCGATCTCCAGCAAGCCGAAATCGCTCTGCCCCGGGCGCAGCTTCTTGGCCAGTTCCGCATCGCGCATGCCGGAATGAAAACCCATGCGGGTAAACAAACCCCGCGCGCGCTCCATCCCGAGGGTATCCACCAATTCCTTGCGCAAGGCGCCCAGTGCCGCCGTGTGGATCAGGATCATGCGCTGCTCGTCCAGCCAGATGGAGCCCTCCTCCATGGCAAAGCGCAGGCGCCGCGCGAGATTGGCAAGGCCATCGCGCATGGTGGCCGAGAACTTGTCGGTAGAACTACTCATCGTCTCCTCTCTTGGCGGCGGAAAGCCTCCGCTCGCTCGTGCTTTTTCTAGCACTGCATGCACATTATGTGCCATCGGCGCCGCGCCACCGCACAGATGCCTGTCAAGCCGGTGCAATGTCGCCTATGCTTTTCTTTGCAGGATTACTGCGCGCATTTTGCATTGCACCACGAACCATGGAAAAAACCGCCTTTGTCTTTGCCGGCGGCGGCAGCCTCGGCGCCATCGAGGCCGGCATGCTGCGCGAACTGGTGGCCTGGGGCATCAGGCCGGATATGGTGATCGGCGCGTCCGCCGGCGCCATCAACGGCGCCTACTATGCCTGCAACCCGCATGCTGCCGGCACGGCCAGGCTGGAGACGCTCTGGCGCGGCCTGCGCCGCGCCGAGGTGATGCCATGGTCGTGGCGCAGCCTGTTCGGCATGCTGCGCGGGCAACGCGCGCACCTGGTGGAGTCCGCCGCGCTGCAGCGCCTGCTGTCCCGCCATTTCGGCGATATGGCGATGGAGCGCGCGGAGCTGCCGCTCTATGTGGTCGCCACCGACATGCAGACCGGCGCGGAGGTGGTGCTGTCCTCCGGCAGCCTGGTCCAGGCGGTGCTGGCCAGTGCGGCCATCCCCGGCGTATTTCCGCCCGTCATGCTGGGCGGGCGTACCCTGATCGACGGGGGCGTGGCCAACAACACGCCAATCTCCACCGCCATCGGCCTGGGCGCCACCCGCGTGGTGGTACTGCCCGCCGGTTTCGCCTGCGCCCGGCGGCGCGAACCGCGCGGCCCCATCGACCATGCCTTCAACGCGCTGTCGCTGCTGGTGGCGCGCCAGCTGGTGCAGGACCTGGAGCGCTGGGCCGACCATGCGCATATCGCCGTGGTACCGCCACTGTGCCCGCTGGACGTCTCCCCCTACGACTACACCCAGTGCGGCACGCTCATCGACCGGGCCGCCGCCGCCACGCGGGCCTGGCTGAATGCCGACGGCCTCAGCAGCAGGCACATACCCGGGGCGCTGCACCCGCACTCGCACGACGAGGCCAGCCCCAGTTGCGATTTCGATCCAAGCCAGGCGCCGCATATACACAACCCGGACGCGTCGCGCGATCCCCATCAACCCCAAGCCGGCCACACGCACGCTTCCTCCCGGCAGTAAGCCGGCTTCCGCATTGGCGAATTGCGTGAGCGCCCGATCCGGCCAATGATGCCGGATCTCACTTTCTCCGGGTGGCAAGCTCATGAGCGCAATTCTCGAAGGCATCAAGGTACTCGACCTGACGCGCGTGGTGGCAGGCCCGTGGGCCACGCAGAACCTGGCCGACATGGGCGCCACCGTCTACAAGATCGAGAAGCCCGGCGACGGCGACGATACCCGCAAGATGGGACCGTTCCTGACCGATGCCGATGGCGCGCAGACCAACGACTCGGCCTTCTATCTCGCCTGCAACCGCGGCAAGCAGTCGGTCACCATCGACATCTCCAGGCCGCAAGGCGCGGAACTGGTGCGGCAGCTGGCCGCCCGCTGCGACGTGGTGGTGGAAAACTACAAGGCCGGCAGCCTGAAAAAATACGGCCTGGACTACGAATCCATCCGCGCGCTGCGCCCGGACGTGATCTATTGCTCGGTCACCGGCTTCGGCCCCGACGGCCCCTACGCCGCCCGCCCGGCCTATGACTTCATCCTGCAGGGCATGGCCGGCCTGATGAGCACCTGCGGCCAGCCCGACGGGACGCCCGGCGGCGAGCCGATGCGCACCGCCATCCCCATCACCGACATCCTGACCGGCCTTTACGCCACCATCGCCCTGCTGGGCGCGCTCTACCACCGCCAGGCCACCGGCGAAGGCCAGTACATCGACGCCGCCATGCTCGACGCCTCGGTGGCCGTCAACGGCCATCTGGCGCTCGGCTACCAGATGACCGGCAAGCTGCCGCGGCGCGCCGGCAACACCAATCCGGTGGCGGCCCCCTCCGAAGTCTTCGCCTGCCGCGACGGCCACCTGATCGTCGCCGCCGGCAACAACGGCCAGTTCGCCGCGCTCTGCAAGCTGCTCGGCTGCCCCGAGCTGGCCACCGATGCCCGCTTCGTGCAGAACCTCGGCCGGGTGACCCATCGCGACGCGCTGCGCGACGCCATCGGGTCGCGCATTGCCGGCTGGAGCACCGCCGAACTGCTGGCAGCGCTGGAGCACGCCGGCGTGCCCGGCGGGCCGATCAACCGGCTCGACGAGGTGTTCGAAGACGCACAGGTCAGGCATCGGGATTTGCTGATGCACCTGCCGCACGGGCGCGGCGTTGCCGCGCCGAGCTTGCGGAGTCCCCTGCGGTTTTCGGCCACGCCGGTACGGATGAAGTGTCCGCCGATGCTGGGGGAACACACGGCGCAGGCCCTTGGGGCTGAGCTGGGGTTGCGGGAAGAGGATATTGCAGCGTTGCAGGAGAAAGGCATTCTGTAGCTGGCCCGGCCCCGGCGACTGCACAGTCGACTACCCAGGCATGACTGGTTGCGGGCCTCGAACGTCGCCACTGCAA
>NZ_JARJLM010000552.1 GCF_029335485.1 Cupriavidus basilensis
GGCGCTGTATTACGGCGCCAGCGCCTTGCTCACGATCTCGCGCACGTCGCGGGACAGGTCGCTGGCTGCCGCGACCTGTTCCAGCGCCGCGCGCATGCGGTCGCGCAGCGGCAGCGCGTATTTCTGCCAGCGGTCCATCACGCGCGCCAGGCGCGACGCCACCTGCGGGTTGATGGCGTCCAGCGCCAGCACCTGCTCGGCCCAGAAGGCGTAGCCCGAGCCGTCCTCGGCATGGAACTGGGCCGGGTTGGCCGCGCAGAAGCTGAAGATCAGCGAACGCGCGCGGTTGGGGTTGCGCAGGTTGAAGGCAGGGTGCTGCATCAGTGCGCGCACCGTGTCGATGGTGTGCTTGCCCGCATGGCTGCCCTGGGGGCCCACCGTACCGCGCTGCATGCCCTGCAGCGCGAACCATTTGTCGATCACCAGCGCGTCCTGCTCGAAGCGCTGGTAAAAGTCGGCCAGCGCGGCTTCGCGGCCGGGGGCGAAGGTGTTGACCAGCGCGCTCAGCGCGGCGGAGCGGTCCGTCATATTGTCGGCCGACTGGTATTGCGCCCCGGCCAGCGCCTGCATGGCGGCGTCGCCGCTATCGGCCAGGTAGCCCAGTGCCAGGTTGCGCAGCGCGCGCTTGCCGGACGACACCGCGTCGGGGCTGTACTCGCCCGGCGTGGCATTGGCCTCGAAGGCGGCCAGCCAGTCGGCCTGCAGCGCGCGTGCCAGCGCCTCCCGCATGAACTGGCGGGCGCGGTGGATGGCGGCTGGATCGGCCACGCCCATGCGCTCGGCCAGGTAGGCTTCGGCGGGCAGGGTCAGCGCCTGCTCGCGGAAGGCGGGGCTGAGCTGCTGGTCGTTGAGCACGGTGCGCAACGCAGCCACCAGGGCCGGATCGAGCTTGAGCTCGCGGCCGGCCTGGGAATCGGCCACCAGTTGCAGCAGCGCCCGCGTGGTCAGGCGCTGGCCTGCTTCCCAGCGGTTGAACGGGTCGCTGTCGTGGGCCAGCAGGAAGGTGAGCTGCGCCTCGCTGTATTCGGCATCGACGATGACCGGCGCGGAGAAGTCGCGCAGCAGCGAGGGCAGCGGCGGCTCGGCGCCGCGCGGCAGGTTGATGAAGCGGAAGCTCTGCTCGGCCTCGGTGAAGTCGAGCACGCGCGTGGTGGCGCCGGGCTGGTGCTCGCCTGCGAGCTGCAGGGGCAGATCGGCGCCATCGGCATCGAGCAGGCCCAGTGCGAAGGGGATATGGAAAGGCAGCTTGTCCGGGGTGCCGGGGTGCGTTTCGATACCGACCTTGGGGCAGCTTTGCGACAGCGTCAGCGTCAGGCTGCCATCGGCGCCGTCCCAAGCGGTGCGTACCGCCACCACCGGCGTGCCGGCCTGGCTGTACCAGCGGCCGAACCGGGTCAGGTCGCGGCCGTTGGCGTCGGCCATGGCAGCGCGGAAATCGTCGCAGGTCACGGCCTGGCCGTCGTGGCGCTGGAAATACAGGTCCATGCCCTTGCGGAATCCGTCGCGGCCCAGCAGGGTCTGGTACATGCGGACGACCTCGGCGCCTTTCTCGTACACCGTGACGGTGTAGAAGTTGTTGATTTCCTCGTAGCTGTCGGGCCGCACCGGGTGGGCCATCGGGCCGGCGTCCTCGGGGAACTGCACCTGGCGCAGCACGCGTACGTCCTCGATGCGCTTGACCGCGCGGCCGGATTCCGAGCCCATCATGTCGGCCGAGAATTCCTGGTCGCGGAACACCGTCAGGCCTTCCTTGAGCGAGAGCTGGAACCAGTCGCGGCAGGTCACGCGGTTGCCGGTCCAGTTGTGGAAGTACTCATGCCCGACCACCGATTCGATATTGCCGAAGTCGGCATCGGTGGCGGTCTGGGCGTTGGCCAGCACGTACTTGGTGTTGAAGATATTGAGTCCCTTGTTCTCCATCGCGCCCATGTTGAAGTCGCCCACGGCGACGATCATGAAGCGGTCGAGATCGAGTTCCAGGCCAAAGCGCCGCTCGTCCCAGCGGATCGAGTGGATCAGCGAATCCATGGCGTGGCGCGTCTTGGGCAGGTCCTGCGGTTCGACCCAGACCTGCAGCAGTTTTTCCTTGCCCGAGGCGGAGACGATGCGTTCCTCGATGCATTCCAGTTTGCCGGCCACCAGCGCGAACAGGTAGGCAGGCTTCTTGAACGGGTCTTCCCAGACGGCTTCATGGCGTCCGTCGGGCAGCTCGCGCTCGCTGACCAGGTTGCCGTTGGACAGCAGCACGGGATAAGCCGCGCGCTGCGCGCGCAGGGTGACCCGGAAGGTCGACATCACGTCCGGCCGGTCCAGGTAGTAGGTGATCTTGCGGAAGCCCTCGGCCTCGCACTGGGTAAAGAAGTTGCCATTGGAAACGTAGAGGCCGGACAGCGATGTATTGGCGGCCGGCTGGCAGGCGGTGACGATTTCCAGCGTGCCCTGCGCGGGCAGTTCGGGCAGGGTCAGGCAGTCCGCGGCCTGGCGCGCGTCCGCCAGGGGTTTGCCGTCCAGGCTGACGCCGACCAGTTCCAGTTCCTCGCCGGCCAGCACCAGCGGGCCGGGCGCCTGGCGGGTGAAGCGCAGGGTATTGGTGACCACCGTGCGTGCCGGATCGAGTTCAAGCACCAGGTCGACGTGTTCGAAGGCGAAGGCCGGCGGAGTATAGTCTTTGCGATGGACGGTAACGGGCGTGTCGGTGCGCAGCATGAAGGAATCCTGTCCTCTGAGGGCCACTTTGGGCGTCATGGTCGCCACGGGACGGCAAGGGCGGCTGAACCGGGCAGGGCGGAAAGCCGCCGCCTGGCCGCATGCCGGCATGGCACTAAAGAACCCATTGTAGCCAAGCGGGGGCGCGCTGGCTCGGAGGTGGCGCGCCGGCGGCCGCGCCACGATGGAATTCAGCGGGCCCGGCGCGGTCTCAAGTACACATCGGACAATGAATCTGCAAGGGGCATCATGAAGGAACTATGGCTGGGCAAGGCGTGGGGGCGCTTCGCCGGCGGGCGCTGGAGCAGCAGGCTGATGGCAGGCGCGGCGCTGCTCGGCGTGGCGCTGCTGTCGGGCTGCGCCAGCACCGTCACGACCGAAGTGACAGCTTTCCAGCAGGGCAACTGGCAGAACGATCCACCGCGTACCTATGCCTTCGAGCGTAGCGCCGGGAAGGAAGCGCAGCTCGAGCAGCAGACCTATGAGCAATGGCTGGCACAGGCGCTCGCCGGCCTTGGCTTCGAACAGGTGGCGCGTCCGCAGGCGCATTACCTGGTCAGCATGGAGTACGACAGCGACGCGCGGGTGCTGCGGGTGCAGGAGACCACCTACCCGGACCTCTGGTATCCAGGTCCTTATGGCCCGTACGGCCCGTACTGGGGGCCGTACTACCGCCCCTGGGGCCCCTGGGGCTGGGGTGCTCCGGGCTACTGGCCGCCGCAGACCACGGTGCGCGACGTGCCGGTGACGCTGTCCACCCTGCGTGTGTTCTTCAAGGATGCATCGACCGGGCGCCGGGTTTACCAGGTTACCGCCCGCCATCAAGGCGAGGGTGCCTCCCTGCAGGCCGCCATGCCTTACCTGATACGCAGCGCCTTCGCCCAGTTCCCGGCGGAGAGCGGCCGGCCGAGGCGCGTGACCTTGCCGCTGGATCCCGCCGACAAGTCGTAGGAGCAGAAGCGGGTATTGCCCGCGCGGCGGTAAAAACAGAATTGCCCGGCGAAAAGCCCCAAAACCCTGGATGCCCCAGCGGGAGGGGCTTCGCGCCGGGCTTGGGTGAGCTAGAATGACGGCTCGATTTTTCCGGCCCAAGCCGCCGGAGCCCGACCTGGCAGTCGCGATGGAAGATTCCGGCAAGCGCGCCGGATACGACCGGCGCGACCCCGGCGGGCACTGGCTGGGCCACTTCCTGGACGAGCATAATGACCAGCAAGACCGGCGGTGATGCACCGCAACATGCCCCCAACAGTCCTGAAGCGCAATTGCGCCTGGCCGCGCTGGAATACCACCGCAGCCCGACCAAGGGCAAGATCCAGGTAAACGCGACCAAGGCGCTGTCCAACCAGCGCGACCTGTCCCTGGCCTACTCCCCGGGCGTGGCCTACGCCTGTGAAGAGATCGCCAAGGACCCGGCCATGGCGGCCGAGTACACCTCGCGCGGCAACCTGGTGGCGGTGATCAC
>NZ_JARJLM010000553.1 GCF_029335485.1 Cupriavidus basilensis
GGCGGCAACTGTTCGATCGAGTTCACACACGGCCGGCCATTGATCTCATCGCGCTTCGGATTGACCAGATAGATCCTGCCCCCGTAATCGTTGCGCTGGAGGTTAGCCAGTACCGAAGCGCCGAGTGCGCCCGGCGTCGGCGAGGCGCCGACAATGGCGATCGACGCCGGTCTCAGCAGACGCGCCATGGCCGCGCGGCTCACCCCCGGCCGCGACGTGGATTGGGTCGTATTCATCGGCGGACTCCGGCGTTCAGCGCTTGCGGGTAAGATCGTAGGCGCCGAGACCAGGCTTGTAGGTCTTGTCGTCGAGGAACTGCTTGAGGCCTTCCTTGCGGCCGTCGTCGTCGAAACTGTTGGCCGCCTCCTGGGCTCGCACGAGGAAATCCTCGGCGTTGTC
>NZ_JARJLM010000554.1 GCF_029335485.1 Cupriavidus basilensis
GGCGGCGGCGCCGGCCGATGGTTTCGGCGGTATCAAAGCGGGTGCGGATGGGATGGCCGGAGAACGGCATGACGGGCTCCTCGCTGCTGTGACCGGCACGCTGCAGCGCCAGATCAGCCTCGGCCGGCTTGTCCCGATTGGCCGCGGCGCCGGGGGCAATACCGGATCTGCCTTCAAACTCTAGGCGAAAAATGCAGCCCGCACCGCCGTGCCCCGCACCGCTTCGGCAGACTGCCGCCGGAGGCCGATGCAGGCGAATTTGGCGATGGCCTTGTCCTGCACTACAGTAAGTACCACTTGCATCACTCCACCGGCGGTTCCGGCATGCGCGGCCCCGCTCCTTTGCCCTGGTCTCCATGGAGCAGGTGATGGCCCCCGTCTCCCCCGGCTTTGGCAGATCCAGCCTGATGCAGGCCAGGCAGCCGGCCTGGCTCCGGGTCACGCGCGGGAGCCTGCGGCGCAGCGCGGCCGGATGCGCCTGGCTGGCAATGGCCAGCAGTGCCGGGGCGGCCGAAACGTCTCCGCCAGCGCCGGTGGACGAGGTGCATAGCCTCAAGGAAGTCACCGTGGTCGCGCCCGCGCCGCTGCCGTCGTTCTCCATCCCCCGCGAGGCGTTCCCGGGCAATGTGCAGAGCGCCACCGACGCGGACATGGAACGCGCCAAGGCCGGCAACCTGTCCTCCTTCCTTGCGGAAACCATGGACGACGTCGTGCTCAACGATGCGCAGGGCAATCCCTTCCAGCAGGACATCCTGTACCGGGGCTACCGGCTCTCGTCCACGCTCGGCGCCCCCCAGGGCCTGTCGCTCTACCTGGACGGCGTGCGCCAGAATTCCGCGCTCGGCGACGTCGTCGACTGGGCAAGCATTCCGGAAGCCGCCATCAGCGCCATCACGCTGGTGCCGGGCAGCAATCCGCTGTACGGCCTGAACTCCCTCGGCGGCGCGCTGGCCCTGACCACCAAATCCGGCGAGACGCATCCTGGCGTGGAAGCCGACCTGAGCCTCGGCAGCCACGGCCGCGCGCGGCTGGATATCGGCGCCGGCAAGATGCTCGGCGATGGCTGGCATGCCTTCGTTGCCGGCACCGGCTTTCGCGAAGACGGCTGGCGCGACCTCTCCAGCAGCCAGCTCGGCAACCTCTTCGCCAAGGTGGGGCGCTCCACCACAGATACCCAGTGGAGCGTCAGCCTCCTGGGCAGCAGCAGCAAGCTGGCGGGCAATGGCCTGTTGCCCGACAGCATCTATGCGCAGCGGCGGCAGGCCATCTACTCCGCCCCCGACCTGACCCGCTCGCACGCCCTGCAACTGATCCTGAACGGCGCGCACCAGTTCAATGCCGAAGACCAGCTGGCGCTGACGCTCTACATGCGCCAGAGCCACGCCACCGCCGCGACCGGCGACGTCAGCGACAACTACCTGAGCTGGCTGCAGGGCTGCCAGGGCAATGCCGCAGGCGCCGGCTGCCAGCCCGGCGATGCGCCGGCCAGCGCCGTCTTCAATACGTCGACGGTAAGCACGCATGACTACGGCGTCTCCACGCAGTGGTCGCATTCCGGCGACGTCCATAACGCGGTGCTCGGCGCCGCGTTCGAGCTCAGCCGCGCGTCGTATCACCAGGAGACGCAGGACGGCAGCTTCGACGCGCAGCGCGTGGCCATCGCGGAACCGGGCTCCACGCCCACCGCCAATGCCTCGCTCGATGGCCGTACCACCACTGCCAGCCTGTACGCTTCCGACACCATCAGGCTGCTGCCGCATACCTACCTCACCGCGAGCGCACGCTGGAACACCTCGCGCACGCATACGGTGCTGAGCTTGCCGAAGGCCTCCGACGAGCGTTTCACGTTCTCGCGGCTCAATCCTTCGCTTGGCCTTTCGCACCAGTTGCTGAGTGGCCTCACCGTCTTCGCCTCGGGCTCGCAGGGCACCCGCATGCCCACCGCCATCGAACTCGGTTGCGCCGACCCGGCCAACGCCTGCCAGTTGCCTACGGGGCTGCAGGCGGATCCTTACCTGCGGCAGGTGGTTTCGCGCACCGTCGAGTTCGGCGGCCGCTGGAAAGCCAGCGATGCCACCGACCTGACGCTGGCGCTGTACCGCAGCGACAATCGCGACGACATCCTGTTCGAGCGATCGCCGGTCAGCCCGCTCGGCTACTTCACGAATTTTCCCAAGACCCGCAGCCAGGGGCTGGAACTCGGCCTGCGCCGCCGGCTGGGCCGGCTAACGCTGCGTGCCAGCTACAGCTACCTGCAGGCCACCTACCAGGCCGATGGCCAGATCCAGACGCCGTTCGCGGCGCCCGTCAACGTGCGCCCCGGCACGCGCATGGCCGGCGTGCCGTTGCATGGTTTCAAGCTCGGGGCAGACTGGCGCGCGACCGCATCCGTCACCCTGGGCGGAGCGATGACCGTGTCGTCCTCGCGCCCCGTCGCCGGCAACGAGGACGGCGCGCTGAGCGCGCAGGACCCGCGGCTTGCCCGCACCGCGGGCTTTGTGCTGTTCAACCTGCGGGCAAGCTGGCAGGTCGACCCGCACTGGCAACTCTATGCGCGCGTCGACAACGTGTTCGACCGCCGCTACGAAAGCTATGGCCATGCGGGTCTCAATGTATTTCCCGGCGGCACGCTGCTGCAGCCCGGCGCGACGGTGCCGACCGAGCGCTTTGTCGCGCCCGGCGCGCCGCGCCTGTTCCTGGTCGGCGTGCGCTACGAATGGGGCGGGCACTAGCGCGCCGGAAAGCCTTGGAAGATGGCGCGCCCTCGCCGAGAATGAATCGATCGGATCAAAAGCAGCGGCAAAGCTGACAACGGAGGCAGGCATGGCGGCAAGATGGACAGGTGGCAAACCCGGGCTCGCCATATTGGCATGCTGCGCGGGACTGGCCTGCGCGGCGGTCACAACCGGCTTGCGCGCCGCCACGGCCTATGTGTCGAGCGAGAGCGGCGGCATCGCGGTGATCGATCTCGACCGGCTCGAAGTCACGCGCACCCTGGATCCCGGCGGCAAGGGCCCGCGCGGCCTCGCCATCAGCGCGGACGGCAAATATCTGCTGACCGCCAACAAGGCCACCGGCGACCTCTCCGTCATCGACACCCGCGACGGGCAGGTGCTCCGGCGCGTGCCGATCGGCAAGAACCCGGAATTCGTGCGCGTCTCCGGCGGACAGGCCTTCGTCACCTACGAGCCCGGCGAGCGCACGGGCGCGCCCGGCGCGGCGCCTGACGCGCCCGTACAGCCCAAGGCCGGGGACGACGCACCGGTCCCGGCGGAGATCGCCGTGATCGACCTCGCGCAGTGGCGCGTCACCCGCGCGATCCCGAGCGGACTGGAGACCGAAGGCATCGAGTTCTCCCCCGACGGGCGGCGGCTGCTGGTCACCAACGAAGGCGACGATACGATCTCGGTCTATGAGCGCGCGAGCGGCCGCCGCGTCGGCCTGCTGAAGGCGCCGCCGGGCTCGCGGCCGCGCGGCATCAAGGTGAGCCCGGACGGACGGCGCTACATCGTCACGCTGGAATCGGGCAATGCCTTCATCGTGCTCGATGCCGGGGACTACCGCATCCTGCAAACGGTGCCGACGCGCAATGGCCCCTACGGCGTCGCCTTCGACCGCGCCGGCAAGCGGCTCTTCATCGCCGCCTCGCGCGCGGACACGCTGCAGGTGTTCGATGCAAACAGCTACCAGAACATCGCCGACATCCCCACCGGGAAACGCTGCTGGCACTTCAGCTTCACGCCCGACGACACGCGCCTGCTGCTTGCCTGCGGCCGCTCCAATGCGGTGTATGTGGTGGACGCGCAGACCTACCGGCCGGTACGGCAGTTCGACGGGCTCGCATTGAGCTGGGGCGTGGTCACCTATCCCAAGAGTGCGGGCACGCTGGATGCGCCGTAAGCGCGCATCGGCGTACGTCGGCGACGCGCCGGAGGCAGTGCCTCAACGCGGCGTGCCGAGCAGGCCAAGCACGTTCGCCGCCCCGGCCTGCTCGGCAATGTCGCGCGCGGTCTTGCCGCGGTTGTCGCGCAACTCGGGCCTGGCGCCCTTGGCGAGCAGTAGCCGGACCGCATCGGCCTGGTCGTAGCCGGCCGCCCACATCAACGCGGTCAGTCCGTTGCCGTAAGTCGTGTTGACGTCGACGCCGGCCTCCAGCAACTGGCGCACCACGCCCGCGTGGCCCTGCCCGGCTGCATAGACCATGGCGGTCTTGTCGACGCGGTCGGTCGCGGCCAGCTCGGCATGCCGTGCCAGCAGCATCGCCACGATCTCCTCATGGCCGCCGAAGGCGGCGGCCATCAGCGGCGTCACGCCCTGCACGTTGGCCTGGTTGACGTTGGCGCCGTGTTCGAGCAGCGTGCGCGCCATCTCGGTCAGCCCGCGTTTGCTGGCGCTCAGCAGGGGCGTGTCGCCGATGCGGTTGCGCGTATCCACGGCCGCGCCTTGCTGCAGCGTGGCGCTCACCCCGGCGGTGTCGCCCGCCCTGACGGCTGCCAGCAGGCGGGCATTGGGACTGATGTCGTCATCCGCCCTCGCCTGCGCGCACAGCATGCCGGCGCTGCACAACAGCACCGCAAGCCCCGCGCGCCGCCATCCCGTGCCTGTGTTCATGTCGGTCTCCCGCCGTCTTCACCCTGGCGTACGTTGCCGGCCTCGTTCGCCGCGAGGCCATCGCCGCCTAAGTGTGGTGCGTAAGACGCGCAAATTCAAGGCGCGCGCATACGCGTGCTGCGGCGCGACATACGGGGTTCCTGCGGCGCAACGGCGCACGCCCCGTGCTTTTTGCCGGCGGGCGCGACGCGCGGTTGTTTTGCCGGCACTCTTACCTATACTGCTTGTGACCCCGGGCCGTCTGCTTGTGCGACAGCGCATGTGTTCGCCTCGGGAAAGCCGGGGCACGAAGAAAATGTCAAGAAAGGAGCTTCCCATGCTCTCGCCACGCAGCCTTTCCCGGTTGACCCTCCCCCTGCTATTCCTTGCCCTTGCGGCAGCCGTCGTGTCGGTGGCGAGCGTTGCCTTCGGCGCGGAGGAAATCCAGGGCGGCGCCACCACCACGGGCGCGCCCATGACCCGTTCCCTCCCGCCGGTCACGCAGGCGCAACTCGATGCGGCCGGCGGCAATGCCAACGACTGGCTGATTTCGAACGGCTCCTACGCCCAGTCCCGCTACTACCCAGGCAGCCAGATAAACACCGGGAACGTGTCGAAACTGAAGCCGGCCTTCCTGTTCCAGACCGCCGTGCTGGAATCGATGGAAACCGCGCCCGTCGTGATCGACGGCGTGATGTTCCTGACCACCTCGTACAACCACGTCTACGCGATCGACGCCGTGACCGGCAAGGAGTTCTGGCACTACAAGCACAAGATGGGGCCGATCACGACATTCTGCTGCGGGCCCAACAACCGGGGCGTCGCCGTCAGCGGCGGCCGCCTCTACATGGGCACGCTCGACGCCAAGCTGGTCGCGCTCGATGCCAAGACCGGCGCGCTGCTATGGGAAACACAGATCGCCGATCCGGAACTGGGCTACTCGGAAACCATGGCGCCGGTGGTGGTGGACGACAAGGTCCTGATCGGCACCAACGGCGGCGAGTACGGCATCCGCGGCTTCCTCAAGGCGTACAGCGCCACCGACGGCAAGCTGCTGTGGACCTTCTACACCATCCCCGAGAAAGGACATGAGGGCATCTGGGCGACGAAAGACGCGACCGGGCGCGACATGAAGCGCGACATCGCGGCCGAAAAGAAGCAATTGGCGGACAAGGGCGGCGACTTCTACAAAACCCTCGGCGGTGGCGTCTGGATGCCGCCGGCGATCGACCGCAAGAACCATATGGCGATCTTCGTGGTAGGCAATCCCTCGCCCGACCTGTATGGCGCCATCCGCCCCGGAGACAACCTCTACACCGATTCGATGGTGGCGGTCGACCTCGATACCGGTGCCTACAAGTGGCACTCGCAATATATCGCCCATGACGTGTGGGACCTGGACGCCGCCAGCCCGCCGATCCTGGCCGACGTGCGCGACAAGAACGGCCAGATGATTCCCGGCGTGATCCACGGCGGCAAGACCGGCCATGTCTATGTGCATGACCGCCGCGACGGCCGCCTGATCCGCTTCTCGCAGGCCATGATCCCGCAGGAAGACATGTGGACGCTGCCCACGCCCAGCGGCGCGCGCATGCTGCCGGGCGCCAATGGCGGCGTGGAATGGTCGCCGATGGCCTTCAGCCCGAAGACGCGGCTGGCCTATGCCGCCAACCTGCATCAGCCCATGACCTATCAGGTGGAAACCTCCCCCTATCCGGGCGGCAAGCTATGGCTGGGCGGCGCCTTCAAGACCATTCCGTCCGAAGCGCAGTGGGGCAAGCTCTCCGCGGTGAACATCGATACCGGCAAGGTGGTGTGGGATTACAAGACCGACCAACCCCTGATCGGCGGCGTGCTGGCTACTGCGGGCGGACTGGTGTTCAACGGCGAAGGCAACGGCCTGTTCCGGGCGTTCGACGCCAGCACCGGCAAGAAGCTGTGGGAATACCAGTGCGGCGCGGGCGTCAATGCGCCGGCGGTCTCCTACATGGTGGGCGGCAAGCAATATATCGCGGTAGCCGCCGGCGGCAATACGCAACTGGACTTCAAGCGCGGCAACAGCGTGCTGGTGTTCGCGCTGCAATAGGATCGAAAGGGTAGTCGGCGTGCGTAGTCCATCCGCCCGCGCCCGTTCCCGCCAGCCGGCGCTGGCGGGGCGGGCGTTCTTGCTGTGCGCGGCGCTGGCTGGCATCGCCGCCATCGCGCGCGCCGATCCCGAGGCCGGCAAGCGCAAGGCGGAGTCGTGCGTGGCCTGCCACGGGCCCATGGGCAACGCCGCCAATCCGCAGTATCCGGTGCTGGCCGGACAGACGGCGCGCTACATCTACCAGGAGCTGAAGGACTTCAAGGAAGGCCGGCGCAGCGACCCGATCATGACGCCGATGGCCGCGCCGCTATCGCGCGAGGACATGCTCGACCTGGGCGAGTACTTTGCCGCGCAAAAGCCCATTCCCTCGCAATTCAAGGCCGATGGACAAAAAGTGGAAGCCGGCAGGAAAAAGGCCGACGAAGTGCCTTGCACCATGTGCCATCTCGGCGGCTTCGCCGGGCAGAATGAAATTCCTCGCGTGGCCGGACAGCAGTACGCCTATATCGTCAAGCAGTTGGAAGACTTCCGCTCGCGCAAGCGCACCAACGACGCCGGCAGCATGACCAGCGTGGCGCGGGGCCTGTCCGATGCGGATATCCAGAACCTCGCCAACTACATTGCGAACCTGCAGTAGCGGCACTCCTGCGGTTCGCCATGCATGCCGGGCGAACAAAAAAAAAGGGGCATGCGCCCCGTTCAAACCCTCTGCGGTCCGGACCTCCGGCCGCAAACCGCGCGGCCACCGGACCGTCGATCACCGATGCCCGGTATCGGGCCCGCCCGCAAGGCGGGCCCCGGTGACCAGGGCGCGCGCATACGGTGCGGGCCCTGGCCAGGCAGCCCACCGGCGCAGATCAGTTGGTGGTCTTGGCGCCGCCCTCGAACCACTGGCCCAGCAGCGCCCGCTCGTCGTCCGTGATCTGCGTGACATTGCCGAGCGGCATGGCCTTCTGCTGGACCGCCTGCTGATAAATCAGCTGCGCGTGCGCCTTGATCTCGTCGGCGGTATCCAGCTTGATGCCCTTGGCCGCGCTCGGCATCAGCTTGGGCGCTGCGGCGTGGCACTGGATGCAGCGCGAGTTGATGACTTCCTGCACCTTGGTGAAGCTCACCTGCGTGGCCGCGCCGTCCTTGCTCGCCACGGCTTCACGCGGCTGGGGCGCGATCATCACCGCGACCACCGCCAGCACCGCCACACCCGCGGCGGGCCAGGCCACGTTGATCTTGCCCTTGTGCTTGAGGATGAAGAACTGGCGGATCAGCACGCCGGCCAGCATGATCAGCACCAGCGCGGCCCAGTTGTACTTGTAGCTGTAGGTCATGCTGTAGTGGTTCGACAGCATGGCGAACAGCACCGGCAACGTGAAGTAGGTGTTGTGCACGCTGCGCTGCTTGGCGTTCTTGCCATGCACCGGGTCCACTGGCTCGCCCGCGCGCAGCGCGGCGACCACCTTGCGCTGCCCCGGGATGATCCACACCAGCACATTGGCGCTCATGATGGTAGCGATCATCGCGCCGGTCAGCAGGAACGCGGCGCGGCCCGAAAACACATGGCATGCCACGAACGCAGCCAGCGCCACGTAGATCGCCACCAGGATGCCGACGGTGCGGTCGCTCTTGCCGAACACGCGGCAGATGCAGTCATACACCACCCAGCCCACCCCGAGGTAGGAAAGGGCAAACCCGATCGCCGCGCCCGGAGACATGTCCATGACGTTCTTGTCGATCAGGAAGGTGCTGGCATTGAACAGGTACAGCACTACCAGCAGGCCGAAGCCCGTCATCCAGGTGGAATACGACTCCCAGTAGAACCAGTGCAGGTTCTCGGGCAGGGTCTTGGGCGCGGTCAGGTACTTCTGCGGATTGTAGAAGCCGCCGCCGTGCACCGCCCATAGCTCTCCACCCACGCCCTTCTCCTGCAGGTCGGGGTCTTCGGGCCGGGTCAGGCTGTTGTCGAGCCAGACGAAATAGAACGAGGAACCGATCCACGCGATCGCTGTGATGACGTGCACCCAGCGCAGCAGCAGATTGGCCCAGTCGAGGATATAGCCTTCCATGTCTTGTCTCCTTTATTTCCCGTTCCGCGCTCAGCTGCCGCGGTAGGTCGAGTACGACCAGGGAGAGACCAGCAGCGGCACGTGGTAGTGCGCGCTGGTATCGGCAATGCCGAAGCGCAGCGTCACCACGTCGAGGAAGGCTGGCTCGGGCAGCCTGGTGCCCTGTGCGCGGAAATAATCGCCGGCGCCGAATTCGAGTTCGTACACCCCGACCGCCATGGTGTCGCCTTCCAGCAGGGGCTGGTCGCAACGGCCATCGTGGTTGGTGACGACGGTCTTCAGCGTCTCCTTGAGATTGTCGACAATTTTATGCAGGGTAATCGACATGCCGGCGCCGGGCGTGCCGGATGCCGTGTCGAGTACATGAGTGGTCAAGCGTCCCATCCTGTTCTTCCTTAGGGCTTTGGGTTGTGAGAGGCGCCGCTGCCTTCACTAGCACCATTTGTGGGAATGGTGCCCGCTCGGTACGTATTTCTAACGCATCCCGGCGCTGGACTGGTGCAGGGCGACAATGCTTCGCACCGGTCCTTATGACAACTCGGGAATTACCCTGAGTTGTCGAAAACCTAGCTAGGTTTTGTTGACAATATTGAAGCCATAACCAAATAATTGTCAACAATTTTTGGGACGCGCCACCTGCTTCACCCCCTCTTCCGGCGGCGCGCCGTTCCCCTACTCACCGATACGCTGGTGCCAAGATGTCCAAGAGTCTCAAGCTGATCGCCGGTGCCGGCGACACCGCCGCCCCGACCGAAGTCAAGCCCGCCCGCAAGGGTTCCGTCGAGGAGCGCATGTATCACGAGATCTATGACGCGATCATGGAACACCGGCTGCCGCCGCGCACCAAGCTCACCGAGCACTCGCTGTGCGAAATCTATGCCACCGCGCGCCACACCGTGCGCAAGGTGCTGGCGCACCTGGCAGCCGACGGCATGGTCGATCTCGAGCCCAACCGCGGCGCGTTCATCGCCAGCCCCTCCACCGACGAGGCGCACGACATGTTCGAGCTGCGCCAGATGCTGGAGCGCGCCGTGCTGGAAAAGCTCGCCGCCATGCGCGACGTGAAGCGCGTGATCGCGCCGCTGCGCAAGATGGTGGAAGCGGAGCGCCAGGCCTTCCTTACCAATGAACGGCCCAAGTGGATCCGCCTGTCGGCGGAGTTCCATACCGCGCTGGCCGAGCTTTCCGGCAACGCGCTGCTGGTCACCATGATGCGGCGGCTGGTGTCGCGCACCACGCTGATGATCGCCAGCGTCGAAGCGCCGGGCAACAACGCCTGCTCCTTCGACGAGCACGAAGAGATTCTCGATGCACTGGAACAGGGCGACGCCGCTCTCGCCCAGAGCCGCATGGCGCACCATCTCGGCGCCTGCGCAGACCGCGTCCAGCCCGACGAACCGGGCAATTTCGATCTTCGCAGCGTGCTGGGTCACTCCACCTAGCAGGTTGTTCCCGCTGCCAGATCGCGGCCAAGGCCCGATTCCTGCTCATGAGAACGCGTCCCTGACGATGCGCGCCGCCGGAATCCCATAACGAAAGGCCAAGCCGCCCGGCAGCGTTCCCATCAAATCCAAAGGAGAGGAGACACACCAATGACTAGCGCTAGCACCACGGTCCCCACGGACCTCACCAACGAGCGGCTACCTTCGGGCCGGCTGCTCGCGCTCGGCCTGCAGCATGTACTGGTGATGTACGCCGGTACCGTCGCGGTGCCGCTGATCATCGGCGGCGCGCTTAAGTTGCCCAAGGACCAGCTCGCCTTCCTGATCAATGCCGACCTGTTCGCGGCCGGTCTGGCCACGCTGATCCAGGCCTTCGGCTTCTGGAAGTTCGGCATCCGCATGCCGGTCATGATGGGGGTGACCTTCGCCTCGGTGGCGCCGATGATCGCCATCGGCTCCGACCCCAACGTGGGCCTGCTCGGCATCTACGGCGCGGTAATCGCCGCCGGGGTGTTCGGCATCCTGGTGGCGCCGCTGATGGGCCGCATGCTCGGCCTGTTCCCGCCGGTGGTGACCGGCACGGTGATCACGCTGATCGGGGTCTCGCTGATGCGGGTGGGGATCAACTGGGCGGCCGGCGGCCAGCCCACCGTGCGCGCCGTGATCGACGGCGTGGTCAAGGACGTGCCCAACCTCGCCTATGGCGACCTGGGCAACCTGGGTATCGCGGCGCTGGTGCTGGTGGCGATCCTGCTGCTGAGCA
Organism: Cupriavidus basilensis; assembly: GCF_029335485.1. Lineage (GTDB taxonomy): Bacteria > Pseudomonadota > Gammaproteobacteria > Burkholderiales > Burkholderiaceae > Cupriavidus > Cupriavidus basilensis_E. Next base: position 10,942 of record NZ_JARJLM010000554.1, read on the forward strand.
AATATGGCCGCGGCCTGATCTCCAACTGCGCGGTGCTGCTCGGCATCGTGATCGGCACCCTGGTAGCGATGGCGCTGGGCAAGGTCTCCTTCGAAGGCCTCAACGAAGCCAGCGCGATCGCGCTGATCACGCCGCTGCACTTCGGCATTCCCACCTTCGATCTTCCCGCCATCCTGTCGATGTGCGTGGTGATGCTGATCACGCTGGTGGAATCGACCGGCATGTTCCTCGCCCTGGCCGATATCACCGGCAAGCGCCTGTCCAACCAGGACCTGACCCGCGGCCTGCGCGCCGATGGCCTGGGCACCGTGATCGGCGGGCTGTTCAACACCTTCCCGTACACCTCGTTCTCGCAGAACGTGGGCCTGGTGACGGTGACCGGCGTGCGCTCGCGCTATGTGGCGGTGGCCGGCGGCGTCATCCTGATCGCGCTGGGCATGTTCCCGAAGATGGCGCACATCGTGGCCTCGGTACCGCAGTTCGTGCTCGGCGGCGCCGGCATCGTGATGTTCGGCATGGTGGCCGCCACCGGCATCCGCATCCTCGGCTCCTGCGATTTCAACCGCAACCGCTTCAACCTCTTCATCGTCGCGATTTCGATCGGCTTCGGCATGATCCCGACGCTGGCGCCGACCTTCTTCCAGTACCTGCCCAAGTGGACCGATCCGTTCACCCACAGCGGCATCGTGCTGGGAACCATCGTCGCGGTCGTGCTCAACGTCTTCTTCAACGGCGTCCAGTCGCGCGAAGAAGCCATGCGCAACGCCGCGGCCAACACGCACGGCACGGAATAAGCCCGCCGGCGGCGGCCGGCACCGTTTCCCTGAAGAACCATGACTCTGATGACAAGCAACAACTATCCACGCGATCTGGTCGGATACGGCAGCCAGCCTCCGCACGCCCGCTGGCCGGGCGGCGCGCGCATTGCGCTGCAGTTCGTCCTCAACTACGAAGAGGGCGGCGAGAACAATGTGCTGCACGGCGACGCCGGCTCCGAGCAGTTCCTGTCGGAGATCATCGGCGCCGCGGCCTACCCGGACCGCCACATGAGCATGGAAGGCGTGTACGAGTACGGCTCGCGCGCCGGCGTCTGGCGCATCCTGCGCGAGTTCGAGCAACGCGGGCTGCCGCTCACGGTCTTCGGTGTATCGATGGCGCTGCAGCGCCATCCCGAGCTGACCCGCGCCCTGGTCGAACTCGGCCACGAGATCGCCTGCCACGGCTGGCGCTGGATCCACTACCAGGGCATGGACGAGGCCACCGAGCGCGAGCACATGCGCATCGGCATGCAGATCATCAAGGAACTGACCGGCGTGCTGCCGCTGGGCTGGTACACCGGCCGCGACAGCCCCAATACGCGCCGCCTGGTGGTGGAACACGGCGGACTGCTGTACGACTCGGACTACTACGGCGACGACCTGCCCTTCTGGACCGAGGTGGAAGTCACCAACGGCGAAACCAGGCCTCACCTGGTGGTGCCCTATACGCTCGATTCGAACGACATGCGCTTCGCCACGCCACAGGGCTTCAACACCGGCGAGCAGTTCTACCAGTACCTGAAGGACGCCTTCGACGTGCTCTACGCCGAAGGCGACCCGCAGGGCCTGGACCGTCCGAAGATGCTGTCGGTCGGCATGCACTGCCGCCTGCTGGGCCGACCGGGGCGCATGCGCGCGCTGCAGCGCTTCCTCGACTACGTGCAGGCGCATGACAAGGTCTGGATCTGCCGCCGCGTGGACATCGCGCGCCACTGGATCGAGACGCATCCCCATACCGAAAAGAGCCCGGCCTGAGCCGGGCACAAGCCCGGCACAATCCAAGCACCAACCCAGCATGAGCCAAACCTACACTCTCGACCAACTCAACGCCCTGCCGGCCGCCGGTTTCATCCAGGCGCTCGGCGGCATCTATGAGCACTCCGCATGGGTGGCGCAAGCCGCCGCCGCGCAGCGCCCCTTCCCTAACGCCGCCGCGCTGGCCGCAGCCATGCGCGCCATCGTGGACGGCGCCGGCGACGCCGCCCAGATCAAGCTGGTGCGCGCCCACCCGGAGCTCGCCGGCAAGGCCGCGGTACGCGGCGAACTGACCGCGGAATCCACCCGCGAGCAAAGCGGCGCCGGCCTGGACCAGTGCTCCGCCGAGCAATTCGAGCAACTGCAGGCGCTCAACCGCCAATACAACGAGAAATTCGGCTTCCCCTTCATCCTGGCCGTGCGCGGATACGACCGCGCCGGCATCATCGGCGAGTTCGCAAGACGGGTGGGCAATGATCCGGCCGCGGAGTTGCAAACTTGCATCAACCAGATCCACCGGATTGCACAGTTCCGCCTGAACGACTTAGTATCCGGCTGAGCAAAAAAAGCGGTTTCCAAAAGCTGTTTGCAGGAAGCTGTTTGCAAAAACAGCCTGCAAAGCGGTCTGCGTTACCCATTGCCACTGCAGCGGGCGTGCCCGGGCCGAGCCATCGACACCATGGCCCGGTGCGCGCCCCCACAACTAATAGAACCCGCCAGGGACCCAGTACACAACAAACGCAACGGATCAACCACGGAGATCTCACAAATGCAGAAACAGCTCACGCCGGCTCTC
>NZ_JARJLM010000555.1 GCF_029335485.1 Cupriavidus basilensis
GGCGGCTGGCCTCGCCCCGCCAACGCTCCGCCATTCCACCAAGCCGCCATGTCTGATCTCGCCTCCCGCCTCGATAATTTCCTCGCCCGCCTTGAACAATGGCTGCCGCCCCAGCTGACCGAGTCCGACTGGGAGCAGGCGGTCGCGTTCCGCTGGCGCAAGCGCCAGAGCCTGTTTGGCAACATCGGCTACCTGCAGGCAATCCGCCAGCTGCCGCCGATCCATCTGGACGATCTGAAGAACATCGAGCGCCAGAAGGACGCCATCGTCGCCAACACGCGCCAGTTCGTGCAGCGCCTGCCGGCCAACAACGTGCTGCTGACGGGCGCGCGCGGCACCGGCAAGTCGTCGCTGATCAAGGCCTGCCTCAATGCCTTCGTCAAGGACGGCCTGCGGCTGGTGGAAGTCGACAAGGACGACCTGGGCGACCTCGGCGATATCGTCGAGCAGCTGTCGGGGCGTCCCGAGCGCTTCGCCATCTTCTGCGACGATCTGTCGTTCGAAGAGGGCGAGTCGGGCTACAAGTCGCTGAAATCCGCGCTGGACGGCTCGGTGGCGGCGCAGTCGGACAATGTGCTGATCTACGCCACCTCCAATCGCCGCCACCTGCTGCCCGAGTACATGAAGGACAACGAGACCTACCGGCATACCGACGATGGCGAGATCCATCCCGGCGAGGTGGTGGAGGAGAAAATCTCGCTGTCCGAGCGTTTCGGGCTGTGGCTGTCGTTCTATCCGCCCAAGCAGGACGAGTACCTGGCCATCGTCGGCCACTGGCTGGGGCACTTTGGCTGCAGCGCCGAAGACGTCGCCGCAGCGCGCGGCGACGCGCTGGTGTGGGCGCTGGAGCGCGGCTCGCGCTCGGGCCGGGTTGCCTGGCAGTTCGCCCGCGACTGGGGCGGCAAGCACGGCAAGCACGGCAAGCCCTTCAGTGCCTCCGCGCAGGACGGCCAGGCATGAGCGAAGCACCGCAGACCGCCGACGCCGCCACGCCGGCGCGCAAGGTGACCGAGGTTGCCGTGGGCGTGCTGGTGCAGCCTGACGGGCGCTTCCTGCTGGCGCAACGTCCGGCGGGCAAGCCCTATGAAGGCTACTGGGAGTTCCCGGGCGGCAAGCTGGAGCCCGGCGAATCGGTGGAAGAGGCGCTGGCGCGCGAGCTGCACGAGGAGCTCGGCATCGAGATGGGTGCCTGCGTGCGCTGGCATGTGCTGGAGCATGACTACCCGCATGCCTATGTGCGCCTGCACTTCTGCAAGGTCACGGCGTGGGCGGGCGAACTGGTCGGGCGCGAGGGCCAGGCCTTTTCGTGGCAGTCGGCGCCGGTGGACGTGGGGCCCTTGCTGCCCGCGACCATTCCCGTGGTGGCGTGGCTCGCCACCGGGAACGGCGCC
>NZ_JARJLM010000556.1 GCF_029335485.1 Cupriavidus basilensis
GGCGGGAGCTACTCGTTGCCGCCACCAAGCGCCAGCGGACGGCGTTTTCGCGTCACCACCAGAGGCGTTTTGGTCTCGCCGTCGGTGTTGTTCGTGCGGGCCGGGCGCGCGGCGGAGGCAGCGGGCCGCGTCCCCGTGTCCAGCTGGATAGTGGATATCGCTTGCTTGTAGATCGCCTGCATGCCGCCAGGCGTGCTAAGCATCACTACGAACGGGTCGAACGACTCGATGGAGCCGATCAGCCTGATACCGTTGACCAGATAGACCTGAACACGCTTTCGCTCTTTGCGCAGTGTGTTCAGAAAGCCATTCTGCGGATTGGAGTCTTCGAGCTGCATTGGATATCGGAAATTGGAACATGCGGGGCGTGGCCGCTGGGTATGAGGTGTAGCGATGCACAACATCGGTGCCCGCACATTGGTGTAGCGCGCCCATGCTGCGCGCTCCGTAGCATGGCGCATCGCGGTAGTGGATGCCGGCCATTCTATCGCATGCCGGGATGCAGCACGGCTTGATAGTGGTCAAGCCGCTTCCGTTCGGCCGGCCAACCGCCCGGCGCGAGGCAGGGCCGGCCCCCATTGCGGTCACGCCTGCCCCATGTTAATGTGCGCCATCCAGGAGAACGAGGCGCCCCCGTCATATCTAGGCGGGCCCCTCTACCGAAGGCGTACCCCTGAAACGCTCAGGTGCAAAAGACTGGAGACCGATAAAACTGGAGAGCGCCGGACCGGATCACCAAGGTGAACGGCATGCGGCCGCCGAAGGGGCAAGCCGGTACCCGTGGTGGGTGCGGCGAATCTCTCAGGCAAAAGGACAGTGGGGGCAGACAGGCCGGATGGCCTGCCTGCCCCTTTTTGCTATCCGGAGCCTGAAGAATGAAAGTCATCGTAATGGGGGCCGGCGTGATCGGCATCGCCTCGGCGTGGTACCTGGCCCGTGCCGGGCATGAGGTGGTGGTGCTGGAGCGCAATGCGGGCGCCGCCCGGGAGACCAGCTTTGGCAATGGCGGCCAGATCTCGGTCAGCCATGCAGAGCCGTGGGCCAACCCGGCCGCGCCGCTGAAGATGCTGCGCTGGCTGGGGCGCGAAGATGCCCCGCTGCTGTTCCGCCTGCGCGCCGATCCGGCCCAATGGTCATGGGGCCTGAAGTTCCTGCGCGAGTGCTCGGCGAAACGCTCCACCCACAATATGATCCAGTTGCTCAACCTGGGCACCTACAGCCGCGCCAGCCTGCAGGCGCTGCGCGCGGAAACCGGCATCGAGTACGACCACCTGACCCGCGGCATCCTGCATTTCTACACCAGCCAGAAGGAATTCGACGCCGCCATCGAGCCGGCGCGCATCATGCGCGAACTGGGCTGCGAGCGGCGCGTGATCAGCCCGGAGGAAGTCGTGCGGCTGGAGCCGGCGCTGGCCAATATCGCGCCGCGCCTGGCTGGTGCCACCTATACCAGCGAGGATGAGTCCGGCGACGTACACCGCTTCACCACCGAACTGGCAGCCCGGTGCGAGGCGCTTGGCGTACGCTTGCGCTATGGCGTGCGGGTGCAGCGCCTGCATGCCGAAGGCGGCAGCATGCGCGGCGTGGAAATCGCCGACGAGACCGGCGGCTACCAGATCGAAAGCGCCGATGCCTATGTGCTGGCGCTGGGCAGCTTCAGCCCGATGCTGGCGCGCCCGCTGGGGGTGAAGCTGGACATCTATCCGGCCAAGGGCTACTCGGCGACGCTGCCTGTGCTCGACGGCGAGCGCGCGCCAAGCGTGAGCCTGACCGACGACGAATACAAACTGGTGTTCTCGCGTTTCGGCGACCGCCTGCGCATAGCGGGCACCGCCGAACTCAACGGCTATGCGATGGACCTGAACCCGGTGCGCTGCGAAGCCATCGTCAAGCGCACGCTGGACGTGTTCCCGGGCATGAGCCGGCCTGAACTGGCCAGGTTCTGGACCGGCCTGCGCCCCGCCACGCCGGGCAACGTGCCGTATATCGGCGGCTGCGCCATCGACGGCCTTTACCTGAATACTGGCCACGGCACGCTGGGCTGGACGCACGGCTGCGGCTCGGGCCGCGCCATCGCGGACATCATCAGCGGGCATGTGCCGGAGGTGGATTTCGCCTTCAGCGGTGCGCTGCCGACGCCCGCAACACACCGTCGGGCAACGCTGGCGGCAAGCCCGGCCAGCGTCACGACACACTAAGGCCGCCATCCGCCGCGCACGGCAGCGCCAGGCGCCCGGCCCCTTGGGCCGGGCGTTTTGCCGTTACCATCTCCGACCACGACTTTTGCAGGCCCCCATGAAGCTCAACCAGCTGCGCGCCCTGGCCGCCGTTGCCGAATCCGGCAGCATCCAGGAAGCCTCGCGCATCCTCCACCTGACGCAGCCGGCGCTGAGCAAAGCCATCAAGGAACTGGAGAGCAGCGTAGGCGCGGCGCTGTTCGTGCGTTCGAGCACAGGAATCCGCCTGACCCCCTACGGCCAGCGCCTGGTCACCCACGCGCGGCTGATCAGCGAGAACGTGCGCCGCGCGCGCGACGACCTGGAGGACATGAAAGGCACCGTGGCGAGCGAGATCACGGTGGGCGTGACGCCGGTCACCGCGATGATGCGGCCGATGGCGGCCTGCCTGAGCACCTTCCGCCGCGAGTTTCCCAATGCCCGCCTGCGCGTGCAGGAAATGCGGCCGACGCAGTTGCTGGAACACCTGCGCGAAGGCACCATGGACTTTGCCGTGACCTCGCAACTGCTGCCGGCGGACCGCGGGCTGGACTGCACCCAGGTCTGCCGCCTGCCCACCATCATCGCGGCGCGGCGTGGGCACCCTCTGCGCGCGGCGCGCTCGGTGCGCGCGCTGCAGCAGGCCGACTGGCTGGCGGCTGACCCGCTCTCCGATACGGCTTCGCCCTTCCATCAACTGTTCGCGGGCAACGGCCTGGACTCGCCCACGCGCGTGATCGAATGCTCGTCGATGGGACTGGCGCTGGAACTCTGCTGGCAGGTGGATACCCTGGTACTGCTATCCAGCGAATCGCGAGCCAGCAGGATCATCACCGAAACCATGGATTTCATCGACGTGGCCGAACCCGTGCCCGACCGCATCGTCTCGCTGGTCACGCGCGACCGGCACGTGCTGACGTGGGCCGCGGCACGCCTGCATGACGCCCTGCTGCAGGCGCTTGCCAGCCACTATCCGGCTTTGCACGAAGGCGCCGCGCCATAAACGGCGCCATTCCGGCGCCGCCAAACCCAATAAAAATCAAATAGTTACACCCAAGGGAAGCTGGCGGAAAGCGGTCAACCGACGCCGGCAGGGCGCCTGCCCTGCCGCCTGGGCCAACTGCGGACCACCGCCACGCCTCACCCTGACGCCCCCTTCCCTCTGTTTGGCCGCGCACGAGCCGGGTCGTCGACAGCACACATGCCGGCCACGCCGCCAGCCGGGTGCCAGTCTGCCACCCAGGCCGCATGGACGGGCACGGTGGCGGGTATCGCCCGCCATTCCCGATGCGCATACCCATGAAAAAAAGCGAAGTGCGTATCCGGGGCACGGCTCTTACCATGCCCCAACACCAAGAGAAACGGGGCCGCGCCGCACCCGTTCCCTATCTGGCCCACCCGAGGAGCAAAGCATGACCACCGCGCCCACCGCGCTATCCAGCCACGCCGGCAACGCGCCCGCCGCTATCGCAGTCGACCGGCCGCACTCGCGCCGCGCCGTCATCGCCGCCGCGATCGGCAATGGGCTGGAGGTATACGACTTCACCGTGTACAGCTTCTTCGCCGCCACCATCGGCAGGCTGTTCTTTCCGTCCAGCAGCCCGCTCGCGTCGCTGCTGCTGTCCTTTGCCACCTTTGGCGCCGGCTTCGTGATGCGCCCGCTCGGCGCGGTGCTGATCGGCAACCTGGCCGACCGGCGCGGACGCAAGGCGGCGCTCACGCTCACCATCCTGCTGATGAGCGCCGGCACGGCGCTGATCGCCTTCACGCCCTCCCACGCCAGCATCGGCGTGGCCGCTACCGTGCTGGTGGTGCTCGGCCGGCTGCTGCAAGGCTTGTCGGCGGGCGGCGAAATCGGCGCCGCATCGGCCCTGCTGCTGGAATCCGCGACGAAGCGCAACCGCTGCTTCCTGGTGAGCTGGCAGGCCGCCACGCAAGGCGGCGCCGCGCTGCTCGGGGCGCTCACCGGCGCTGCCGTATCGGCCCTGCTCAGCCCCGAAGCCATGCACGACTGGGGCTGGCGCCTGCCGTTCCTGCTGGGCCTGCTGATCGCGCCGGTCGGCATGTATATCCGCCGCCATCTGCAGGAAACCCATGAAGGCGGCGGGCAGCACGCCGGCATCGGCGCGGTGTTCCGCGAGCACGGCCGCACGCTGCTGCTGGGCATGCTGCTGATGACCGGCAGCACCTCGTCGATGTACATCATGGTGTTCTACATGCCCACCTATCTGGTGAGCGCGCTGCACATGCCGCCGGTCACCGCCTTCCTGGCGGCGTGCATGGCTGGTCTCGCCATGCTGGTGGCAGCCCCTCTGTTCGGCAGGCTGGCCGACCGCCTGCCGCGCCGCAAGCCCTTGCTGTTTGCCGGCGGGCTGGCATCGACGGCGCTGGTGTACCCGAACTTCCTGCTGCTCTCGTCGGGCCCTGGCCTGCCGCTCACCGTGGCGCTGATCGGCGCCGCCGTGGCCCTGATGTCGGTCGGCAGCGGCGCGGGCGCCGCCCTGATGATGGAAGCCTTCCCGCGCCACCATCGCGCGACCGGCATGTCGGTGATGTACAGCCTGGGCGTGACGGTGTTCGGCGGCTTCGCCCCGCTGATCGTCACCTGGCTGATCGGTGCCACCGGCAGCAATATGGCGCCGGCCTGGTACCTGCTCGCCTCGGCGTGCATCAGCCTGTGCGCGCTGGCGCTGTTCCCCAGCCACCCTGGCCGCGACTGAAGCGCGGCAAGACACGGTTTCCCTGTCCGACATCCAACCGCACCATCGAGGATCGTACCGTCATGACCCAGAACCCGGGCAATGTCCCGTCCGCACTGATCGAATCCGCCGCGCGCTTCGCCGAGCTGCGCCACCGCATCCACGCCCATCCCGAGCTTGGCGCCGACGTGCCGCGCACGGCCGACATGGCTGCCGCGCTGCTGCGCGAGTGGGGCTACGACGTGCACACCGGCGTGGGCGGCCACGGCGTGGTGGCGCAACTGAAGCTCGGCAACGGCACCCGGCGCATCGGCATCCGTGCCGACATGGACGCGCTGCCGCTGCAGGAGCGCACCGGCCTGCCCTACGCCAGCCAGGTGGCCGGCCGCATGCACGCCTGCGGGCACGATGGCCACACCGCCACGCTGCTGGCCGCGGCCGAATACCTGGCGGCGACCCGCAACTTCGACGGCACGCTCAACCTGATCTTCCAGCCGGACGAGGAAGGCATGACCGGCGCGCTCGGCATGATGAACGACGGCCTGTTCGAACGCTTTCCCTGCGATGCGATCTACGCCTTCCACAATGCGCCGGGCCTCCCGGTAGGCATGGCGGTGGTGCAGAGCGGCCCGATGGGCGGCTCGTCGGACCGCGCCGCCATCACTTTCCGCGGCAAGGGCGGCCATGGGGCCATGCCCCACCGCGCCGCCGATCCGACGCTGGCCCTGGCGGCTACCGTGATGGCGCTGCAGGCCATCGTGGCGCGCAACGTGGCGCCGGTCGATGCCGGCGTGATCAGCGTGGGCCAGATGCAGGCCGGCAGCACCCACAACATCATCCCCGAGACCGCGACGCTGAAGCTGACCGTGCGCGCCACCGTGCCGGAAGTACGCGACCTGCTGGAAAGCCGCATCCGCGAGGTGGTGACGCACCAGGCCGCCTCCTATGGCGTGGCGGTGGACATCGATTACGAGCGCCTGGCGCCCGCGATCTGCAATACCGTGGAAGAGGCCGCCGTCGCCCGGCAGGCCGTGGCCAGCGTGCTGGGCAGCGACAAGGTGATCCAGGTGCCGCCGTCGATGCAGATGGGCAGCGAGGACTTCGCCTGGATGCTGGAGAAGGTGCCAGGCTGCTACTTCGCGCTGGGCAATGGCACCGGCGAGTGGGTCGGCTGCTCGATCCACAATGACGGCTACGACTTCAACGACCAGTTGATTCCGCTTGGCGCGGCATGCTGGGTCGCGCTGGCGGAAGGCTACCTGCGCAGCGGCGCCTGAGGCCCGCCACGGGCGGTGCCCAGCGCGCCGCCCAGAAGACCCTGGGGCGAACCTGCCCGGGCCTGATTGCCTCGCTCTCGCAGCCTCAGTCGCAAGCGTCCTCCCTGGCCCAGACGTCCAGCCGGTCCAGCACGCCGATCAGGCGCGCGCCCTTCGGGGATAGCTGGTAGACGGTGCCACGCGGAAACGTTGCCGTTGCCAGCCTGACGATCAGGCCGCGCAGCAGCAGTCCGTCCAGACGCTCGCTCAGCACCTTGGACGCAATCCCCGGCAAGCATTGCTCCAACTCGCCAAAACGCTTCTCCCCGGCCGACAGGTGCCAGAGCACCAGGGCATTCCAGCGGTGTCCGAGAAACGCCAGCCAGTCCTCGACCGGGCACTGGACAGGCCGGCGCGGGCATGGCTGTTCCGCTTCGATCCAGGCTGCATTGCCTTCCCCTGCCACATCCGCTCCTTCCCGTTTGGTAGGTACTGCACCGCCGCGCTACTGTCGCGGCTTTTCGACGGGAAGGATAACGCCAATGTACAAAGTGATGCACCCCAAGGGGATGAACGAAACGTTCGCGCGGGCGTTCAACAGCCGGGACCTGCGGAATCTGCTCTGCCTCTATGAGCCAGGCGCGAAGCTCTGCACCGACGGCACCGGCACCGTCCTGGGCGACGAGGCGCGGATCGCCGCGGCGCTGGAGCAGCTCCTGCTGCTGCCGGGCACCATGGTGTCGCGCAACCACTTCTGCATCGAGCATGGCGATATCGCACTGCTGCGGGCGGACTGGCGCCTGCTCGATACGGCCGGGACTTCGGTTGCCTGCGGCAGTTCGTGCGAGGTGGCGCGCAGGCAGGCGGATGGCAGCTGGCGCTATGTGATCGACCAT
>NZ_JARJLM010000557.1 GCF_029335485.1 Cupriavidus basilensis
GGCGGGTCCGCCGATCTGCGCCAGCGCGGCTTCGATGGCGCGCGCGTCGTCCGGGCGCACCAGCCGTGCGACCTCGACGCCGTCGCGCAGAAAGACCAGCGTGGGCCACAGCCTGACCCTGAACGAGCGGCCCAGCGGTTTGCCGCTGCCGTCCTCGATCTTGAGATGGCGGATATCCGGATGGCCAGCCATCGCACTGGCCAGATGCGGCTGGGCCCGCATGCAGTGGCCGCACCAGGGCGCGCCGAATTCGATCACGGCTGCCCCTTGCATTGCTTCGATTTCGGCCCGCGCCGGTTCGCGTGCGGCATAGACTTCGGTCATCGCCATCTGGAGTCCTTTCGTTTGTTTTCATGCCTTGGGGGCGGTGGCGGGCATGGATGCCGGTTCTGCCGGCCTCAGGCCAACCGGCTGGCCTCGATGCGCGGCAGCGCCCGCGCCAGGGTGAGTCCGCGCGCGGCCATGAACAGCAGCAGCGCGGCCCACAGCCCGTCGTTGCCGAAGGGGCCTGACAGGGTGACGGCCGCCAGCATGAATGCGGCGAACGAGATCGCCATCGAGTGCATCAGGTCGCGGGTGCAGGTGGCGCCGATGAACACGCCGTCAAGCAGGAAGCCCCACACGGAGACCAGCGGCAAGGCGATGGCCCATGGCAGGAAGCGCCTGGCCGCGTCGTGCACCGGTCGCTGGTCGGTCAGGCACGCGATGATCCATTCGCCGGCACAGGCGTAGACCAGGGAAAAACACAGTGCTCCGGCCGCGGCCCAGGTCATCGTGACCCGGACCGCGCGCCGGAATGCGTCGCGATCCCGCGTGCCGATCGCGGCCCCGACCAGCGCCTCGGCCGCATGCGCGAAGCCATCTAGCGCGTAGGCCATGAAGGTCTGGAAATTCAACAGCAGTGCATTGGCCGCGAGGATCACGTCGCCCTGCTTTGCGCCGGCACGCGCGAACCAGCCAAAACTGGCGATCAGGCACAGGGTCCGGACAAAGATATCGCGATTGAGGCAGACCAGCCGCTTCAGCGCCTGCGCATCCGCCAGCGCCGCCCAGCGCAGCGCCGGCAGGCCGCGCGGACGCAGCCGCCAGAGCAGCGTGGCGCCCAGCGCGAAACCGCAGCCGTCGGCAGTCGCGGTGGCAGCGCCGATGCCCGCGATGCCCCAGTCGAACACATTGACGTAGGCCAGCACCGCGGCAATGTTCACCGCATTGATGGCTAGCTGGATCAGCAGCGCGAGCCGCACTTGCTGACAGCCAAGCAGGTAGCCAAGCACGACATAGTTGCACAATGCAAATGGCGCCGCCCAGATCCGCGCCTGGCTGTAGACGCGCGCGTGGTGCTGGAGCGTATCGCTGCCGCCGATCAGCCCCAGCGCATTGGAGATCAGCGGCATCCGCACCGCCAGCACGCCGAGACCGATCACGGCCGCCAGCAGCAGCCCGCGCATGAGCGTCGCGCGCAACGCGGCACCGTCCCGGGCGCCGAACGCTTGCGCGACAAGGCCCGTGGTACCCATGCGCAGGAAGCCGAAGCCCCAGAACACAAAGCTGAAGAACAGCCCGCCGGCAGCCACGCCGCCAAGGTAGGCGGGGTCGGGCAGATGGCCGGCAACCGCGGTATCGACCGCGCCGAGGATCGGCTGGGTCAGGTTGGCGAGGATGATCGGGAAAGCCAGCGACAGGACGCGGCGATGCCAGCCCAGCAGCGAGATGCGTGGGGAC
>NZ_JARJLM010000558.1 GCF_029335485.1 Cupriavidus basilensis
GGCGGTCGAGTACAATTTGCCGTTGCTTTTGCGGCAGCGCTTGCGCCCGATGGCGCGCCCGGATTGCCGCTTGTTGCCATTTGCCGCTCGCGGCCGTTGGAGCCGGGCCTTTTCCGGTCTTCCCCGCCTTACCCACCGCAGGACTACATCGCCAGACAATGGTCACAGCCACCGCCATCTCCGCCAACGCCGCCACCCTGATCCGCGAGTGGATCGAAGGCGGCAAGTATCCGGCCGGGTCGCTGCTGCCGTCGCAACGGGACCTGGCGGAGCAGCTAGGCATCAGCCGCACCTCGCTGCGCGAAGCCCTGTCCACGCTGCAGGGGCTCGGGCTGGTTGTCTCGCGGCCGGGCAAAGGCGTGTACGTGGCGGCCGACGCTGCCAGCGGCGCGGCGCCGCAGTGGCGCTTTTCCACCTCCCATGCGCTGACCGATATCTACCAGCTGCGCTTTGCGCTGGAAGGATTCACCGTGGGGCTGGCCGCCGCGGCGCTGTTGCCGGAAGACATCGAGGCCTTGCGCGAGAACGCCGAGGCGATGCGGGGCTGCATCGATGCCTCCGACTTCACGCAGGCGGCCCGGCTGGATTTCGATTTCCATATGCGCATCATCGCCATTGCCGGCAATCGCGCCATCGCCGATATCCTGCGCAACAGCACGGACGTGATGCAGGAAAGCCAGCGGCTGCCGTTCTACCAGCGCGGCAGCCGCCACGCCACCTATACCGAGCATTGCGCCATCATCGATGCGCTTGCCGCCGGCGATGCCAGCCTTGCGCAGCGCGCCATGTCCGATCACATCGTGCGCGCGGCGCAGCGTGCGGGCGTGCATTTTCCGGCCGGCGCCCGCGCTGGCGATGGCGCAGCGCCGCGGGATCCGCAATCGGTCTGAAGCGAAGCACGGCTGCATCCGGCAGCTCCCTAAAGTTCTTCCGCGACCTGCCGTTAGCCGAATGACGAAGCAGGCGGAGTCCAAAAAAAGGGGAGATGCAGCAATGACGTTACTTGCCAACCTGAGTACTCGTGCGCGCCTTGGCGCGGGTTTCGCGGTAGTGCTGCTCTTGATGGCCGCAGCCATCGCCGTCGGGCTCAGCCAGTTGCCGGGCACGGCGGGTGGCAATGCGGAACAAGCCGCGGACTCCGCGCGAACCCTGATGTTTGCCCTCTGGCTGGTAGCCCTGCTGGCCTGCGCCGCCTTTACCTATGGCATTGCGCGCGGCGTCGAGCAACCACTTGGCGAGGCGGTCTATATTGCCGAAACCGTTGCATCCGGCGATCTCAGCCAGGAATTCGAAACCGAGCGGCAGGGCGAGTTCGGCCGGCTGCTGCGCGGCATGGGCGAGATGGAAGACATGCTCACCGACCTGGTGAGCCGGATCAAGGAATCGACGGACTCCATCACGGATGCGTCGAAACAGATCGCCGCCGGCAATACCGACCTGTCGCAGCGAACCGAGGAACAAGCCGCCGCGCTGCAGCAGACCGCTTCGAGCATGGGCGAGCTGACCGCCATGGTCAGGCAGAACACCGAACGCGCGCACGCGGCGAACGAGCTGGCGGCCAACGCCTCGCATATCGCGCAGCGCGGCGGTACGGCGGTGGGGGAGGTCGAGGAGACCATGCAGGCGATCAGCGCCAGTTCGAAAAAGGTCGTCGATATCATCGATGTGATCGAGGGCATTGCATTCCAGACCAATATCCTGGCCCTGAATGCGGCCGTGGAAGCGGCGCGCGCGGGCGAGCAGGGGCGCGGCTTTGCCGTGGTGGCGGGCGAGGTGCGTACCCTGGCGCAACGCAGCGCCGCGGCGGCCAAGGAAATCCGTGGGCTGATCGGCGACTCGGCGGATCAGGTGCGCAACGGCTCGGTACGGGTGGAACAGGCCGGCCAGACCATGCGCGAGATCGTCACGGCCTCGCGGCAGGTCACGACCATCCTGGGCGAGATCGCGGTGGCATCGGCGCAGCAGGGCAGCGGGATCGAGCAGGTGAACCAGGCGGTAATGCAGATGGATGCCGTGACGCAGCAGAATGCCGCGCTGGTGGAGCAGGCTGCTGCCGCTTCTTCGGCCCTGGCGGAACAGGCAAACCAGCTGCAGGGTGCGGTCGGCGAATTCAAGCTGGATGCCGTCCCCGCAGCCAATGCCCCGGCGCAGGCCCGCTTCGCCGGCGGGCTCCGTGGCGCGCACGCTTGAAAGCGATCCGCTAGCGCTCATGCCGTGCGATGCGGGCTTGGCGGTTTCCCGCCGGCGCCCGGCGATGGCATCGGCGTATCGCGCAGCACAGCTTCCGGTGTGATATCGGCGGCATCTCCTGACTGCCGTCCCGACGCGCCAGTTTTTACAAGACCGGCGGAGATTTCCCTGCCGGCCAGCTCCCTGCTGTCTCTTTCTGTCCTCACCGGCCGAGGCCAACATCCTGGCGGGCGCCCGATCCGGCGCTTTCCGACTCCATGCCGCCCGCAGATGCTATCCCAGCCACTATCCTTAAGTCGGGCATCGACGTTGCGAGCCTGCTTGTCGCGACAAGTCATTCGCGTGGATTGCTGACGGCGTGGCGCTTTGTCTTTGTTGGAACGACCGTTCAGGTGCCAGGGCCGTGGCGGCCAATCAAAAGGAGTGCTCAATGACAAGAACCGTAGGAAACAGATTACTGCTGGGCGCATTGCTTGCCGGCGGATTCCTGGTCTCGGCTTCGAGTTTCGCGCAGCCGGACCGAGATCGCGACCGAGGTCCCGACCGCGGTTATCAATACGGGGCCCAGCATCGGGATGACCGTGGCGACCATGGCGACCGCGACAACGCGCGGGGCGGGCCCGGCCATTGGAACCGGGGTGACCGGCTTCCGCCGGAATACCGCGATCGCCAGTACGTGGTGGATGACTGGCGTGGGTATGGCTTGCCGCCGCCGGCGCGAGGCCGCCATTGGGTGGGGATCGGAGCCGACTTCTACCTGGTCGGACCCAATGGCGCGATTGTCGAGATAGGCGAACGGCGCTAGCACCGGCTTGCGCCATGAATCGAGGCCGCCTTTCCCTGTACGGGGGTGCGACGTAAAGTCGCATGAGCCCGCGCAGCAGCGTGCCTGCCGGCGCCAGCGCCGACAGGCACTGCTTTCGTTCGTGCCTCTTTGGCCCATATCAATGCCGCGCGAGTGCACCGTCGGCTAAACTCGATCCGGACCCGCGCCAATCGACCGGCGGCGTGTCTGCCCTTTCCTTGCACGCTGTTTGCGCACTGTTGCGCGAGCAAGGTCCGGGCCGGTATCCAGGCGCGCGCTTCCATGGGCGCGCCGATGATTGACGGATGGTGCGGCGCAATATAAGCGTACCCGTCCAGCTTGTCCCCCCCACAAAAAGGATTAAAGATGTCAACTCGTCGTAATTTCTTGAAGGGCATTCCGATCATTGCGGCGGCAGGTGCCTTGGGCGTTCCCCT
The DNA here is from genome assembly GCF_029335485.1 of Cupriavidus basilensis. Taxonomy (GTDB): domain Bacteria; phylum Pseudomonadota; class Gammaproteobacteria; order Burkholderiales; family Burkholderiaceae; genus Cupriavidus; species Cupriavidus basilensis_E. The sequence goes on from NZ_JARJLM010000558.1 coordinate 3,433, forward strand.
GGCATCGCGAGCCCAGGGCAGCGGCCCGATGGTGGATGAGAAGGATCCGCAGGCCGTCGGCCTGGGCTACAAGGCGGATTCGGCCAAGGTCGATAAGGCCAAGTACCCGAAGCATGACGCCAGCCAGCACTGCGGCAACTGCCAGCTCTTCCAGGGCAAGGCGACCGATGCCAGCGGCGGCTGTCCGCTCTTCGCCGGCAAGCAGGTCGCGTCCAAGGGCTGGTGCAGTGCATGGGTGAAGAAGGCCTGATCGTCCCGATGGTGTGAAGGAGACGGTGGGCGTGGGAGTCTGGACACTGGCCGCGCCTGCCGCAAGAAGGTTTCGCGTCCTCATCTCATCTCGTCAAGTTGCTGGAGACGGACGCCCTGCCTTATCGCAAGACGGGCAAACATCGGCGCGTGCGCTTTGCCGATCTGATGCGCTTCAGGAACGCGGTCGCGCGAGCAGGCGATGGAGGCGCTGGCCCAGCAAGCTCAGGCGTTGAGGTTGGCGCTGTCGGGGCGGTTCAGGGCTCGATGGCGCGCGCAAATTCATGACGAATGGAAACGTTATCTCCTGAAGAGCCGAGGCGACCTTGCCGGCGCGACGAATCTCGCGCCAGCGACAGACCGAGGGCCGCGCCCGCGACGCCTGCGGTGAGCATCAGCGCGCTCGCGGCCGACCAGCCGAACGTGCCGACGAGTGCACCGATCAGGAGTGGCCCGAGCACCTGACCTAGTCCATCGCATCGTTGAAATGGCACCCCATTCATCCATGATGGATGCATGGGAAAAATGAACTTGGACGAGCTCGAGCGAGAGCAATTGTTGGCAGCCACGCGCAGCGGATGTGCGTCGGGCCAGGTTGATCCTGATGCTTGAAGCGGGGAATCGCGCGACGCGATCATGCAGCGGCTCGGTTGCGATTCGCGCTTCATCGCGCGTTGGTCGCGCCGGTTTCTGGCCGAGCGGCTGGCGGGTCTGTACGCACGCCATCCCGGCAGAGTGATCGAAAATCAGCCGTTCGTGATGCGCGGGAACGAGGCGCCGCGAGCGCGAGCGGCGCATGCGCGGCTTCCGCCTGCCTTTGCTTTGTCTCGCTATTGGCAAGCTGACCGTGCCCTCGCCATCGATCCCGACCGCTCGTGTGGCTACGCCCCCGGCTGGCAACAGATCCGGGCATGCCCGACGTCATCGTCACCCGGGGCGCTTCACAGCGGCGTTTCCCGCGCTATCAGATCGCAGACGGATGGCGTGCAAGCGGCGTGACCGAGATTTTCATGAACGGGAACAACGGCAATTGACTTAACAGCGTATGCAGTTCGTCATTGCTTTCCACGTCGAAAATGCTCACGTTGGCGTACTGACCCACCACGCGCCAGATGTGCGGCCATTTTCCCGAGCGCTGCAGCGCCTGAGAGTATGCCTTCTCGTCGGCCTTGATCCGCGCCGCTTCCTCGGCAGGGACCGAGTTGGGAATATCGACAAGCATTTCAACCATGAACAACATTTCATTTTCCTCGATATACGAATGAGACCATGCGAATTACAGATGCGGCCATGCAGAAATGACCGTAATGTAAATTGCGCCCACCAGGAACATTGATAACACCGTATAGCCCATTATGTCCTTCAGTTTGAGCCGCGAGAGCGCCAAGGCGGGGAGGATCCAGAACGGTTGCACAAGATCGTTCCAGGCATTGCCCAACATGACCGACATGGAGGTTTGGGCCATTGAAGCGCCCATCGCAGTCGCAGCATCTATCATGAACGGCCCCTGGATTACCCAATGCCCCCCTCCAGACGGCGCAAAGAAGTTGATGATAAAGGAGCTGATCAGCCCCCAAAACGGCAACGTCATTGGGGTGGAAATGTCGATGAAAACGTGTGCGATCGTCTTGACCAGACCGGACGAGGCCATGATTGCCATGATGCCGGCGTAGAATGGGAACTGAAGAATGATGCCGCCGATCGTCTTGACGCCCTCGTTGAGCTTCTCGACGTAGTTGATCGGCGTGCCGAGCAACAGGATACCGAGAAATAGGATAAAGAAGTTGATCATGTTGAGGTCGAGCGCTCCGCCTTGCACGAAGTGCTGCGCGACATACAACATACCCAGCCCACCGATCAGATAGCTCAAGATGCGGCTATTGTTAAGCTTCGATGCAATCGTGTTGTCACCAAGCAGATTTTCCGCGCCTGTGTGCTTTTGTTCCGCATCGTCCAATCGTGCGTCGATTTCCGTAACCGGTTCCCCCGCCTTCGGGTGCATCGCGGCATTGAGCAGCGGAAGCAGGATCAGCACGGCAAGACTGGTCAGTAGGATTGGCGCGGAGAAAATGGTTTCGGTCAACGGCACAATCCCCATCTTGCCCTCGAAAGCATGCCCCTTGGTCGAGATCAGTACCGGGATCGTCGCGGACAGGCCCAAGCCGTACATCGTGAATCCACTGTAGGCGGCGGCGATGATCAACGGGTAGTGCACCCCCTTGACGTTGCGCGCCAACTTCTTCGCGACGATACCGCCGATCACGAGGCCAAAGCCCCAATTCAGATAGCTACCGACACAGCCGACCAGCGTGGCGACAACCACGGCGGTTCGCGGCTGATTGACCCGAGACACGATCCTGTCGAGCAGGCGGTCCATGATCGGCGCGGTGGCAAGTACATAGCCCATGGCAAGAATGACTGCCATTTGCGTCGTGAACGACAGCAGGCTCCAAAACCCTTTTCCCCAGTCGACGTTTGTCACCAGAGGCATACGTCCTTCAGTAGCAATGGCGAGCACCATAGTAAGTATGGTGAGCAAAATTGCAAAAACGAACGGATCAGGCAAATAGCGCCGCATCAGTTCCGTAAAAAAACCTGTGATCTTTGTCATAAACCTTGTCTCTGGGCGCTGTGATTATTAATCGCGTAGTCGGACCGCGTTTAGAGGATTGAGTTTAGAGGATGGAAGCAACCGCACTTGCGGGAAATCGTGCAGTGGTCTCGTTTTCCAATGCTTTGAGTTCGTCGTCAGATAGACTATGTCCCATAACGCAGGAATTTCGCCAGCAGGTGATAAGTACGCGCCCGCACAATCAGGCGCGATGAACGGGGACAGATTTGATGACTCGTCTGGTAGCTCCGTGATCATTCCTGTGGTATCGCGCCACATCCGGATAAGAATGAAATAATGGCTGCATTGAACTGCTCGGGTGCTTCAAGATTGGACAAATGCGATGCCGGAACGGTGGCAATGCGCGAAAACGCAATCGCTCGTTGCATGGACTCAGCTTCGGCCACTGTCGTCACCGGATCCGCCGCGCCTGCCAACAGTAGAGTCGGAACCGAAATACGGTCGATCTGCGTCCACAGATCCGACACCGCCAAAGCCTCGCAGCATGCAGCATAACCTTCGGGGCTGAGCCCTGCAATCCACGACTGCGCGCGCGCTACGAGTTCGGGCGCGCACCGAGCGAAAGCGTCAGTGAACCATCGCGAGGGCGACGAGGCAGCCAGATCCGACATCGCAGCGCCGCCGCCTTCGCGCACCTGTGCCGCACGGCTGGTCCACCCGTCGCGGGTACCGATCTTTGCCGCGCTATTGCAAACCGCGATGGCGTCAAAGCGTGCCGGCGCATTGATGCCGAGCCACAAGCCCGTGTGCCCCCCCATCGAAATGCCGCAGAAGCTGGCGCGGGGTACATCTAGTGCGTCAAGCAGTGCGATGACGTCTTCCCCCAGTTGATCAAACGAATAAGGACCGGGCGTCACGACGCTGCCGCCGTGGCCGCGCGTGTCATAGCGCACAACCCTGTAATCTCGCGAGAACGTTTCGGCCTGCACGTCCCACATTTCCAATGTGGTGCCAAGAGAGTTGCTGAAAACAAGTACTGGCGCGTCGGTTGGGCCAGAGAGTGCGACACGCAAACAACCGGTGCGGGTGTCGATGAATTTGATGCTTCCGGACATGATCCTTTTTCTCAAACCCGTTCGCTTACGAAGCGGGCTCATGGTCCGCGCTTTTGCTCAGGTTGCAAGCGCGCAGGCCGTTGGGGATGCAAGGTGCCGCTGGGCGTCCAGCGGGTATCCCAGAGTGGTGGTGCGCCGTTCGGATTGGGGCACCGGGTGGGCCCGACGCGAATGACGCGGCCAAGCCTTGGATGCCGACGCTCCCTGAATGCCTGTTGGGCAGATTCGGCTGGGGATTACCCCGATCCCGGTGCGCAGCGCATATTCACCGGAATGTTCTATAGGCGAACAATGGTTCGTTGCAAGAACGATACGGATTCTAGTTCCATGTCTTTGCGCGTGCCAGCGTCGTTTGGTAATGGTTTACCCCACCCTCAACGATCAGGTCAGTCAGATCAGGTGCCCGATCGCGATAGGAATACCCATTCCTGGCTCCCCCCGCACAGCTCCCGGCGAGGTTCATGCGGGTAGTCGTCCGCGCTCCCGCAACTCGCGCGGGAACGAACGGAATACGGCAGGACGCGGTCGGCACGACGACTCCAGCAGCCCTCGCTTGCCCAATATCCGGAGTCGTTGAGGTGCAGGGGGGGCCGAGCGGGCATAGGCCTTTACGCGTTCGCCGGGCGACCGCGCCGCGCAAAGAAGGCCGGCCGCTGGCCAGCGCCCCAAGAACGGCAGGGAGGAAGGAAGGGGCACGCCTGGTGCAGGGATCGCGCGGCCGGAGGCTTCGCGCGCAATATTCGCCGTTTCCCAAGGCGAACGCCCGGGTGTCTCCCAGTTCGAATTGAACGGATAAGGGATGGCGTCAAGGCGTCGACGATGGCGTTTGCTGGGCGCTCCGTTATCCTGTGTGCTTTCCCGCTTCGCCGGCCCTGGCGGCAGGGCCGGCTTCCCGCAACATACTACGCAGTTCTTGAACTGGCACGCATGCAAGAAAGAGAGTACCCCGCCCTGGCCGGGGCCGTCGGGCAGTATAGCGAGACCCGGCCAAGGCAGGAGCTGCGAGAGCATTTCCAGTGCATGTGGACCAGCGTGCTGCCGGCCGGCCAGGCACCGGAAGTGGCCGTGGTGCCGGATGGTTGCGTGGACCTGCTCTGGAGCGCTGGCCGGTTGCTCGTGGTCGGGCCGGATATCACGGCGGCCAGGCCCCAGCTGGCGCCCGGCGCGGCGGTGCTGGGCGCGCGGTTTCAACCGGGTGCCGCGCTGCACTGGCTGGGCGTGCCGATGTCGGACCTCGTCGGCAGGAAACTCGACCTGGCCGATCTGTGGGGCCCGCGAGCACAGGCGATGGCCGGGCAACTGGCCGAGGCGGAGGCAAACGGCCGGCAGGCGGCGGTGTTCCAGAGCGAACTGGCGAAGCGGATTCCGCTCGTCGCACCCCCGAGCCAGGAAGCGGCGGCGATCTTCGCGCTGGTGCAGGCCAGCGCCGGCACGGCGGGCGAGGCGATTCCGCTGGTGCTGCGCCATCTTGGCCTCAGCGAGCGGACGCTCAGGCGCCGCAGTCACGAGCATTTCGGCTACGGTGCGAAGACGCTTGAACGGATCCTGCGGTTCCAGCGCGTCCTGTCGCTGGCGCGAGCGTCGCCGGAAGCCGGCCTGGCCGCCATCGCGGCGGACGCGGGCTACGCCGACCAGGCGCACCTGAGCCGCGAGATCCAGTCGCTCGCCGGCATGACGGCGAAGGTTCTGCTGGGCCAGGTGCGCGCCTGAGTGGCCGTTTTATTCAAGATTTCCGTTGGCCGCCGGGCGAACATGGTGTCCATCGTCAAACAACGTCAACCGGCGTCAATCAATGTCAACCAGCAAGGAGTGGTAATGGGAACCAGGGGCCAGGACCGGCAGATCGACAATATCGAGTTCAACGTCAGCGACATCGCCCGTGCCAAGGCATTCTACGGCGCGGTCTTCGGCTGGACCTTCACGGACTATGGGCCCGCCTATTGCGAATTCAGCGATGGCCGGCTGACCGGCGGCTTTACGACCGGTGAAGAAGTCCGGCCTGGCGGACCGCTGGTCATCCTGTACGCCGACGACCTGGCGGAAACGCAGCGGCGCGTGGAGGCAGCCGGCGCTACGGTGGTCAGGGCGGTATTCTCGTTCCCGGGCGGCCGGCGCTTCCACTTCCAGGATCCGGACGGATACGAGCTCGCGGTCTGGTCGGCGGCATAGGGTGTTTCCGGCATCCGCCCGCCAGCCTCGAACCCGTCGCCAGCAAACCTTCGCGTTTTCCCTTATTGTGTCGGCTTACCGTGCGCAGCATCCGTTTTTTCGATGTGCGCCACGGTTCATGTATCAGACAACTCAAACAATAATCGGGCAATAGCGGCGGGCGCAAGAGCGGATGGGCGGCAACGCTTCCCGGCTGCCGCCCGGCCGGCGGGAACTGGTAGATACAGTGTCGAACACAGCGGATTCCAACCTTGCACCCCTTGCGGCGGACGCCCCCCTGACGTCGCAGCAACGCCGCGGCATGGCCGCCATCCTGCTGGCGGTCTCTCTCGCCACGCTCGATACGGCGATTGCCAATACCGCCCTGCCGGCCATCGCCGCCGACCTGCACGCCACGCCGGCGGCATCCGTGTGGGTGATCAATGCCTACCAGCTCGCCATGGTGGCCACGCTGCTGCCGTTCGCGGCGCTCGGCGGCATCGTCGGGCACCGGCGCGTTTATCTTGGCGGGCTGATGCTGTTCCTCGGCGCGTCGCTGGTCTGCGCGCTATCCTGGTCCCTGCCCACGCTCGCTGCAGCGCGCCTGCTGCAGGGCGTCGGCGCGAGCGCCATCATGAGCGTGAACGCGGCGCTGATCAGCGCCATCTATCCGCCGCACCGGCTCGGGCGGGGCGTCGGGCTGAACGCGCTGATCGTCGGCGTGTCGTTCGCGGTCGGGCCCACGGTGGCGTCGATCATCCTGTCGCTCGGACCCTGGCCATGGCTGTTTGCCGTGAACCTGCCGATCGGCCTGCTGGCCCTCTACATTGCCTGGTCTGCGCTGCCGCAGACCGCACGCGGCTCGCACCGCTTCGACCGCGTCGCGGCGGGCTTGAACGTGGTGATGTTCGCCGCGCTGATCTTTGCGCTGGGGG
>NZ_JARJLM010000559.1 GCF_029335485.1 Cupriavidus basilensis
GGCTACGCCGGATCGTTTGCTGGTGCCTTCGCATTGAAGGCCTCTGCGCTCGGGGCTGATCCCGCTTCACTTCTTTCCTTCACCACGGCATACCTCGCCAGCGTTTCCCTGCGCGCTACGTCGTGCTGCACGATCGGGCGTGGATAGTCCTCGCCAAGCCTGACTCCGGCTGCGGCCAGCACATTCTCCGACGCTGTCCACGGCGCATGGATGTACTTGTCCGGCAGCCGCGCCAGCTGCGGCAGGTATTTGCGGATGAACCTTCCCTGCGGGTCGAATTTTTCCGATTGCGTGATCGGGTTGAAGATGCGGAAGTACGGCTGCGCATCGCACCCGGTGGATGCGGCCCATTGCCAGCCTCCATTGTTGGCGGAGAAGTCGAAGTCGTTGAGCTGCTCGGCAAAGTACTGCTCGCCACGCCGCCAGTCCACGCCCAGGTCCTTGACCAGGAAGCTTGCCACCACCATCCGCAGGCGGTTGTGCATGTAGCCGCTCTGCCGGATCTGCAGCATGGCCGCATCCACCAGCGGATAACCGGTCCGGGCGTCGCGCCAGGCCTGGAAGCAGCGCTCGCCGGTGGCGCCCCCGACCCAGCGGATGGCGTCGTAGGCGGCGTGGAAGGCGCGACCTGCGGCGACCCGTGGATGGTGGTGCAGGATCATGAAATAGAAATCGCGCCAGATCAGCTCTGACAGCCAGGTGGCGGCGCCTGCGCTGTCCGCGCCGCCGCGCAGCGTGGCAGCGTGGGCGGCGCGCACCAGCGTGCGGATCGACAGGGTGCCGAAACGCAGGTGCACCGACAGGTAGCTCGGGCCGCGCAGCGCGGGGTAGTCGCGCCGACGCGCGTAGTCGCCCATGCGTTCGCAGAATTCGTCAAATAGCGCGTGGGCGCCGGCGCTGCCGGTGGGCATGGCGATCCCGGCAAGGTTGGCGGGCGCGAAGCCCAGCGCCTCCAGCGTTGGCAGTGGCCGCTCGTAAGCCGGGGGGAGGGGCGACAGGGACGAGAAATAGGGCTCGACCGGGTAGGGCCTGAGGTCGAACGGGAGCAGGGCCTTGAGCCAGGCGTTCTTGTAGGGCGTGAACACCGAGAACGGCTTGCCCTGGCCGGTCAGGATCTCGTCGCGCTCGAAGATGACCTGGTCCTTGAAGCTGAAGAAGGCGCAGGAGCGGTCCGCCAGCGCCTGTCCGACCTCGGCATCGCGGGCCTGGGCGGCGGGCTCGTAGTCGTGGTTGACAAACACGGCTTCGGCGCCAAGCCCGGCGGCCAGTGCGGGCACTGACTGGCGCGCGTGCCCGTGCAATACGATCAGGCCGCCGCCGGCGGCGCGCAGCGCGGTGTCCAGCGGCGCCAGCGAGGCGAGGATGAACTCCACCCGGCGGTCCGCGGACAGGCCCCGTGCCAGCAGGGGATCCAGGATCTCGCGGTCGAATACGAAGACGCACCATACCCGGCGGCAGTGCTTGAGGGCATAATGCAGCGCCGCATGATCGTCGGCGCGCAGATCGCGCCGGAACCAGACCAGGCCGCGCCCGAACCGCCGGTCGATCCGGTACGGCTGGCGTGCTTCGGCGGGTTGCGGGGGCAAGATCGGGGGCTCCGGGAAATGGGCGGAAGAAGCCTGTTACCCTAACATACCGGCGGATGAGCGCGGTGCCGATCCTGTCGCGCCGGCGCAGCAATCCAGTAACCCAGCATTCAGATATCAAGAAGCAAGCCATGGCCATGACACTCGACCGCATCCTCCAATCCCAAGGCTTCGGCACCCGCCGGTATTGCGGCGACCTGATCGGCGCCGGACTGGTGGAGGTCAACGGCGCCCTGTGCGAGGACCCGCGCGAGCAGTTCGAGGTCGACGGCTTGCGCCTGACCGTGGACGGCGAAGAGTGGATCGGCCACAGCAAGGCCTACCTCGTGCTGAACAAGCCGGTTGGCTATGAATGCTCGCAACGGCCGCGTCATCATCCCAGCGTGTACAACCTGCTGCCGGTGCCGCTGCGCCAGCGTGACGTGCAGGCGGTCGGCCGGCTGGACCAGGACACCACCGGGCTGCTGCTGCTGTCGGACGATGGCCAGTTCATCCATGCCCAGACCTCGCCCAAGAAGAAGGTGCCCAAGATCTACGAGGTGACGACCGCCGAGCCGGTCACCCAGGCACAGGTCGAGGCCCTGCTGGCCGGCGTGAAGCTGGACGACGAGCCGGCCCCGATCGCCGCCGCCGGCTGCGAGGCCACTGGCGAGCACAGCCTGCGCCTCAGCCTGACCGAGGGCAAGTACCACCAGGTCAAGCGGATGGTGGCGGCGGCCGGCAACCATGTGGCGGCGCTGCACCGCAGCGCCATCGGCGCGCTGGTGCTCGAGCCGACGCTGGCGCCGGGCGAATGGCGCTGGCTCACGGCGGACGAGCTTGCCGCGCTGACGCGCAAGGAGTAAGAAGGGCCGGCAGGGAAGCGCACCGGAGCGGATCCGGGATGCTGCAGTGCGGCATCCGCGAATCTTTTCCGGACGGATGGCAACGATTTGATAAAATGCAGGGATGGCGACGCTGGAAGCCCCAATCAATCTCACCAATCAGTTCCTGATTGCCATGCCCGGCATGGCAGACCCGACTTTTTCGGGTTCCGTCGTCTACTTGTGCGAGCACAACGAACGCGGCGCGCTGGGCCTGGTGATCAATCGGCCTATCGACATCGACATGGCCACCTTGTTCGACAAGATCGACCTCAAGCTGGAGATCCTGCCGGTGGCGCAGCAGCCGGTGTATTTCGGCGGCCCGGTGCAGACCGAGCGCGGTTTCGTGCTGCACGATCCGGTTGGCATCTATGTGTCGTCGCTGGCGGTGCCCGGCGGCCTGGAGATGACCACCTCCAAGGACGTGCTGGAGGCTGTCGCCAACGGCAGCGGCCCGCACCGCTTCCTGCTCACGCTGGGCTATGCCGGCTGGGGCGCAGGGCAACTCGAGGAAGAGCTCAGCCGCAACGGCTGGCTGACCGTCCAGGCCGATCCCGAAATCATTTTCAGCGTGCCTCCCGAGGAACGCTTTGCCGCCGCCATACGCCTGTTGGGCATCGATTTCACCATGCTCTCGGGTGAGGCAGGGCATGCCTGAGGCAGGCGCGACGCCAGCGCCACGCCCGCTGCCCACCGACGGCACCGCCCTGGCGTTCGACTACGGCGAGAAGAAGATCGGCGTAGCGCTCGGCAATTTCATCACGCGCGAGGCGCGCCCGCTCACCATCCTCCCCAATATCACCGTGGAAGGCCGCTTCGAGGCGGTGGCTGCCCTGATCCGGGAGTGGTCGCCGGTGCTCCTGGTGGTCGGCATGCCGGTCAACCCGGAGGGCGGGGAGCAGCCGTCCATGCGGCTCGCGCGCCGCTTCGGCAACCAGATCCATGGCCGCTTCGGCTTGCCGGTGGAGTGGGTCGACGAGCGCTATACGTCCCGCCTGGCCCAGATGGCCGGAGCCCGGCCCGGCGCGCTCGACGCCGAAGCCGCCAGCATCATCCTGCAACAGTACTTCGACCAGCATCCGCTATGACCCAGACTTCCTCTCCCGACGCCGAGGCGCTCTACCGCACGCTGCGCGACCAGGTGCAGGCCGCGTTGCCCGAAGCCGAACGCGCGCAATGGTCGGTGGCCGGTATCTACTCCGGTGGCGCCTGGATTGCCGAGCGGCTGGCCGCCGACCTGAAGCTCGATGGCCACGGGGTCGTCAACGTCGCCTTCCATCGCGACGACTATGCCAAGAAGGGCCTGCACAGCCAGGCCCAGCCCACCACGCTGCCTTTCGACGTGCAGGACCGCAAGATCCTGCTGATCGACGACGTGCTGGCCACCGGCCGCACCATCCGCGCCGCCGTCAACGAGCTGTTCGACTACGGCCGCCCGGCCCGCGTGGCGCTGGCGGTGCTGGTGGACCGCGGTGGCCGCGAACTCCCGACGGCAGCCGATTTCGTCGCCGCGCATGTCGACCTGCCGCCCAAGACCACGCTGGTGCTGTCGCACGAGGGCGCCGGCGCGGACATGCGCTTCGCCTTCGCCAACGAGGCCACCGGCAACTAAACCTGCCTGCCAGCCCGGCCGGCCTGCGCGCGCCGGCCGGCAGGCTTCGGACCTGTACCTGTCATTCGCCACCGCCCGGCCCTTTCTACCTGCCATGATCAAGACGTTCCGCAACCCGCAACTGACCAAGAACGGCGAGCTCAAGCACCTGCTGTCGATCGAAGGCCTGTCGCGCGAGATGATCGCGCACATCCTCGATACCGCCAGCCAGTTTGTCTCGCTGTCCGACTCCGACCGCGATGTGAAGAAGGTACCGCTGCTGCGCGGCAAGAGTGTGTTCAACCTGTTCTTCGAGAACTCCACACGCACCCGCACCACCTTCGAGATCGCCGCCAAGCGGCTGTCGGCGGACGTGCTCAACCTGAACATCAACGCTTCGTCCACCAGCAAGGGCGAGTCGCTGCTCGACACCATCAACAACCTGTCGGCGATGTCGGCCGACATGTTCGTGGTGCGCCACGCCAGTTCCGGCGCGCCCTACCTGATCGCCGAGCATGTCGCGCCCCATGTGCACGTCATCAACGCCGGCGACGGCCGCCACGCGCACCCCACGCAGGGGCTGCTCGACATGTACACCATCCGCCATTACAAGCAGGATTTCACCAAGCTCACGGTGGCCATCGTGGGCGATATCCTGCACTCGCGCGTGGCGCGCTCCGACATCCACGCGCTGACCACGCTGGGCGTGCCCGAAGTGCGCGCCATCGGCCCGCGCACGCTGCTGCCTTCGGGACTGGAGCAGATGGGCGTGCGCGTCTTCCACAATATGGAGGAGGGGCTCAAGGGCGTGGACGTGGTGATCATGCTGCGCCTGCAGAACGAGCGCATGAGCGGCGCACTGCTGCCGTCGGCGCAGGAATACTTCAAGGCCTACGGCCTGACGCCGGAGCGCCTGGCGCTGGCCAGGCCCGATGCCATCGTGATGCACCCGGGACCGATGAACCGCGGCGTGGAGATCGACTCCGCCGTGGCCGACGGATCCCAATCCGTCATCCTCAACCAGGTGACCTTCGGCATTGCGGTACGCATGGCCGTGATGGGCATCGTGGCCGGAAACAATGACTGACAGCGCCCGGCCGACCCGGCCCAGGCAAGCCAGAACAACCGAATACAAGCCAAGCGACACGATATGAAGATCCACATCAAGGGCGGCCGCCTGATCGACCCGGCCGCGAACGTCGATGCGCAGCAAGACCTTTACATCGCCGCCGGCAAGGTCGTCGGCGTGGGCAGCGCGCCGGCGGATTTCCATGCCAACAAGACCATCGACGCGACCGGGCTGATTGTCTGCCCCGGCCTGGTCGACCTGTCCGCGCGGCTGCGCGAGCCCGGCTATGAATACAAGGCCACGCTCGAGTCCGAGGTGGCGGCGGCTACCGCCGGCGGCGTGACCAGCCTGGTCTGCCCGCCCGACACCGACCCCGTGCTCGACGAGCCCGGCCTGGTGGAAATGCTCAAGTACCGCGCCCGCACGCTCAACCAGACCCACGTCTATCCGCTGGGTGCGCTGACGCTTGGCCTCAAGGGCGAGACGCTGACCGAGATGTCGCAGCTGACCGAGGCCGGCTGCATCGGCTTCTCGCAGGCCGAGGCGCCGATCCGCAATACCCAGGTGCTGCTGCGCGCGCTGCAATACGCGCAGACCTTCGGATTCACCGTCTGGCTGCGCCCGGAAGATCCCTACCTTGGCGGCGGCGTGGCCGCCAGCGGCGCGGTGGCGTCGCGCCTGGGCCTGTCCGGCATGTCGGTGATCGCCGAGACGGTGCGGCTGCATACGATTTTCGAGCTGATGCGCAGCACCGGCGCGCGCGTGCACCTGTGCCGGCTGTCCTCGGCCGCCGGCATCGAGCTGGTGCGCCAGGCCAAGCGCGAAGGCCTCGAGGTGACCTGCGACGTCAATATCCACCATGTGTCGCTGACCGACATGGATATCGGCTATTTCAACTCGCAGATGCGTTTCTCGCCGCCGCTGCGCAGCGCGCGCGATCGCGACGCCATCGTGGCGGGCCTGTCGGATGGCACCATCGATGCGCTGTGCTCGGACCACACGCCGGTGGACGACGATGAAAAGCTGCTGCCCTTCGCCGAGGCATCGCCCGGCGCCACGGGCCTGGAGTTGCTGCTGCCGCTGACGCTGCGCTGGGCCGAAGAGCACAAGGTGCCGCTGTCCCGCGCGCTGGCCCGCATCACCGCCGAGCCGGCCCGCGTGCTGGGCCTGGCAGCCGGTACGCTGGCTGCGGGCAGCGCGGCCGACATCTGCATCTTCCATCCCGAGCAGGAGTGGAAGGTGGAGCGGCGCGCGCTCAAGAGCCAGGGCAAGAACTCGCCCTGGCTGGGCTACGACATGCGTGGCCGCGTGCGCACCACGCTGGTCGGCGGCCACGTCGTCTACGAACTGCACTGAGCGCCATGCCGGGCCAAATGGGCAAGGGCAAGACGATTCGGGCAGGTTTGCCGGCGAGGCTTGCATGATCCGGCTGCGCAAGATCGCGCTGGTCCTGCACCTGCTGCGCGGCCTGCTGACCTGCGCGGTGCTGTTCCCATGGCTGGGCGTGGCATCGCGGCAATGGCATATCCGCCGCTGGTCGCGGCGGCTGCTGCGGATCTGCGGGGTCACGGTCGAGGTGCAGGGGCTGCAGCCCGGACAGGCGGCGCCACGCGGCGCCATGGTCGTGTCCAACCATATCTCCTGGCTGGACATCTACGTCATCAATTGCTGGCAACCCGTGCGCTTCGTGGCCAAGTCCGAGATCCGCGACTGGCCCGTGATCGGCTGGCTGTGCGGGCAGACCGGCACCATCTTTATCGAACGCGCGCGCAAGCGCGATGCGCACCGCGTGCTGCACGCCATCACCGACGTGATGCTGCAGGGTGACCTGGTCTGCGTGTTCCCGGAGGGCACCACCACGGACGGCACCAGCGTGCTGCCGTTTCATGCCAACCTGATGCAGGCGCCGATCTCGGGCGGGCTGCCGGTGCAGCCGGTCGGGCTGGCCTACCTGGATGCCGCCACCGGCCAGTCAACCGTGGCACCGGCGTATATCGGGGATCTGACCCTGCTGCAGACGCTGGATGCCATCCTACGGTCGCCGCCGATCATCGCGCGGCTGTGTTTCGCGCCAACCCTGAGCGCTTCCAGCGCCAGCCGGCGCGAGCTGGCCGAGGCCGCGCGGGAAGTGGTGAGCCATCTGAGCCAGGGTGCGCAGGCGCACGCTGCTGAACTGGCGGTGCGGGTCAACGGCGAAGCCGGGACGGCAACAGTCCGGGAGGGTGAGAGCGGCGAAAGCGCCGCTTCGCACGTGCCGGCGGCCACGCCGTAGGGCGGTTTGCCCCCGGGCCACGGGCTTCGGCTTCAGGCGAGCGGGTCGCAATATTGCGGACACGCCACCTGGATCAACGAGCGCTGCGCCGGATCCCGCGCCAGCCGTGCCGCCGTCAGCTTGCCCCCCCAGACACATCCGGTATCCAGCGCCATGAGATTGGGTCGCATCACCAGCCCCAGCGTCGACCAGTGTCCGCATACGACCGTGGTGTCCTCGGTGCGCCGGCCGGGCACGTCGAACCAGGGCATATAGCCGGCCGGCATGCTGCCGGGTCCGTCCTTGGTCTTGAGATCCATCACGCCTTCCTCGTTGCAGAACCGCAGGCGGGTGAGGGCGTTGACCACCACCCGCTGACGCTCGATGCCGCGCAGCCCTGCGTCCCATCGGTTCGCCGCATTGCCGAAGATGCCGCCCAGGAAAGCCTTCCAGCCGGGGCCGCGCAACTCGCGCTCCACTTCTCCGGCCAGTTCCATGACCTGCGCGGCCGTCCATTGCGGCAGCACGCCGGCGTGCACGAGCAGGAAGCCGTTTTCATGGATCGCCAGAGGCCGATGCCTGAGCCAGGTGATCAATTCGTTACAATCGGGGCTTTCGAGAATATCCCCCAGGGTGTCCCCGCGACCGGTTTTGCGCACGCCGGCGGCAACGGCCAGCAGGTGGATATCGTGATTGCCGAGCACGGATTCGGCGCGCTCGCCAAGCTGGCGTACGGTCCGCAGTGTGCGTGCCGAAGCCGGGCCGCGGTTGACCAGATCGCCGACGAAGCGCAGCCGGCTATCCGCGGGCAGCCGCTGGGTGATGAGTTCGTCCAGAGAGGCCGCGCAGCCTTGCAGGTCGCCGATGGCTAAATGTTGAGTATTAGTCACAAATTTGATTTGCCTGAATAATTGCACAATAAATTGGTTTTTTATTTCCAATATTGTGCGGACAATTCGGGGAAGACGTTACAACAGGCTACAAAAAGATGTCAGTTCCGGGCAAGGCCCCGTCCCCGGTCGGATAGAATACCGCCACTTCTGCAGGTACTTAAGATCCCGCCGTCCCCACAATGGATCAAGGCGGGCGCTCGGCATTGGCCGGGCTCTCGAAATACATCGAAGGGCAGGGAGCGCAGCTTTTGTCTCATATTCTGGTTACTGGCGGTGCAGGCTTCATCGGCGCCAACTTCGTTCTGAACTGGCTGGGCGCCGACGGCGCCGACAGCATTGTCAATGTCGACAAGCTGACCTATGCCGGCAACCGCAAGACGCTCGCCTCGCTGGACGGCGACAGCCGTCATGTCTTCTCGCAGACGGACATCTGCGACCGCGCCGCGCTGGACCAGCTGCTGGCGACCTACCGGCCGCGCGCCGTGGTGCACTTTGCCGCGGAGAGCCATGTCGACCGCTCCATCCACGGCCCGGGCGAGTTCATCCAGACCAATATCGTTGGCACCTTCACGCTGCTCGAAGCGGTGCGGGCCTACTGGGGCGGGCTGGATGATGAAGCCAAGGCGGCCTTCCGCTTCCTGCACGTCTCCACCGACGAAGTCTTCGGCTCGCTCGAGGCCGGCGATCCGCAGTTCTCCGAGACCACGGCCTACGCGCCCAACAGCCCGTATTCGGCATCGAAGGCGGCGTCCGACCACCTGGTGCGCGCCTACCACCACACCTACGGGCTGCCGGTGCTGACCACGAACTGCTCCAACAACTACGGTCCGTATCACTTTCCCGAGAAGCTGATCCCGCTGATCATCGCCAACGCGCTGGGCGGCAAGCCGCTGCCGGTGTATGGTGATGGCCTGAACGTGCGGGACTGGCTGTATGTTGGCGATCACTGCGCTGCCATTCGCGAAGTGCTGGCGCGCGGCCGTCTGGGCGAGACGTATAACGTCGGCGGCTGGAACGAGAAGACCAATCTCGACGTGGTGCACACGCTGTGCGACCTGCTCGACGAGCTGCGCCCCAAGGCGGCCGGCTCGTACCGGGACCAGATCACCTTCGTCAAGGACCGTCCCGGCCACGACCGGCGCTATGCCATCGATGCCCGCAAGCTGGAACGCGAACTCGGCTGGAAGCCGGCCGAGACGTTCGAGAGCGGCATGCGCAAGACCGTCCGCTGGTATCTGGACAATCAGGCGTGGGTGCAGGATGTGATGTCCGGGGAATACCGGAACTGGGTTGAGAAGCAATATGCAGCATAAGGCGCTGAGTATCCCAACCTTTCTTGTAACAGGAGGCAACGGCCAGGTCGGGTTCGAACTACGCCGCAGCCTGGCCCCGCTCGGCAATGTGATCGCACTCGACCGAGCCGCATGCGACCTGTCGCGCACGGATGAGTTGCGGCGGGTGGTCCGCCAGCACCGGCCCGACGTGATCGTCAACCCTGCCGCCTACACGGCAGTGGACAAGGCCGAGACCGACGCGCAGACCGCGTTCGCGGTCAATGGCGCCGCCGCCGGCGTACTGGCCGAGGAGGCCAAGGCGCTGGGCAGCCTGCTGGTGCACTATTCGACCGACTACGTATTCGACGGCAGCAAGGACGGCGCCTACGTGGAGACGGATGCGGTCAACCCGCAGTCGGTCTACGGCAAGAGCAAGCTGGCCGGCGAGCAGGCCATCGCGGCGTCCGGCGCGCAGGCGCTGGTGCTGCGCACCTGCTGGGTGGCTGGCGCCCATGGCGGCAACTTCGCCAAGACCATGCTCAAGCTGGGCCGGGAGCGCGACAGCCTGCGCGTGATCGCTGACCAGTTCGGTGCGCCGACGACCGCAGCGCTGATTGCCGACGTGACGGCGCAGATTGTGGCGCGCCACTGGCTGCACGGCCAGCGCGAGGCGTTCCCGAGCGGCGTGTACCATCTGGCCGCCGCCGGCGAAACCACGTGGCACGGCTATGCCACCGAAGTCCTGCGCCATGCAGCGGCACGCGGCGTCGAGTTGAAGGTGGATCCGGCGCGTATTGAAGCGATCCCGGCCACCGCTTACCCGCTGCCGGCGCCGCGCCCAGCCAACTCGCGCCTGGACACTGGCAAGCTGCGCGGGACTTTCGGTATCCACTTGCCAGACTGGCGGCAGGGCGTTCATTACCTGCTCGACCAAATTCTGTGCATCTGATGGCGTTGAATCTGCCGATAGTGCTGTGGCGTTCAGAGGGCAGCGCAAATCAGCCGCTGCCGCGTCGGATATTCCTGCGATTCCCGGAATTAATCCGGCCGCGGGTTGCGCATATGATTAATCTTGTTGATGTGGCGCAGTAGTTACGGGTGTCTATGATTACTATTACTTTAGCATTTCTCGTGTCATCGCTGCTCACTTTCCTTGTGGTGCGGTACTCGCGTCTTCATGAGCATTTCACTGCCGACTGGGATCTTCAAGGTGTACAGAAACATCATGCCAAGCCCGTTCCTCGAATTGGAGGGCTCGGAATCGCGGCGAGCCTGGTGGTGGTGTCGATTATTACCTGGTACCGGCCGGATGTAGTGACTGGCGCCGCGATGCTGAAACTCGTGGCCTGCGCTGTGTTCGCATTTGGCGCCGGTTTCTGGGAGGATTTGACAAAATCCGTGGCGCCGCGCGAGAGATTGATTGCCACCATGGTTTCGGCTTTGGCTGCCAGTTGGATTCTCGATGCCAGGCTTGCCCGGGTAGATGTGGCACTGGTGGATCAGATTCTTTCCATTACCGTCGTATCGATTGCTATTACCGCGCTCGCGGTTTCTGGGCTTGCGAATGCGATCAATATTATCGACGGATTTAATGGCCTTGCATCCATGGTCTCGATGATCATGTTTTTGTCATTGGCCTATGTCGCCTTCCAGGTTGGCGATGCGTTCGTGCTGACCGTGGCCTTTGCGATGATTGGGGCGATATTCGGTTTCTTTATCTGGAATTTTCCCGCGGGTACAATTTTTCTCGGGGATGGTGGTGCTTATCTGATTGGATTTGTCCTGGCGGAGCTGGCTATCCTGCTCATTGCAAGGCATCCGCAGATATCTGCCTGGTACCCATTCCTGATGGTGATTTATCCGATTTTCGAGACGCTCTTTAGCATCTATCGCCGGAAAGTGGTCAGGGGCGTGCCGGCCGGGCATCCTGATGGCGTGCATCTGCACACCCTGGTCTATAAGCGACTGATGCGTTGGGCTGTGGGTAGCGCCGATCATCGTCATAAGCTTCGGCGCAATTCGATGACATCCCCTTACCTCTGGTTGCTCAGCTTGTTTGCCGTCGTTCCCGCAACACTGTTTTGGAATAATGGAATCGTCCTTGCGATATTCTCGGCCGTATTCATGATTTTTTATGTATGGCTATATTGGCGCATTGTGCGCTTTCAAGTTCCGCGATGGATGATTTTTCGAAAGTAAGGATGACGATGCCATTTACCAGGTCTACGGTATCCCGTGATGATCAGGACGCTGCTCTTGGTCGGATGACACTGGATTTCCTAAAGAAGTCCAAGTATTGGCTGCTTGCTGGTGCGATTCTCGGCGGAAGCGTTGGGTTTGGCGCGTCTTTTCTCATCCGCCCGCAGTGGGAGGCCAGTACCTTGCTGCAGGTCGGGCAGATCGCGGGGGATGAGGGGGCCGCCTCCCTTTTGGAACCTCCGGCGAGAGCGGTCGACCGGATGAAATCCACGCAGTTTCTTGAGGCAGTTATTTCCGGGCTTGCCATCCGGCGGTCGGAAAATGAAGTGAATCCGGAAGCCGAGCTGATTCTGAAATCCACCAACGTAGCACAGATGCGGAATTCGGATCTCCTTCAGGTATCCGTGCACGGATATAGTGGAGAGCAGGCCAGGACAGCGATCAACGGGATCGCGAGTGAGATAGCCAGTGTCCATGCCACAGTCGCCAAACCGACGATCGACAGGCTGAAGGACGAGCAGGCTGCAGTCGAGCAGTCATTGTCTGCGGAGGAAGGACGTAAATCCGAATTGCAGAAGCTTGCGCAGAAAGAGTTTGGCGGAGACGTGGCGCGGAAATTCTCCGAAGGGGTTCTACTGACGCATTTGCTTACCGAGAACGATGCGGCTGTGCGGCAACTTCAGCGCAGGCAACGTGCGCTGAAAGAGCAGTTGGACCCGGCCCGCACATTTGGTACGCATGCGCTAGGACCAGCCGATGTCAGCCCGCGTGCGGTTTTCCCTCGGAAATCTCCGTTTGTCGGGGCAGGCATTCTGGCGGGACTGGCGCTGACCGTGATGCTGCTCCTGATCCAGTGGTCGCGCCGTCATCGTGAATAACTGGCGCCATCCATCTGTGAGTATACGAGCATCCCAGTGCTGAAGAAATTCATTCCATTCTGGCTGAGGTGCTTTGCTTTTGGGCCCGTTGCTGTCCTTTGCCTTGTGGGATTCGCAAAAGCGTCGGGATGCTGGGGTTGGGAATTGCTGGAGTGTTGAGGGTGATGTCAAGGATCGTTCATTTCGGGAAATATTATCCCCCAGACGCCGGCGGCATTGAAAGCGTTACGTCCAGTCTCGCGCAGGGTGCAGCAAATTCGGGTTACAACGTAACCGTGGTCTGCTTTAAGAAAGCGCCTGCCGACGATAACAGTGTTGTCAATGGTGTCCGGGTAGTCCGCTCGCCGATAGGCAAGATGGTTGCATCGCAGCCACTAGGCCTGAAATATCTGAAGGTGTGCCTGAGAGAGGCGCGCAAGGCTGACGTGATTCACTTGCATGTGCCAAACATGCTCGGCGCCCTGTGCTGTCTATTGATTGGCAAAAAGCCACGCCTCTTGGTGCATTGGCATAGTGACGTGATTAACAAGGGGGTGCTGGGGAGACTGATGAAGCCACTTGAGGTCGCCCTGCTGAAGCGGGCGGACTGCATTGTCGCTACATCGCAGGTCTACGCCGAGGCTTCCCCCCTGCTCAGCCGTTTCGCAAAGAAGGTGTCTGTCGTCCCGATCGGTGTGACGGATATCCGAGAGCGGACCACGTCAACACAGGATTCGTCGCACCTCCCTCCAGCGCTGGCAAACAAGCTATCCGGCAAGAAACTGGTCCTTGCCGTCGGACGACTCGTTTCGTACAAGGGCTTCAACGTGCTGATCGAAGCTGCCAAGCATCTTCGAGACGATACGGTAGTCGTGATTGTCGGCGGTGGCCCATTGCAGGAATCGCTCCAGGCCTCAATCCGCAGTGCAGGCATGGATAGCCGTGTCCATCTGGCTGGAAGACTAAGCGACGACGCCTTGCACGCGCTTTTCGCCCACGCTGCCCTTTACTGCCTGCCTTCGGTAACCAGGGCCGAAGCGTTCGGCGTGGTGTTGCTGGAGGCGATGGCATACGGGCTGCCAATCGTGGCTACGGATATTCCAGGCTCCGGCGTTCCTTGGGTGAATCAGCATGGCGTCAGCGGGATCAACGTTCCCGTGAACGATCCCGTGGCGCTGGCCAAGGCGTGCAATCAGATCCTGGCTTCGGATCGGGAGCGCGCCCGTCTTTCAGAGGGGGCCCGCCTCAGGTTCATGACCGAGTTCACTGAGGACGTCTCAGTGCAGCGGATGATGGCGACGTACGTTCGCCTGGTAGCGTAGCCGGCAGATTGTGCGATCGTGTGAAATTGAGGCTCCGGATCCATGTGTCGGGTGGGTAATTTGATGATGCAGTCAGTGTCGGTGTGGCAAGGGAAAAACCAATGATCTCGGTTACTCCAGTTATTCTTTGCGGTGGCTCTGGTACCAGGCTCTGGCCCTTGTCACGGGCGGGGTTCCCAAAGCAGTTCCTGTGTTTGACGGGCAAGGAGAGTCTTTTCCAACAGGCCGTCGAAAGGAGCACCGCGGTGGGCTCTGACGATATCCATGTTGCCCCTCCGTTTATCGTAAGCAATGAGGGGCACCGCTTCCTGGCCCTGGAGCAAATGCGGGAGATCGGCGCCGCCCTTGGCGCAGCCTTGCTGGAGCCAGTCGGGCGCGGTACCGCGCCTGCATTGACCGTTGCGGCGCTTGCTGCACTGGAGGCGGGGAATGATCCTATTCTTGTCGTAACGCCTGCGGACCAGGCCATTTCGGAGCAGTCAGCCTACACGGCTGCCCTTCAGGTCGCTGTCCGCGAAGCTGCCGGTGGCGCCATCGTGATTCTCGGGATCCCGGCAGAGCGCCCCGAGACGGGGTATGGCTACATCAAGACAAAAGCCGGGGCTGATGTGTCAGCGGCGGTCTTCGATGTCGAGGCCTTCGTCGAGAAGCCTGACACACCCACCGCTCAGCGCTACCTGGACGAGGGTGGCTACTATTGGAACAGCGGGATGTTTGTGCTTCGCGCCTCACTCTGGCTGGCCGCGCTCGAGTACTTCCGCCCCGATGTCCTGCTAGCCACGCGGCGGTCCTGGGAAAAGCGGAGCAAGGATGAGAACTTCATACGGCCGGGCAATCTCGAGTTTGCCGATATACCGGCTGACTCTGTCGATTGCGCGGTGGTGGAGCGTTGCCCTGGAAGTGAGTTTCCCATCAGGATGGTGCCGCTCAATGCTGGCTGGAGTGACCTGGGCGCCTGGGATGCGATCTGGAATGTGCTGCCGAAAGACGGCGCTGGCAATGCCCATATGGGAGATGTGATCACCTCCGACAGTCGGAATACTCTGGTGCATGCTACCAGTCGATTGGTTGCCCTCGTTGGTGTAGAAGACCTCGTTGTCGTCGAGACCCCGGATGCAGTGCTGGTGGCGGACAAGTCTCGCAGTCAGGAAGTGAAACACATCGTCAGCACCCTCGATCAGCAGCAACGCAAAGAGCACACCTTGCATCGGAAGGTGCATCGCCCCTGGGGCTGGTATGACAGTGTCGATGAAAGCGATCGCTTCAAGGTCAAACGCATCCAGGTGAAGCCAAAGGCCAGCTTGAGCCTGCAGAAGCACTATCACCGGGCCGAGCATTGGATTGTGGTCAAGGGAACCGCTGAAATCACCTGCGGAGATAAGACCATCCTGCTCACCGAAAACCAGTCGACCTACATCCCGCTTGGCGAAATCCATCGGCTGGCCAATCCGGGAAGCATTCCATTGGAGATCATCGAGGTCCAATCAGGCAGTTATCTCGATGAGGACGACATTGTGCGGATCAAGGACAGCTACGGGCGTCATTGAGTCTTTATATGGCGAATGTACGTGGCGGGCAGGATATCAATGGCGTGTACAAGGAGAGCATCAGGTGCTGTACTGCCGGAGCCATTCCCGCACGCTGTTCATTCGTCATGCATGGCCTATCGCCGGGCTGCCGATGGCGAGAAATAGGGTCTATTGAGATATAAGGCAGTGACCTATAAGCCGCGTCATGAATCAGGTGCCCGTTATTTCATCCCGGTGCATCGAAATTAATACCCTGGATTCAGCTGCAATGACAACCAACCCGCTACCAGCGACTCGTGAGAAAAAATGCATGCGAGTTGCAGTTATTGGAGCATGTTATTATACGTCCGCTTCGCGCTTCTCGAAGGTAACGGGATCGTTCCTGCGTGGCTTGTTGCCGGATAACTGTGCTGCGGAAGAATACCTTGTCAGCATGCGTTCACCGGTGCCAACCGCGGCAGAGCAAGAAGGAGGGGCGTCCTGGATAACGAGCACCGGGCGCTATCTCGATATCTCCGCATATGCCTCGGCAGCGTCAGTCATTGATGGCCATGACTTATATCTCATCCTGAACGACACCCTGTTCACCAAACATCCGTGGCGCTTGATCGCCAAGCGCCTTCGGGCAATGATTCCCAGTTTGGCAGCCATCGGCGAGCCCGCCGCTGCCGGCGAAATCCATCCCTCCACCGATTTACTGCTGCTGGATTCGCGGAATCCCACGCGACGCCACTTATCGACATTCTGTTTCTTGCTCAACCAGGCGGGATTCGCAGTATTCAAGCAGCTTGTCGATACGCTACCCGGGAGCGAATCGAACGATGACGTTCGCAACTGGTTGAGTGATCATGCTGGAAAGCATGCGCCATTGAAGCATCTCCTGCATGTGCACCTGACTGGCCCGGCGAGCCCGTGGTCCTGGAAAGGCAGGTTGAATGACGGCGTTTCAGAGGACCTGCTGCTCAGCAAGGCTGTCACGGTGGCGTTCGAATACCTGCTCAGCGAGCAGCTATTGCGCCATGGCGGCCTGGTCATGCCAATAAATATCGGGCTGAACTATCGCGTGTGCGCGAAGGCGGCTGCATTGTATTCACGAGTCGGACGTAAATGAAGAGAATAAAGATACTCGCATTGGGGCCGCAGGAGGTGATTCCTCCGGTGGACGGAGGGAAGGAGGGCATTCACGGTGCCCTTGCCTCGCTTGCCGAGCAGCTCGAAGTTACCTATGCCTATCCGCGTGCGGAGAACAGCGAGGATGCGGCTGCGGGTTATAAGCAGATCGGCGTTCGCCAGATTGCCGTGCCATTCAAGCCGCTGGAATCGATCGGCGTCATCCTGGCCTCCACGATCAAGGCGAAGCCATATAAATTCGAAAAATACTCGGCCGGGACGGCCGCGCGAGCCTATATCGAAGCCATCGGCCCGGCCCAGTTTGACGCCATCCTTTGTTTCCACCCGCACACCGTCGCATTGGCGGAGAAGATCAAGCGTTCCACGGGCTGGCAGGTGCCGATCATCCTGCGGGAACACAATATTGAATACGAACTGGTACGTAGCTATCGCGACTCGCTGAACGGTCCGCGAAGGCTGGCGGCCGGCCTGTTTGCCATGCTCACGCGCATGGAGGAGATGCACATCTGGCGCCGTGTCGATGCGGTGGCCTTTCTGACCGACCACGACCTTGCGATCGCGCGTGAGCAGGATACCCGCAGCAATTTTTTCCTTGCTCCCGAAGGGATCCCCATTCCGCCGAGGCGTGAGGCAAGGAGACCTGCTGCGGCCCCCCTGCTGGTTCTGCTGAATCCTCGCGCTACCCAGAGTGTTGCCAGCTTGAAGCGCTTCCTCCATACCGTATGGGTACCGGCATCGCGCGAACCAAAGCTGCAACCGCTATCACTGGTTATCACCGGGGTGGAGATGGGGCGACTTGCCGAACTGGTCGACATGACGCCGGACAGGCTTGCGGAGCTGCGCGTAAAACCCCTGGGCTTCGTGCCGTCGCTGAAATCCGTTTTCGAAAGCTCGCTTGCGCTGGTTTCTCCGACATATGTCGGCGGCGGGATCCGGAAAAAGATACTCGAAGCGATGGCCAATCAATTGCCTGTGATGGCAACCAGGCTCGATGTCGAGAGCTGCGGCTACTTTCAGGCCGGTGAGAACCTGATCTCCTTCGATTCGCCGGCCGACTTCATTCGTGGTGTCGAGCCTCTAATTGGGGACGAAGTATATTGGGCGAGAATCGCCGAGGCCGGGCGCAATGCGGTTGAAGTCAATGCTAGCTGGACGCTTTTTGCAGACGAGATTCGTGCGCACATCACTCGACTCATGGGTGGTGTAGAGCACGCGGTCCGGAATTAATATGATCATTTCCTGGTTGCTGTCAATCGCATTTTCGGCGTCAATTTCATTGATGGCATTTGGTGCGGTTTATCGACCTGAAATGCTCGGTTATCTGGCGGCCTCGCCGGGCACCTTGCTGATCGCTTGTTGCCTGCCGTTGGTGCTCCTGGTTCGTCTGGTGGAGGGACGTGCTCATTCGGCTATCAGCATTAATGCCTGGTGGCTGATTGGTTATGGTCTCGTAGCCTCATTCCTGTCCGCGCTTTTTTTCGGATTCACACCGCTATATGTAACGAAGTCGGCTACGCTGCTCGTGCTGTCGGCCGTCTGGTTGGCGCCCTTGCTGTTCTTTGATCATGTGCGCATTCAGCACCTGCGTGCAGCACTTATCGTTGCGCTCGTCATTTGTGCAGTTGGCTACATCTTTGGTGATTTCTTTTCAGGGAGTTTGCCACCGGCTGTCAGGGAGATTATATTCGGCGCTGGATACCAGGAAACGCTGGATTCACGTGCGCGTGGATTCATGCAGGAGACCTCCCATTTTGCGACGCTCGTCGGGCGGTATGCGATGATGCTCTATCTCCTGGCCGAGATGCCACGCCGCTATTCGGCGAAGCGGCAGGCGGTGTTCATGCTCTTCCTGGTTGTCTTGTTGGCGGTAGTCGGTTCAAAGGGGGCTGCAATCAGCATCCTGGTGGCGTTCTTATGCATCAGCCTGACCCGGCGTCAAATCCCCTATCTCCTCCTCTTTGCGCCGGTTGTGGTTTGGGTTGGTCTCCAGCAAGCGCAAGCCGTTGCATATGACCTTAGCAATTTCACTTCAGGGTCGACACGTCTCACGCTATGGCTTGCCGGCCTGGCCGGCCAGCTGTCAGATCCGATAGGCTACGGCTACTATGGCTTCTATTGGGCTGTGCAGCACTTCGGGGGGGAGGCGATGAACTGGCTTGGCGCGCAATTCCCGCTCAATTTTTCAGAGGTGGTTGATATTGTTGAAGGGCTGAACAACGTCTCGACAAAATCGACCCTGCTCGATTTCCTTCTTGTGTATGGCGTATTCTTCCTGTGGATGATGTATGCGCTATGCCGCCGCATCAATCTGGGCGACCCTCGCGCCAGGGCCGCCGTCATTTATTTGCTTCTGACATCGCTGGCAACTAGCGCCCACGAGTCGATATCTTTCTTTCTTGGCTTTGTGGTGCTGATTATCGCTTTCCCACGATCTGAGAGCCGGCCAGAGCCGGTGGTGATACGTGGCTAGAACGATGCTGTACCAATTCAGGGCATTGAGTTGATGATTTTGGGGTGCCCCCCCGTCTGGATGAGTGTATTTCAGGTGATTATTATATGATTATTCGAGCTCGCGCACCCCTTCGCCTTGGTCTTGCCGGTGGTGGTACCGACGTGTCGCCGTATTGCGACATCCACACTGGGGCAGTTTTGAATGCGACTATCGATAGATATGCGTATGCAGTAATAAAGATACTTGACGAGCCGATTGTCCGATTTGTTGCATCCGACCAGGTGCTTGTTTCGGAACACAGCGTCGATGATGTTCTGTCGACCGGCTCAAAGCTGGCGCTGCACGCCGCGGTATATCGCGAAATCATGCAGGTCTATAATAATTCGGTGCCGATGGCGCTCGAGTTGACGACTTTCTGCGATGCGCCGGCGGGTTCGGGGCTCGGCTCTTCCTCGACTCTGGTCGTGACAATGATCAAGGCGTTTGCCGAGCTTCTCAGGCTTCCGCTGGATGACTACACCATTGCGCGCATGGCTTTCAAGATCGAGCGCATCGATTGTGGCTTGAAGGGCGGGCGGCAAGACCAATACTCGGCCACTTTCGGCGGCTTCAACTTCATGGAGTTTTACGCGGAAGAACGGGCGCTTATCAGTCCGCTTCGCATCAAGAGCTGGATTATCAGCGAACTGGAAGCGTCACTGGTGTTATTCTACACCGGCGTGTCACGGGAATCGGCCAAGATAATCGCAGATCAAAGTGATAATATGCAGTCCGGAAAGCAGGATGCTATGGAGACATTTCATAACATCAAGCATGAGGCCTTCGTGATGAAGGAGTGCCTGCTTAAAGGCGATTTTGCCGGGATTGTCGATTCCATGCGGCAAGGGTGGGAGAACAAGAAGAAAAGCGCGCGGACCGTCTCCAATCCGCATATCGACGAGATCTATGATGCCGCTATTTCAGCCGGCGCGTCGGCAGGTAAGGTCTCTGGTGCTGGGGGTGGGGGATTCATGATGTTCTTTGTGCCGCCCGACCGGCGCATGGAAGTGATTCGCACATTGAATAATTATGAAGGCCAGGTTAGTAACGCGCATTTTACCAAGCACGGCACCCAAGCATGGAGCATTGCATGAACAACACCTACATCGTTGAGCAGGTCAAGGAAACACAGCGCATCATGGGCGAGATGCTCGGTGACCGGGCGTTGTTGGCAGTTGTCGAGGCGGCCGCTCTGGCTTGCGTGAAATCGCTGAAAGCCGGTGGCAAGATTCTTCTGGCGGGCAATGGCGGCAGTGCCGCAGATGCCCAGCATATTGCAGGGGAACTTGTGAGTCGCTTTGCATTCGACCGGCCCGGGCTTCCGGCAGTCGCCTTGACGACCGATTCCTCGATCATGACTGCAATCGGCAATGACTACGGCTTCGAGAAACTGTTTGAACGCCAGGTTCAGGCACAAGGCAAGCCGGGCGATGTGCTGATCGGCTATTCGACATCGGGTAAATCGCCAAATATTCTCAAAGCCTTCGAGATGGCACGCCAATCCGGCATCGCTACGATTGGCCTGACCGGTAATCGCGGTGGCCCCATGACGGAACTTTGCGATTATCTGCTGGCAGTTCCCTCGGGAAATACGCCCAAGATCCAGGAGGGGCATTTGGTGCTGGGCCATACTCTTTGCGGAATCATAGAGAATGAGATCTTCGGGGAGGCCGCTTGATGGAGGCTATCATTCTGGCTGGTGGCCTCGGTACTCGCCTCCGCGAAGTGGTGGCGGATGTGCCCAAGGTCATGGCTCCCGTCGCGGGTCGGCCCTTCCTGGAGATTCTCCTGGCAACTCTGGCGCGCAAAGGTTTCACGCGGGTGGTGCTGTCGCTCGGCTACCTGGCGGACAAGGTGATGGGACATTTTGGCAGCAGTTTCGGGAGCATGGAACTGGTTTATGAGGTCGAGAATGTTCCCTTGGGTACGGGCGGAGCCATGCGGGCTGCCCTGAACCGTTGCAAGAGCGAGCATGTCTTTGTCTTCAACGGCGACACCTTTCTGGATTTGGAGGTCGGCGACGTCGAACTGGACTGGAGTCGCCATCGCGCTCCGATCATCGTGGCTCGTGAGGTGCCCGACACAAAGCGATATGGCCGCCTCGATACCCTGAGCGGCCGTGTACTCGGTTTCGCGGAGAAGGGAATGTCTGGCCCTGGCCTGATCAACGCCGGATGCTATGTCTTGCCGCGTGGAATTCTGGATCAGTTTGAATTGGGGCGGACATTTTCGTTTGAAACCGGGTATTTGGCGGATGCCGTCAAAGAGCAGCAATTCAATGTTTTCGTAACCCGGGGGTATTTCATCGACATCGGCGTGCCCGAGGATTACGCGCGTGCCCAGGGCGAATTGGCGGGCATTGGGGAATGATGGGACGGCCAGCACTGTTTCTTGATCGCGATGGCGTCGTGAATGTTGACCATGGATATGTGTCGACTCCGGCCGATTTCGAGTTCCTGGATGGGATTTTTGATCTCTGTCGGGCCGCAAAGCAGCTTGGTTATTGGATTTTTATTATTACCAACCAGGCCGGCATTGGGCGTGGATATTACACCGAAGAAGACTTCCAGATCCTGACCGAGTGGATGAAGGATGCCTTCAAGGCTGCCGGCGCGGAGGTCGATGCGGTCTACTACAGCCCGTATCACCCCGAGCATGGCGTGGGCCAGTACAAGAGGGACAGCGATTGCCGCAAGCCTAAGCCAGGAATGCTTGTGCAGGCGACCAAGGATTTTGAAGTGGATCTTGCCGGATCGGTGCTTGTCGGAGACAAGGTAACGGATATTGCAGCCGGTATCGCGGCGGGTGTCGCTCGTAACTTGCTGTTTATCCCCCCGCTGGGCAAGAGTTACGAGCAGGCACCGAACGGGGCCACTGCAGTCATCAAGTCTCTGCGAGAGGCGGTTGCCTATTTAGGGAATTGAGTGCGGAGGCTATGGTTGTGTTATCCGAAGCGGCCCCTGTGAAAGCAGGGTTTTGAGCGCTTTTTGGATATGATCGAGGAATCAGTGATGAATCGATCCGAGGAAAAATATATGACAGCACGCAAAGGTATTATTCTCGCGGGTGGGGCGGGGACTCGGCTCTATCCGGTTACACAGGCGGTTTCGAAGCAATTGATGCCGGTTTATGACAAGCCGATGATCTACTACCCGCTCAGTACGCTGATGCTGGCGGGAATACGGGAAGTCCTGGTGATTTCCACGCAGCACGATACGCCGCGTTTCGCTGAGTTGCTTGGGGACGGCCATCAATGGGGCATGAACATCAGCTACGCGGTACAGCCCTCACCGGACGGACTGGCGCAGGCGTTCATTATCGGCCGGGATTTTCTGAATGGCGATTCCTGTGCCCTGGTTCTGGGGGATAACGTATTCCACGGGCACGATCTGCCGAAAATTCTGAGAAATGCCGATTCCCGTCAGAGCGGGGCCACGGTGTTTGCTTATCATGTGCATGATCCCGAGCGCTATGGCGTGGTGGAGTTCGATGGCAACCAGGCCGCTATCAGCATCGAGGAAAAGCCGCTGCAGCCCAAGAGCAACTATGCGGTGACAGGCCTGTATTTCTATGATCGGCAGGTCTGCGATATTGCTGCCGAGATCAAGCCCTCGGCTCGGGGAGAGCTGGAAATCACGGATGTGAATCGCCGCTATCTGGAACAAGGCGAGCTTAACGTCGAGATCATGGGGCGGGGTTACGCCTGGCTCGATACCGGTACCCACGACAGCCTTCTGGATGCCGCGAGCTTCATCGCTACGCTGCAGAAGCGGCAAGGCCTGATGGTTGCCTGTCCGGAAGAGATCGCTTACGGGCAAGGCTGGATCGACGCGGCCAAGGTGCAGGCGCTGGCCGCGCCCCTTGCCAAGAATGGATATGGCAAGTACCTGCTTGGCCTATTGAACTAGAGAGGACGGAGATGCCTTTTTTAGCGACACCGACAGCGTTGCCGGAAGTCCTGATTCTGGAGCCAAGGGTCTTTGGCGATGACAGGGGCTTTTTCTTCGAGAGCTTCAACCAGAGAGATTTCCAGGAGGTCACGGGCGTCGACACGCCATTTGTGCAGGATAACCACAGCCGCTCCGCCAAGGGCGTGCTGCGCGGCTTGCACTATCAAATCCAGCATCCCCAAGGAAAACTGGTACGGGTTTCGCGTGGTGAAGTGTTTGATGTGGCGGTCGACCTGCGCCGTAGTTCTCCGAACTTCGGCAAGTGGGCAGGCGTGGTGCTTTCGGAGGAGAACAAACGGCAACTCTGGGTACCTCCGGGTTTTGCGCATGGTTTCGTTGCCATGAGCGATGTCGCGGAAGTTCTATATAAGACCACTGACTACTGGTATCCGGAGCATGAGCGTAGCCTGGTCTGGAACGATCCCACCGTAGCGGTGCAGTGGCCGATCGACGCAGAACCGACGCTTGCCGCAAAGGATGCGGCGGGGAAACTATTGGATGAGGCCGATACGTTCGATTGACGAGCGGATCAGGATGACGCGATCTGCCTGATCCCGGGCGTCAAGGGCGCATGTGGAGCACCTCGCCGAGGCTGCTCCACATTGGCCTTCACGCCGTGGAACATCGACACGAATCGTCCTTGCTGCGCTCCGGGCAGCATGGGAGTCGCCGTTTTCCCATGCCCGTGTAGCGGGAGGCGCCTGGCAAACTCCCATTCAGGTATGCGATCAGGACCGGTCAGGCTGGCGCATCCTGCTTCGCCTGTTCGTCGATGGCTGGCCTGCTCTCGCGAAAATAGAACCATGCGAATGCGGCAGCCCCGAACAACTCGGTCAGTATGACTGAAAGGATGGTGCCCTGCGCACCCAGATAGCGGGTGAGCGGCACGACATAAATCAAGTGGAGGCACGTCGCGGCGATGTACACATTCTTCAGCAGCCGGGTCTTGCCCATGGCCATCAAGCCAAGATTGCCAAAGACAAGTGCGACACCGATGATGGGCAAGAGCACTGCCTCCAACTTCAGGAGCGCGATCGATGAGTGGAATTGCTCACCCAGCCAGAACGTGACAGCCCAGTTCGCACCTAGCAGAATCACGGCGAACATGACAACCGCGGAGCCGAAGATCGCAAGCATCGCAACGCGCAGAAGCTTCCGTGCCGCGGTTGGATCAATGGCGTTGTATTGGCTGATGCGAGGATAGAACGCTTGTCCGATGACCACGAAGACCGCTTGCGCCGCCAGGCGGATCTTGTCAGCCATTGCGAACTGGCCGACGGCCACCGGACCATAGAAATAATTCAGCAGGATTGAATTGAAGTTTACATAGAAGCTCACCATCACGACTGACAGGAACACCGGGAAGCCATCGGTGAGGGTGTCGTAAATGGCCCGCATCCGTACCGCCACGAATGACGCCAGCTTCTTTCTGGCCACGATCAACAGAGCCGCCGCGGCGAGCACCACATTGCCAAGACTGATGCCGAGCGCCGCGAATGCCGCATCGCCATTGCCCTTCACCAGGAGGACCACGCAAAGTACGCTTGCCGCCTTCGAAACGAAGGTAGGGAGAACGAGCGATTTCATTCGCTCGAGTCCCTGGAACAGCCACAAGGGTGTCAGCGCGTTGGCAATCAGGCCCAGGCTGGCCGCGGCGAAAACCGCCCAGTGCGATGTGATATCGGGAACGAAGGCGATACCGGCTATGAGAAGCAGGAGTGCGCCGAGCATGAGCGCGAACCGGCCTGCCATCGTGCAAGAGAACACCTCGCTGAGCATGCGCGGGTCGTCCCGATGCAAGGATACAAGCCGGGTTGCCGTCAGGTTGTAGCCATAGTCGGTCAGCAGGGTCAGATATTGCATGATAGCCTGGCAATAGGCGAGCACGCCGAACTCCTTGACCCCTAGCACGCCGCCGAGATATGGCAGCAACAGCAGCGGAAAGAGGTAGTTACCCCCTTGAATCAGAATCAAATACAGTACTGTCTTCTTGATTGAAGTGCTCATCGGCTTTCTTTAACAGCGTGCGGAGAACACGCGTAGTCACGCGCTCTTGGAGAGGGACCGTATATGTACCGCAGCCGACAAATATCCCAATCATCGTGCGGATGGAAACTGGCCGCATTCAAGGGCGGAAAAGGTGTGCCATACGCAGTCAGTTTTGTGGCGCCGCGTACGCGCGGGCGTTCGGGGTGTCTGCTGTCTCCGGGCGCGCGGTTTCTGCACAGTCGAGGGCAGACGGCGGAGCGCAGGGAAAGGGATTCCAAATCTGTCGTCGCGCTTCGGGGTGATGCTGATTGCACCTCGTTGCCGGCAGAAAGGACGCGTTTACCCGTACCCTATGAACCGTGGCGAGTGTAGCACGACGGTTGTCGATCTGCCCTTCACCAGCCGCGGCTAAGTCCCCGTTTCTGGCGGCCTACTTGCAAGCCAAGCCAGTATCTTCGAGCTGAGAGAAGTCCAGGTTGAAAAACGGCGTTGCTCGTAATACAGCAAACCGTCGTGGGGGCGCTCAAGGATACGCTGCCGGCTGATTGCCTGTACGGCTTGCGTTCCGGAGAATATGTAATGCAAGAGGAGAAAGGGAAATAATCCGATCCAGCTGCCTCGCTGGGAGGGATAGCTGAGTGCATATCCCAGGAATCGGATGCGCTGCCGCCAGCGAATCCGTGTAGTGCTGACCGGGCCATTCTCGCTCAATGGATTCAGGATGCGGAAGAGTGGCCGAGGGCAACGCAGCGCATTGTAAAGTGGAAATTGCCTGACGCAGGCGGCCAGTCCCAGTTCCGTGCAAAGCTGAACGGCAAAGGCATGCAGGCCGTCATGGTCGGGATGGCCCCCTTCCCAAGCCGGGACGAACACGGCACCAATGGATGAAAACGACGACAGCCACGCTTTGGTCCAGACGAATGCCGGCTGCAGCGAATCGACCAGCTTGCCATCGGCTATATCGAGCTGTGCGCCGGCAAAAACCACGTCCTGCGGTTGTACTCCCAGACGGCTTAGTACGGCCAGCGACTCCTGGTTACGGCGCGCCGGGTCGGCTCCATGCGGTACGCCGCTAGTAAAGTATGCACAGACGATGCGCCGCCCCAACCGTTGTTCTGTGAGAATCTGCTGGTAGACGCCGAATTCATCGTCCTGATGGGCGAACAGGAATACTGAAACCGGCCTCACCTTGTACTTTTCAATAGGCATCAAAGTCTAGAAAGGTAAAATGAATATGATTTCTATCCAGCGTCGTTCCCTGTGTGTCTAGCGGGCGATATATCATGTTGAGGGGCGATGGGCGCAGACGTTGCGGGATATGAGCATACGTCGAGAATCGGCGGGAAGCGCCGGGTACAAGTCCCAAATATAGGCGTAGCGGCGAGCGAGGCCCGCCATGCCCCGCTATGCAAGGATCGGCCGGAAAAGGCAATTCTGTGTAGGCCGACAGCAGTCGGCCGGAAGCCTGGGCGTATAGTCCGAGTCGGTCCGCCAGATCAAAGCCATGGACAGGATTGACAGGATTGGAGCATCGCCATTTGAGGGATTCCGGTGTCCAGATTCGTTCAAATTGAGCGTCACGCGACACTTGGGAAAAATCGATGCCGAGTCGCCCGATCCCGACCATGGCATCCAGCGGTTGCACAAGCTGGAAACCCAGCTTGCGCACGAAGCCAGGCGTGCTATTGGCATTGGCCACCCCGTACACGCAATGAAAACCGAGCTCGGCCCCAGTCCGGTACGTCATTTCCGCGAGCTTGGTGAAAAGGCCCTGTCCTTGGTAGTCCGGGTGTGTCGCCGTATTCAACGACAGCAGCGCCCTGACTGGCGCGCCACCTACCCGAACCGTTGCCGGAATGCAGACGTAGTGGGCCGCCAACCGATCTCCATCAAAGGCATCGAACCCGATCACCTTGCCATCGGGATTGTCCTTGTATAACCACCTCAAGAAGGCCGCACCAAATTTCGTCGAGGCAGGAAAACACTTTAGAAAAAGCTCCTGATAGCGCTGCAGCCTATCCTGCTCGACACCGACTGGCGAAAAAGTGATCATCTGAATACCCAGTGCCTGCTTAAAATAAAGCCGTTGGCCGCAACGACAGGTAGCGATGCGATTTTCCCTATCATCACACTGCCGAAAAGATGCTGAGAGATAACGACGAAAGCTAGTGTAATAAAATAGTTCGATAGCACGACAATGCCGAACCTGAAGGCCGTCCTTATCGAACTGCGCGCCCTGAAAGTGATGCGGGCGTGACACGCATAGTTGAATACCAGCCCGATCCCAAAGCCTGCGGAGACAGCGGCTCCATACTGTATCCCCCAATGGATCAGGGTTTGCATCGCGGCTATGTCGATCGCGGCGGAAAGAATACCTACGCCGACGAAGATAATGAACTGGCGGTTGATCATTCTCTTGCCAGCCCCTTCCGGCTGCGGACGGCGCGCTTGTGGATTGCCCGCCGTGGGACGGACGATATGTCATGCGCAATAAAGGCAAGGACGAATTGCAATCCGATCAGGAGGGGGATGGCCGCGAGCATCACGGTGCCCGCAGGTGTAGGCGAGCCCCTCTCGCCGGAAACCATCCAGTGATAACTCCCAAAAATGAAGCCGGACAGCATCATTGCGATCCCGATCGGCAATTCAATGGAAGCGAGTGACATGTCGCGCAGGTAGTAGTTGTAGAAAATGCGCTTCGCAAAATTCCGTGCATGCTTGACGAGGAACTCGCCGATGATATTGCTGATTTTCAGATTGCTGACTTCCTCGCCATAGATCGCATCCATTGGTATATCGACTACCACGGCTCGCAATGTATTGAGGCGAAACAGCATGTCCGTCTCGAAAAAATATCGGCGACTGATCTTGCCGAAGGGCAGTCTCTGCGCCACTTCGCGATGAATTGCAGTATAACCGTTCGTCGGGTCAAACAAATCCCAGTAGCCAGAGGAAAGCTTGGTCATGAAGGAGAGCGCAGCGTTGCCAAAGAGCCGGGCCTTGGGCATTGCACTAATCTCCTCCAGGTTGAAAAAACGATTTCCTTTAGTGTAGTCGGCTTCGCCGGCCAATATCGGGGCTACGAAATCCGGGATCAGCGAGGGATCCATCTGACCGTCGCCGTCGACCTTTACGATAATATCCATTCCGTCTGCGATTGCCGCTCGGTAGCCAGTCATGACGGCACCCCCGACGCCCAGGTTCACGTCGTTCAGCAGGACCACCACGCGAGGGTCTTGGCAATTGTTCCTGACAAAGTCCCCGCTGCCCTCGGGGCAGCAGTCATCAACGGCATATATCCTGGAACATTCCGGCCCGATTCTCCGGATAAGATCCAGGATATGCTGTTTCACCTTGTAGCAAGGTATGACCACGGCAACAGCCTGCTCCACGTGCGTCAGACTCATTTCAGTTTGTCTCTAGCGTAAAGTTAGTCAGCGAGATTTCAGGTGTGTCCTGTCTTGCAATACGGATTTCCGCGCGAGATGCGCCGCTGGGTACGGGCAACGACTCCGAGAAATCGGAGGGCATCTCGCCGCAAGGAATGAGACGGTAATAGGATGTTCCATTATTCCAGTTTATCTGAGCCACAAAGCGCCCTGCCGGCGACCGGCAAACGAGGCTCGCGTGATACCGGATAATGGTCGCACCGTTGGTAGGGACCGTCGCCAGCGTCCCGGGAGGGTCGTTTCCCACCATCACCGCATTGTCCGAAACCTGCTTCCGGAGGTTGAAAATCTCGCGATAGTCCAGGTCGTGGCCAACGACACGGTACAGAATATAGCCACTCGCCTGCAATTCGGGGTAACCGGCACGGCTAAGATATTCGCGCAGGAACCATTCCGGATTCTCGGGGGTGTACCGGTCCGACGTGCTCCAAACCACAAATCCCACTTGCTCGTCTTTCAGGAAGCTCGCCGCAGCCTCAAGGCTCTTGATTGCGCCAAAGCGGGTCTCGCGTGCAGGGGCGTACCAGTTGACATAAATAGGACTACCCCGCAGGCCAGCACCGAACGGCGCGGACGCGGGAAACAGTACCCTGGCGCCATCGTGTCTTTCATTCAAATATGCGGTGATCAACTTTGTTGGCGAGATCTTGTCAGTAATGGCAAGCCGTCCCTGTTCCGTGTAGGCCTGTTGGGGCGCGCTTTCGAAGACCCACGAAATGCCCGGAAGAAAGAAGAGATTGATGGCTATGCAGATAAGAATCACGCGTTGCGCGATAACCAGATGCAATGCCGGTCCCCTGTTGGCAGGTTCCTGCCACAGGAGTGTTCCGATCAAGACGGTGGCGAGCGGAAGCGCGGGGAAAACATAACGCCAGTATTGGGTCATGGAAAACATCACAGCGCCGAATCCGATGAGCGGTATCAGCACGATCATCATCTTCGCGCGGTGTGTTCTGGCAAGCACGAGCAGCGCGATAAATGGCAGGAACAAATACTGGAATCCGGCAACGAAATCCTTTGATTCGAGGAATCCGGATGTCCTGAAGAACACCTCCCAGTAGGTCTTCAGGCTGAAACCTTTGATCCATCTCGTGTCGGAGAAGTTCTTTGCCTCAAAGTATGGGGACTTGAATATGCCGTTATAAAGCGGGAAAAATGGATTCCCAGTAATCTTCCAGGCGGTAAGGTAAGAATTCAGCGCCACCAGCACCGCGAGGGAGACGAACAGCAATAGGGCGGCTCGGCTCCTGATCCGCTGTCGTGGCTCCCGCGCGTCGCGGGACAGCCAGACCTGAGCGGCGGCAGCCGCCATCAGTAGGACTCCAATCAGCGCGCCAGGCAATTTGGTTGCGGAGCACATCGCGGCAATGGCTATGACAGCAAGAATCCTGCTACTGAGCCAGCCGTCTTTGGCTTCGAGTGCGAACCTGGTGCCGCTTGCCACCATCAGCGCCAGAAACAACTCAGTTTGCAAAGTCCCGATCAGGTTGCCAAGCATCGGCGTGCTTGCAAACAGAAGCAATATAAGCAGCCGGTCGTACTGCCTCAAGGAGAACGCGGCGAGAATCGCCCAGATTTGCGTGAAAAGCAGAAGCAGGAACGCAAGGTTCAGCGCACCGCGCACATCCGCGCCAGCGGTCAGGGAAGCGATGGCGTGCAGAAGTTCAACGGCAAACGGGGCCACCTCCCACACCTGGGTCAGAACATCAAACGAATAAATGTGGCGATACGCAAGCTCGGTCCATAGCCTCAAATGCTGGGCATTTTCGTCATACCCGACAGTGGGAAAGAATGCGTACCGCGCGACCGCTCCCAGAAGGATAACCGCCAGTACGAAATACCGGTACGGGATATTGTCGAGTTCCTTCGTCCGTGTTGCCACTCCCTTGGCAAAACCGCGCCAGTTATCGAGCAGTTTTCCCGAGATAAGCAGGCTCAGGACCGGGGCGGAAAGAATGGCAAGATAGAGCGCTCTGTAGTTGACCGGGAAATGAATGAGTACCCCGAAAACTGCAAGCAATAGGAGCAGACCTGCGAACAGGCACTGAGACCAGCTGGGCACACCGGATTCTTCCCGGAAGACAAGGCGCAGCAACGCACGTCCATAGAGGAAGGCCGAGGCAAAGAGCAAGGCGACAGCAAGACTTGCCGGCAGGCCGACGCCGATGAAAAGATAAATGGATACTGCACAGGCAAAGAGATAGGGCGCTTGCGTTCGCGCATTTTGCCGGAGCAGCCACGCGACACCCGAGGAAGCCACGATCCAGGCTAGAAAATCAAGGAAAACCCTGGTCTTCCAATACGCAGGAAACCCTGACGAGTAGTGGTACAGGCCCGCGAAAATGCACAACACGGAGGCTGCAAGAAGGGGCGGCATCAGCCGATGTCTTATGTCCTGGAGTCGCTGCATTTCTTGATCAAGGTAAATCGAATACCGGCGGGAAGGCCATCATCTTGGGAAGGGGCAACAGGATGCCATGGTCCTTGACGGCGTGGTGGGTCGGCCCCATCACGCCGTACCTGTAGCCGCCGCTGTTATCGATCAGGCGTACCGGCCGCTTGCCGCAGAGTGGCTTTCTCATGGCTCGGTCAACGCCCCGATCGCGCTCTTATCGTGGTCTTCGGTGTAGGGGAGGCAATGCCGCCTGCCTCTGCACGGGCCGGTGAAGCTCACGCCCGGCATATCGGTGAAGACGCATGCGCAAGGATGGCCGGTTTTCAGTTTCTTCGAATGCTTGCGGATCCTGTTCCTGGGAGCAAATCGGGGATATGGCCGGGCCGCGACATCGGCTAGCCCGCAGGATGCCGCCAAAGGGAGGAATTATGTCACACGCCCATGGCCTATTCCGCCGATTCCGGAAGCTGCGGTTTTCGGCGTTCCGGTCAATTTGCGGCGAACGAGGCGTTCCGACCTATGCTTCGCGGGCGAACCTCGCGCTGGCGTGCGAAGCGTTGCCTATCTACAGGCATTTGGCGTGCAGGAAGAGCCGCATTGTGCCAATCCGGTGATTATTGGCTACCGCCTTCTAGAGCGCCGGCGTGGCCAGTGGCAGTTGCGTCGCGTCGTCTCCCAGGCAGCGCCCGAGGATTAGCCGGGCCAGCGTGTCGATGCAGCTTGCCTCGCTGGCCGTGGTGGTATCAATCGTCAGGTCCGGAGCCTGCGGTGGCTCATAAGGCGCGCTGATGCCGGTGAACTGGGCAATCTCGCCGCGCTCCACGCGGGCGTAGAGGCCCTTGGGATCGCGTGCACGGCACTGCTCCAGATCGGCTCTCACATAGACCTCGATAAAGCGCCCCGCGCCCACGATCTCCCGGGCGGTCTGCCGGTCGAACCCGCTTGGCGAGATCATCGATACGAGTACAAGTGCCTCCTGGTCGTTGAGAAGCCTGGCCACTTGTGCTGCTCGACGCACATTTTCATGGCGATCCTCGGCCGAGAACCGCAGGTCCTGGCAAAGTCCCGCGCGTAACTGGTCGCCGTCGATACGCAGCGAACGGATGCCCCGCTCGCTTAGGCTTCGCTGCGCTCCATCGGCCAGCGTCGACTTACCCGCACCGCTCAAGCCCGTCAGCCAGACTGTCAGCGGCCGCTGTTCATCCAGCGCGGGGGCGTGCGGCGGGCTAGCGCTCACATGCGGTGCAAGGATCCGATGTGTCATTGTCATGAGATGGCAGTTGCATGCCTCTGGTGGGCACACTGGCGAACTGCTTGGTATTCGGGGCTTTTTTATACCTTGGCGAGACAGGTGGGGCAAGCCAGGAACAGGGGGGAATGTTTCCTCTTATTTAAGCTTGTCATAAGGGCAACCCAGGTTCCCGGTGTCGTCACCGCTCGCCGCTTGGGTTTTTGCCCCGGGCAATCAGTGTTTCCCACTGCCCGACGATCTGCTCTTGCGCGTATGTCCTGGCTTTTTCCCGTGCCGCCTCGCCCAGTGCGGCAGCCTCCCCGGGGTGCCTGATCAGGCGCCCGAGCGCCTGGGCAAGCGCGGCTGGCTGGTCAACCGGCACCATCAGCGCATCGCGTCCCGGCTCGAGCAGTTCCCGCGGTCCGGTCTCGCAGTCGGTCGACACGATCGGCAGGCCGAACGCCATCGCTTCGAGCAGCACCAGCCCAAAGCCTTCGTAGCGGGAGCTGAGGCAGAAAACAGAGGCCAGCTTGTAAGCTATCGTTACATCTTCATAGATGCCGGGTAGGGTTACGCTATCAGACAGGCCAAGTTCGTCGCGCAATGCCTCCAGCGTGGCGCGCTCTTCGCCCTCGCCTGCAATCGTCAGCCGCCAGCCCGGTGCCTGCGGGACGACCTCGGCCCAGGCGCGCAGCAGGACGTCGAAACCCTTCGCGGCGACAAGCCGTCCGACCGCGAGCACTGTCCTGTCCGTCCTGGGGGCGGCCTGTGCCGGCACCGCGAAGGGCAGGGGATTCGGGATGCAGACCACGGCGCTGCGGGGACGCAGGGCTTCGAGCCACCGGCGGCGGTCCCGCTCGGTCAGCACCAC
The DNA here is from genome assembly GCF_029335485.1 of Cupriavidus basilensis. Lineage (GTDB taxonomy): Bacteria > Pseudomonadota > Gammaproteobacteria > Burkholderiales > Burkholderiaceae > Cupriavidus > Cupriavidus basilensis_E. The sequence continues at coordinate 32,942 of NZ_JARJLM010000559.1, forward strand.
CACGGCCTCGCAAAAGCGTGCGGCCAGCCGGCGGGCAAGCCTGCGAGCCGGCTTGCCGAGGTCTTCGTCGAAGTGGCAATGTTCCCAGGCGAGGTGCCGCACGCCCAGGCCAAGCGCCGCAGGCAGGGCAAAGAACGCGAGCATGGGGTCCACCTGCACCAGCACGTCTGTCCTGTTTGCCCTGAGGTGCCGGCGGATGCCGGCCACGGTGCCGGCATAGGCGCGCTTGAACGATGGGCGGCTCGCGAACAGTGCCTCGTGCCTGACGGCAGGGTGCAGCGGGAAGCAGCTTGCCGCGTCCCACAAACTCAGGATCGTGACGGCATACCCCTGCCCGGCGAGTGCATTGGCCATGGTGGCGGTCATCCGTTCCGCGCCCGCCACCGCATTCAATGTCCCTGTCAGGAAACACAGCCGGGGCCATGCCGCCGTCATGCTCGAGCCTCCTGCGCGGCGGGCTGCGCATTTGCGCTGCGTAGCCAGATGACGATGCCGAACAGTACCGAGAGCAGGTTGGCGACGGCGTAGCCCAGGATGGCGCCGTACACGCCGAAACGCGGAATGGCGACAATGTCGATGAGGACCGTGACAGCGAACACCAGGCCCCATTTGATCGCAACCAGGCGCGGGCGCCGCAGGTAGATCGGCAGCAGGGTCAGTCCCACATCGGCGAAGACCAGCGTCGAGGCCAGCGCGGCGAGCTGCAGCAGACTGGCCGCCGAGGCGAAGGCCGAGCCATAGAGCAGGTGGATGATCCAGGGCGCGCCCAGCGCGATCAGCGCGCCGCCCGCGACGCCCACGGCCATCATGCCGGCGGCAATCTTGAGGATGTTGCGGCGCGCCTGGGCCAGCGTGGGCTGCGCGTAGACATAGATCGGCGCGATGCCGGCCGCGAGGATGGTGGCGACCATGACATAGTTATCGAGGATCTGCATCGACGCCGCATAGGCGCCCAGCTCGCCAAGGGAAACGAGCGGCTTGAGCAGCAGCTGGTCGATCCGGCGCGAGCCCATCATGAGCATGAAACTGGCCCAGAACAGCATTCCGTTGCTGAATAGTTCCCGGACCAGCGCCGGGTCGTACGAGACGCGGGCGCGTGGTGCGCGCGCCAGATAGAAGCCTGTCAGCAGGACGGCCATCACAACCTGCTCCAGCGAGAAGGCTGTCGCATAGGCGGGCACATTGTGGACACCCAGGGCAAACAGCAATGCGACACCGGCTGCCTTCACCGTCAGCGAGGCAAGGTTGAACAGCGTGTTGGGCCGGGTCCGCGTATGGGCCTGCATCCACGCCGTGACGATGCCGAAGGGCTCGCGCAGCACCACGGCCACGCCGATGATCAAGGCCGGCAGCCAGAATTCGACGGTCTGCCCGGTGACCGCCAGGAAGGCGCACATCAGCAGGTAGCCAAGCACGCCCGCCGCCAGCCTGAGCCGGAACGCATGGGCCAGCAGGCGATGCTGCGCGAGCGGATCCTGGTTGGCGACAAGGCGTGGAATGACGACTTCGCCGCCGCAGATCAGCGCGATCGAGGAGGCGATGTAGACCACGGCCTGCGCATACTGGATATGCGCGAAGCCCTCCGGCCCCAGCCCGCGTGCCAGCATGGCCACGATGCCGATGCCGGCGCCGATCTGCAGGCCCCGCTCGACCAGCATCCACACCAGGTTATGCGCGACCCTGCGTTGCATCAGGCAGGCTCCGTACGGGTGGCGGGAGACCTCCGGGCCAGGCTCGCATAGCAATCCAGCCACCGGCCGGCGATCGCTTCGAGACTGAAGCGAGACACGATGCGCTGGCGGCGGGCGGCCTGTTCGGCGGCGCTGCCCTGGCCAGCCGCCAGTGCCTTGCGCATGGCCGCGGCCAGGGCAGGGGCGTTGCCCCTGGGCACGATCTCGCCGCACTCGCCAAGCAACTCCGCCACACCGGCGGCGTCGGTGGAAACCACCGGGCACGCGCAGGCCAGCGCCTCGCCCACGGCCAGCGGCATGCCTTCGATTTCCGAGGAAAGAACGAACAGGTCGGCCGCGTTGAGCAGGGCCGCCACGTCGCGGCGCATGCCTGCGAGCGTGACACTGCCTTCGAGCCGATGCTGGCGAATGCGTTGCTCGAGGGCAGGGCGCTCGGGGCCTTCGCCGACGATCGCCAGGCGGGCAGGCGTCGCCGTATCGGCTTTCAGTCGGGCGAAGGCATCGATCAAGAGGGTTTGTGCCTTTTCCGGCACGAGGCGGCCGATGTTGAGGAGCAGTCGCGTGTCCTCGGCCAGGCCCAGTTCCGACCGGGCGATCCTGCGCGCGGCAGGATCGGGGCGGAACTGCAAGGTATCGATGCCATTCGGCATGACGGTGATGCGCGCGGCGGGAACGGCACCTGCGTCCACCATGGCCTGCCGCCCTTGGGGGCTGACGTGGGTGGTCAGGCTGGCCCAGCGATCCGTCAGCCGGTACGCCAGCATGCGCAGGCGGCCGCCCTCCCGCGCGCTATGCGCGGTGCAGATGACGGGCGGCGTATCCGCAATCGCGGCAAGCGCACGGGCAAGCAGGTTGGCGTGGACCATATGGGCGTGAATGATTTCCGGACGCCAATTCCGCACGAATGCGCGCAACTGCCATAGCGCCCTCGCCATCGACATGGGCGTCTTGCGCATATTCAGCTGGAGCAGGGTGGCCGCGTCCGGCAGCGTCACGTCGCGGCCGGGCGTCAGGCTGACGACCGCGACCGCGTGCCCCATGGCGACAAACTGCCGCGCCAGGGCTGCTACCTGCTGCTCGGCTCCGCCGAGCTTGAGGCCCGTGCTCAACAGCAGGATGCGCATCGGCGCGGTGGCGCAGGGCGGGCTGAATGCCGTGGTCACCGCGCTCCGTACCCCGTCAGCAATGTCCTCGATGTCTTCACCGCGATCAGCAGGTCCAGGGCAAACGCGCAGTGTTTGACGTAGTACAGATCGTAGCTGAGCTTTGTCACGGTCTCTTCATGGGTGCCGACGTAGCCTTGCTGCACCTGTGCCCAGCCCGACAGGCCCGGCCGCACCAGGTGGCGGTAGGGATAGTAAGGGATGGTGCGGGCGAATTCCTCGACCATCGGCACCTGTTCGGGCCGCGGCCCGATCAGGCTCATATCGCCCACCAGCACGTTCCACAGCTGCGGGATTTCATCGAGGCGGTATTTGCGGATGACGCGGCCGACGCGGGTGACACGCGGGTCGCGGCGGGCGGCGAACCGGGCCGGCGCGCCGGCGTCGTATCCCATGCTGCGGAACTTGAACATGGTGAAGGGTTTGCCGAACAGGCCCACCCGCACCTGGCGGAACAGGGCCGGGCCGGTCGATTCCAGGCGGATGGCCACCGCCACCGCCAGTCCCAGCGGCAGCGCAACGGGCGCCAGGCAGAGTACCGCGGCCAGGTCGATCAGGCGCTTGGCGAAGCTGTAGAAATAGTGCGCCGCGTAGTCGTCGAGAAAATTCTCGTCGATATGGGCCAGGCCGACGCGGCCGGTCAGCATCTCGCCGATGCGCTCCACCGAGTACATGCGCACATGGCTGAGCTTGAACTGGGCCAGCACGCGGGTGCGCTCCGGGTCGGCGGTGGCGTTGCGGTCCAGCATCAGGCCATCGCAATGCACGGCTTCGTCCAGCGAGCTGATGGCCTGGAAGCGGGTCGGGCTGGCCGGCGCCGCGCCCGGCATGGCGAGGACCTTCTCCAGTTGCGCCAGCGTGGCGGCGTCGGTGTAGCCGAACACCGGCACGTAGTTCCGCACGAAGCGCCGGTAGCCAAACCAGATCCATGCCAGCGTGGTGAGGTAGCTCAGCAGCAAGGCCCCGCGCGAGTACTCGAGGTGGAAGGCGGCGAATACGAAGAGCAGCGCGGCGAAGGGCAGCGTGGCGGCCAGCCCGACCAGGCTGTTGCCTTCCATGGCGGGCAGGTGCAGCGAGCGGTGCAGCAGCACGAAGGCAAACAGGTAGGGCAGCACCGACCACAGCAGCGTGCGGGTGAATATATGGGTGACCAGGCCGGCGTTGTGGGCAAGTTCGGCCAGCGCGGTATTGAGGCCGAACAGCAGCAGGCCCAGCAGCGCCCAGCCCAGCATGCGGCTGGCGCGGCGGATGGTTTCCGAACCCTGGGCGCGGATCAGCTGGGCCGGACGGCCGACGCTGTGACTCTTGTTCATTGTCCACCTGCTCCGGTGCTGGCCGCCGGCCGGGAGGCGCTGGGCCTGCCCGCCAAGGCTTGCTGGTAGATCGCCCAGGTTGCCTCGGCCATCGGCCCGAGGCCGAACTCGCGCGCCCAGCGTGTCCGGGCTGCTTGCCCCAGGGTCTCGCGCAGCGCGGCGTCGCCCGCCAGCCGCGTCAGCGCGGCCGCCCAGGCGTGCTCGTCGTTGCCGGCCACCAGCAGGCCGCAAGCGCCGTCGTCGAGTTGCTCGCGGATGCCGGGGAGGTCGCTGGCGATCACCGGCAGGCCGGCGCGCATGGCTTCCAGTACCGACAGCGGAAAGCCCTCATGGTCGGATGCCAGCGCGAAGGCCTGGGCCGAGGCCAGCAGGATGGGGACGTCGCCGACCGCACCGGCAAATCGTACCCGGCCCGGGGCCAGGCTGTCGGCCAGCCCCCGCAAGGCAGCCATTTGCGGGCCTTCGCCCGCCAGCAGCAGTTCGCAATCGGGCAGGGCGGCGCGTGCGAAGGCGCGAATCAGCAGGTCGGCGCGCTTCGGCGCGGCCTGGCGCGCCACCATCACGACGCGGCGCAGCGGCGCGCCGGGCGTGGCTCGTGTGTCGCAGTCGGCGATGCCGTTGCGGATCACACTGACGCGCTCGGCGGAAATCGGCAGGGTTGCGGCCAGCTCGCGTTCGGCCTGCGCCACGCAGATCAGGCGGGCGGTGAACGGTGCCAGCACCCACTCCGCCACCCGTGAGGCAAGACGCTGGCGTGCCGGGGCGGCCGCCTTGAAGGCGAAGCCATGCACCGTATAGACCACCGGGATGCCAAGCAGCCAGCCTGCCAACCGGCCCAGGGCGCCGGCCTTGGCGCTGTGCGCGTGGATCAGGTCGGGCGCGGCGGCGCGCAGCGCCTGCAGCAGCTGCCTGAGCGCAGCCAGCGCGCGCAGCGGTGACAGGGCGTTGTCGAGCAGCGGCAGGCGCACGGTGGTGGCGCCGGCGGCCTGGGCGGTGGCCAGCAGGGGACCGTCGCCCCCGGCCAGCAGTACCGGCTCGATCCTGTCGCGCAGTGCCTGCAGCAGATCGGCGACATGCGACTGCGCCCCACCGATCTCGGAGTTGGTGATCAGGAAGGCGATGCGTGGGCGGTGGGGGGGCTGGGACGAAGGCACTGGGGCAAATCGCTAGGTCGGCTATGGGAGAGGCTGCCGGGACAGGTCAGTTGGGCTGGCGATCCGGCATACCTGTCAGGCAGGCACCCAGGGGCAGAAAAGGCAAAAAAGAAAGAATCACTGTCAGGCATTATCCTCCGGCGCTGGCCGGCTGAAGCGGTGGCAGGCGGAGGATCAGCCACCCTGGCTTGCCCGCGGGCCCCTCCCGGGCAAGTCGCGGGCGCTTCAACCAGTGACGCGCGCGGCGCTTGTGCCGTCTTTCCGGCTGCCTCGCCGCGCCATTTTCGAGCACAGGCAGTCGATTATAACTGGCACGCCACACGCAATCCGGCAAAATACCGTCTTTGTCGCATTTGCCCGTCGCCCCGGCCATGGCCGGAACCGGTGGCCGGCAATGCCGGCCGGTTTAACCGCACACATTCAGGATGACCCATGCAAGCTGATCCTTCCATCTTCAAGGCCTACGATATCCGTGGCATCGTCGACAAGACCCTGACGCGCGACGTGGCGCGCGCGATCGGCCTGTCCTTTGGCTCCGCCGCCGCCGAGCAGGGCGAGCGCGCCGTGGTGGTGGGGCGCGACGGGCGGCTGTCGGGGCCGGACCTGCTGGGCGGCCTGGTGGAAGGCCTGCGCGCCGCCGGCATGGACGTGATCGACCTCGGCATGGTGGCCACGCCGATGGTGTACTTCGGCACCAATGTCGAGCTGGCAGGGCGCCGCGCCACCTCCGGCATCATGGTGACCGGCAGCCACAATCCGCCCGACTACAACGGCTTCAAGATGGTGCTGGCCGGCAAGGCGATCTACGGCGAGCAGATCCAGGCACTGCGCCAGCGCATCGAGGCGGGCAAGTTCGCCAGCGGCGCCGGCGGTTACCAGCAGGTCGATATCCGCCAGCAGTACCTGGAGCGCATTGTCGGCGACGTCAAGCTGGCCCGCCCGATGAAGATCGCGCTGGATGCGGGCAACGGCGTGGCGGGTGCCTTCGTCGGCGAGCTGTTCCGCGGGCTTGGCTGCGAGGTCACGGAACTGTTCTGCGAGGTGGACGGCAACTTCCCCAACCACCATCCCGATCCCGCCCACGTCGAAAACCTGCAGGACCTGATGCAGGCCCTGCGCGACACCGATTGCGAGCTGGGCCTGGCTTTCGACGGCGACGGCGACCGCCTGGGCGTGGTGACCAAGGACGGCCAGGTGATCTTCCCCGACCGCCAGCTGATGCTGTTTGCCGAAGAGATCCTGTCGCGCAACCCGGGCCAGCAGATCATCTACGACGTCAAGTGCACCGGCAAGCTGGCACCCTGGATCCGCGAGCACGGTGGCGAGCCGCTGATGTGGAAGACCGGGCATTCGCTGGTCAAGGCCAAGCTCAAGGAAACCGGCGCGCCCATCGCCGGCGAGATGAGCGGCCACGTGTTCTTCAAGGACCGCTGGTACGGCTTCGACGATGGCCTGTACACCGGCGCGCGCCTGCTGGAGATCCTGTCGCAGCATGCCGACCCGAGCGCCGTGCTCAATGCCCTGCCCAACTCCAACTGCACGCCCGAGCTGCAGCTCAAGTGCGCCGAAGGCGAGGCTTTCACGCTGCTGGACAAGATCCGCGCCAATGCGAAGTTCGATGGCGCGCGCGAGGTGATCACCATCGACGGCGTGCGCGTGGAATACGCGGACGGCTTCGGCCTGGCGCGGCCGTCCAATACCACGCCGGTGGTGGTGATGCGCTTCGAGGCCGACAACGATGCCGCGCTGGCGCGTATCCAGGCGGAATTCAAGCGCGTGATCCTGGCAGAGAAGCCGGATGCGCAACTCCCGTTCTGAGCGGATGCCGTTGACTGCGCCCGCTACGGGCACCTCCGTGGCGCGGCATGCGCTTGCCGCGCGCCCGCGCATCCTGGTGGTCAAGGTGTCGTCGCTCGGCGACGTGGTGCATAACATGCCGCTGGTGCACGACCTGCGCGCGCGCTGGCCGGACTGCGAGATCGACTGGGTGGTCGAAGAGGGCTATGTCGATCTCGTGCGCCTGCTGCCGGAAGTGCGGCGGGTGATCCCGTTCGCCCTGCGCCGCTGGCGCAAGCGCTTCTACCAGGCGGCGACATGGCGGGAGATCGGCGCGTTGAAGCGCGCCTTGCGCGAGGACGACTACGATGCCGTGATCGAAACGCAGGGCTTGCTGAAGACTGCCGTGGTGGCCCGCGTGGCCAGCCGGCGGCCCGGGGCGCCGGTGATCGGGCTGGCCAATGCCACCCAGGGGTCGGGCTACGAGCCGGCCGCGCGGCTCTTCTATAGCGAGCCGGTGACGGTGCCGCGCCAGACGCACTCGGTGCGGCGCTCGCGCCTGCTGGGCGCTGCGCTGACCGGGCTGGCGCCGCCCGAGCCGCCGCGCTTCTTCGGCCCGGGCGCCCGCGAGCTGCATGTCGGCGACCCGCTCTGGGCCGGCCTGCCGGCGCGCTACGCGGTGTGCTTTCATGCCACCGCGGGCGCGAAGAAGAAGTGGCCGCTGGCCAGCTGGCACGACCTCGGCCGCCGGCTGGCGGACGAAGGGCTGGCCATGCTGCTGCCGTGGGGCAACGAGGCGGAGCGGCGCGCGGCGGAGGAAATCGCCGCCGGCGTGCCGGGGGCGCAGGTGCTGCCGCGCTTCAAGGTGATGCAGGGCTTCGGCCTGATCAACCGCGCCGAGGTGGTGATCGGGGTCGATACGGGACTGGTCCATATTGCCGCGGCGCTATGCCGGCCCACCGTGGAAATCTATACCGCCACCTGGCGCTGGAAGACCGAAGGCTACTGGTCGGACCGCATCGCCAACGTGGGTGACGATGGCGTGGTGCCGTCGGTCGACGAAGTCCACGCCGCCGCCCGGCGCGTGCGCGGGCAGGGGACCTGATGCTGCGAGTCCTGTACAGCCTGTTATGGCTGGTGGCGCTGCCCGTGGCGCTGTTGCGCCTGGTGTGGCGGGCGCGCAAGGAGCCCGGCTATGTGCAGCATGTGGGCGAGCGTCTCGGCACCTACGGGAACCTGCCGGCGGCCGGGCCCTGGTTGTGGGTGCACGCGGTTTCGGTTGGCGAGACGCGTGCCGCTCAGCCGCTGATCGAGGCGCTGCTGGCGGACTATCCGGAACATCGCATCCTGCTCACCCATATGACGCCGACCGGGCGCCAGACCGGCGCCCAGTTGTTCGGCGGGCAGCCGCGCGTGATGCAGTGCTACCTGCCCTATGACCTGCCCTGGCTGGTGCGGCGTTTCCTGCGTTATTTCCGTCCGGCGGCCGGCATGCTGATGGAAACCGAGGTGTGGCCGAGCCTGGTGCGCGGCGCCCGTGTGGCCGGCGTGCCCTTGCTGCTGGTCAACGCCAGGCTGTCGCCGCGCAGCTTCCGCCGCACCGCGCGTTTTGGCGGGGCGGCCACCGCCATGTACCGCGACTTCACCGGCGTGCTGGCGCAGACCCAGGGCGATGCCGAACGCTTCCGCGCGCTCGGGCTGGCGTCGGTGCAGGTGACCGGCAACCTGAAATTCGACATGCAGCCGCCCGAGGATGGCTTGCGGCGCGGCCGCCTGCTGCGCCAGGGATTCGGCGCTCGCGCCGTGTTCGCCGCCACCAGCACGCGCGAAGGCGAGGAGACCCTGCTGCTGGAGGCATTCTCCCGCTGGCAGGCGCTGGCCGCCGACGCGCCAAACCCGGTGCCGCGGCCGGCCCTGCTGCTGGTGCCGCGTCATCCGCAGCGCTTTGACGAAGTGGCGGCCATGGTGACGCGCGCCGGTTTCTCGCTGCAGCGGCGCAGCGCGCTGGGCGATTCCGCCGCGTGGGAGCAGGCTGGCCTGCCGGAGCCAGTCACGGCGGATGTGCTGCTGGGGGATTCGATGGGCGAGATGGCCTTGTACTTCGCCGCCTCGGATCTCGCGTTCATCGGCGGCAGCCTGTTGCCGCTGGGCGGCCAGAACCTGATCGAGGCCTGCGCCGCCGGCACGCCCGTGCTGATCGGACCGCATACCTTCAACTTTGCCCAGGCAACCGAAGACGCCATAGCCGCCGGCGCCTGCCAGCGCGTGACGGATGCCGATGCGCTGATGCGTGCGGCCGCGGCGGTACTGGGCGATGCGCCGGGGCTGGCCGCCATGCGCGGCCACGCCCGCGCTTTCGCGGTGCTGCACCGGGGCGCCACGGCGCGTACGATGGCCGCGCTAGCGCGCGTGCTGTCCGCGTGAGTTTCGGCTCCGGCGCGGATCCCGTTATCCCGCCGTTGCTACGGGCTATCGCGTGCCGCCCGGGGCCGGCTGAAACCGCATCCTGGCGGAGCGTAGCTGCGCCGGCAGCCTGGGGGTACGGTCCAGCCGCGCATCCAGCGTGACGAAACCGAGTTTGCGGTAGAGCGCGGCTGCCCGCGTATTGCTGCGCAGCACATCGAGCAGGAGCGCCTGTCCCGGCGCGGCGGGGAGCAAGCCGGCGCGCATGGTGTCGGCGAACAGCGCCTGGAATACCCCCCGGCCACGCATATCGCCGCGCGTGGCGCAATGCGCCAGCAGCGTCTGCCGGCGCTTCGGCGCCGGAATCTCCCGCTCCAGGACCAGGCCCCGGCCGACGATGCCGCCGCTTCGCCGGACGCCGAAGAAGCGCAGGAAGTCGAGCGCGATGCGCGGGTCGTCGAGCAGGTTGGCCCGGCCATCCTGGATCGCCAGCACCGCGATCGGCTGGTCTTCGATCGCGGCCACGCGATGGCGGCGCCACGAGAAGCGCCCGCTGTCCGCCGCGATTGCCCGCCGCAGGAAGGCTTCGCGCTCGTGCGCCGTGCCGCCAAGCAGGTAGGCGAATTCAAGCTGGCCCGATGCCAGTACCAGTGGCGCCAGCGCCGCCGCATCGCGCGGCGCGGCCTGGCGGAACACCATCCCCGCCTGCCGCTTCAACGCCACCGAGGGCACGCTGCTCATCTGCGCGCCAGCCGGGCAACCACGTCGACGGCGGTGCGGATCTGCTCGGGCGTGTGTGTCGAGCAGATAAAGAAGCGCAGGCGCGCCGCTTTTTCCTCTACGGCCGGGTAGAAGATCGGCTGGGTGTTGATGCCCTCGTCGAACAGGGCATTCGCCCATTGCGCGGCCTTCAGCGAACTGCCTGTGATGACGGGGATCACCGAATAGCCGGCGCTGGTCCCGGTATTCAGGCCGGCCTGCCGCGCCAGATCCAGGAACAGCTGCCCGCGTTCGCGCAGTGCGGCGACCCGCTCCGGCTCCGCCAGCATCCGCTGCAGTGCGGTCAGCGACGCCGCCGCCAGCATGGGCGCGATGCCCACGCTGTACAGGAAGCCGGGCGCCAGGTGACGGAGGATGTCGGTCAGCGCCTGGTCGCCGGCGATAAAGCCGCCGCAACCGGCCAGCGTCTTGCTGAAGGTGCCCATCCAGATATCCACGTCGCGCCCGGCCACGCCGTAGTGCTCGCGGATGCCTTTGCCGGCGGCGCCAAGCACGCCCAGCGAGTGCGCCTCGTCCACCATCAGGAACGCCGCGTGGCGGCGCTTGATGTCGATGAAGCGATCCAGCTCCGGCAGGTCGCCGTCCATGCTGTAGAGGCCTTCCACGGCGATCAGCACGCGCTGGTACTGGCGGCGCACGCGTGTCAGCAGCGCGTCCAGCGCCTGCCAGTCGTTGTGCGGAAAGCTCAGCCGCTTGGCGCCGCTGAGCTGCGCGCCCTGGACGATGCTGTTGTGCGCGAGCGAGTCGTGGACGATCAGGTCGGCCGGGCCGAACAGCGAGCCGATCACGGTGACGTTGGTGGCATGGCCGCTGACGAACGCCACGCAGTCATCCACCTCGTACAGCCGGGCCAGCGCGTGCTCGAGCTCGCGCTGCACGGGGCGTTCGCCGGCAACCATGCGGCTGGCCGAGGCCGACGTGCCATACTGGTCGATGGCGGCCTTGGCGCTGGCCGATACTTCCGGATCGCCGGCAAGGCCGAGGTAGTTGTAGTTGGCGAAGTTGATATAGCTGCGGCCGCCGATCTGCGTGGTGGCGCCGGCCACGCCTTCATGCACCCGGAAGAAGGGCGATTCGATGCGCAGCTGCTCGCTCATCTGGCGCCCGATCGCGACCTGCTGGTAGGCCGGCAGGGTATCGAACCGGCATAGCTGGGCCAGCTCCGACGGCGCGGCCGGCCTGGCCACGGCCGCCGGGGCAGCCTCCATCTCGTTGGTCACCCGTTGTAGCTGGCGCTGCAGCGCCTTCGCGGCGAGCTGCTGCCTCAGGTGGTCGCCCAATCCCATACGTCGTAATCCTCGTTCAATCAGATGGCCGGTCCGGCCCATTCCCACGCATCGGTTTGCGCGAGCAGTGCCGAACTCAGGCGGTAGTTCATTTCATGGCTGGGGCGCAGGGCCGTCACCCGTGCCAGCAAGGGCGCGCCCAGCAGGGCCAGGTCGCCGATCAGGTCCAGTGCGCGGTGGCGCACGAACTCCTCCGGCAGGCGCATGCCGCCGAGCACCGAGCCGCCGACGATGGTTGCCGTGCACGATGGCCGCGCGCCGCGCAGGACCGGCCTGCCGCGCAGGTAGCCGTAAGCGATCGTGGGGATCGCCCATTTCAGGCGGCCGTACGAGCGCGAGGGCGCGATTTCGCTGGTGAAGCGCGCCGGGTTGATCTCGCCTTGCCAGGACAGCACGCCGAAGCCTTTGAGATCGTTGGTGACATGCAGCTCATAGCGCCCGGCCGGCTCGATGACCAGCTGGCGCATCTCGCCGTCGGCAACCGCAAGGCGGCGCAGCACGCGGATAAAGCGCTTGGGTGCAGGCAGGGCAGCGCGGCCGCAGGCTTCCATGGCCCTGACCCAGGGCAAGGCGCTGCCATCGAGAATCGGCACTTCCTCGGCATCGAGCTCCACCGTGGCATGGTCGATCTCGCAGGCCAGCAGCGCAGCCAGCAGGTGCTCCACGGTGCGCACGCGCAGGCCATTGTCCGCCTGCAGCGCCGTGCATAGCGGCTGCGCCAGCCGCAGCCCGGGCGAGGCCGGCAGCCTGGCCAGGGTGCGGCCATCCCGCACGCGCACGAAGACGATGCCATGGCCGGCGCCGGCCGGCCGGATCCGCACATTGACACGGCGCCCGGTGTGCAGGCCGTGGCCCGTCATCACCAGGTCTTGCGCCAGTGTTCCCTGGTTTGCCTGCCAGCCCGGTGCGCCGTTCATTGTGGCGAGGCGGTGGCGGGGGCGTCCGGCTCGACCTTGCCGGCCAGGGCGCGGATGTCCTCGGGGTTCATCTCGAGCGCGTGGCGCGCAACCATCGCTTCGATCTGTTGCTGCGCCTCCGACGGTGCCTCGCCCTCCGCGCCGGCGGCATCGCCGGTGCGGATCGATTCGACGATCTTCTGCGCCAGCGAGCGCACCGTGGCGCCGTCCGCCAGCAGCATCACCGACAGCTTGACCTTGAAGGACTCCTCCACGGCCATGCCGAGCTCCATCCCCATCAGCGAATCCATGCCGAGATCGACCACCGAGCGGTCGATGTCGACCTTCTTGGCCGACAGGTGGAGGATGCGTGCAATCTGGGCCTGCATGGTCTCGATGACCAGCTGCAGGGCCTGGGCGTGCGGCAGGGCGCGGACCTCGCCGTCCAGGCTGGCGCCGGCGGAACGCTGCGCATCCTGGCCGTCGCTGCCCTGCATCTCGACGTAGCGCAGCGAGCGCGCGGCCGGCATGACCCGGGCCACGGCCTGCCAGTCGAGCCAGAGCACGGCCTCGCCGGCCCGGTTTGCCAGCAGCGCATGCTCCAGCGCCGCCATGGCTTCGCTTGAGGTGATCGAGCGCCCGCCGATGCGCACCTGCAGCGCTTCGCGGGTCTGCGCGTTGCGCGCCAGGAAGCCGACATCCTCCAGCGGCCCCCAGGCCATGAAGCAGCCCGGCAGCCCGCTGGCGCGGCGCTGATAGACCAGCGACTCCAGGAAGGTATTGGCAGCGACGTAGCTGGACTGGCCCGGACTGCCGAGGAAGGTCGTGGCCGACGAGTACACCACGAAGAAGTCCAGCGCGCGCCCGCTGGTGGCGCGGTGCAGGTTCCACGCGCCGGCCACCTTGGGCGCCAGCACGCTGCCAAAGCGCTCATCGTCGAGATTGGCGATGAGGCCGTCGGCGATGGTCATGGCCGAATGCACCACGCCCTTGAGCGCGGTCCCGGCGCGCTCGATCCGTTCCACCAGGGCGGCGACGGCGGCGGCATCCGTCAGGTCGCACGACGCCACCGTGACGGTGGCGCCCAGCGCCTCGTTCCACTGTTGCGCCTGCGCGGCCAGCTCCGGCGACAAGGTGCCGCCGCGGCTCGCCAGCACCACATGCCGGGCGCCCCTGGCAACCAGCCAGCGTGCCGTGGCAAAGCCGAGGCCGCCGGTGCCGCCGGCCACCAGGTAGGCGGCGCGCGGGTCCAGCGCGAGGTGCGTCGGCTTCGGGCTTTGCGGCGCCGGGGCGCCGCTGGGGAAGGTGACCACGATCTTGCCGATCTGGCGCGCCTGCTGCATATAGCGGAAAGCCTCCTCCACGCGGTGCGCGGGGAAGGTGCGATACGGCAGCGGATCGAGCGCGCCGCTGGCCAGCAGTTCCATGATCTCGGCAAAGAGGCGGGTCGTCAGGCCCGGCTGCGCATGCATCAGCTGGTCGGCATCGATGCCGAAGTAGCTGATGTTGTTGCGGAAGGGGCGCAGGCCGATCCGGCTGTTCTCGTAGAAGTCGCGCTTGCCGAGTTCCAGGAAGCGGCCGAACGGGCGCAGCACGTCGATGCTGCGCACCATGGCTTCGCCGGCCAGCGAATTGAGCACGATGTCCACGCCCTGGCCGCCGGTGCGGCGCAGGATGTCGTCGGCAAACGCCAGGCTGCGCGAATCGAACACATGGTCGGCGCCCAGCAGCCGCACGAACTCGCGCTTCTCGTTGGTGCTCGCGGTGGCGAACACTTCCGCACCGAGATGGCGGGCCAGCTGGATGGCTGCGATACCCACGCCGCCGGCCGCGCCGTGCACGAGCACGCGCTCGCCAGGACGCAACCGGGCCAGCTCGCAGAGCGCGTAGAAGGCCGTGAAGAAGGTGGTGGGGATGGTCGCGGCTTCCTCGAAGCTCAGCCGCTCCGGCTTGAGCGCGACGGCGCCGGCGCGCGTGCGCACGCGGCTGGCAAAGCCGGCGGGCGCGAAGCCGAGCACGGCGTCGCCCGGCTGGAAGCCCTGCACATCCGTGCCGACACGCGTGATCCGGCCCGAGAGCTCCATGCCGATGGTCGGCCCCGCGAAGCCATTCTCCACCGCTTCGTCGGACAGCAGGCCCATGGCGTACATCACGTCGCGGAAATTGAGGCCGGTCGCGGCGGGTTCGATCTCCACCTCATCCGCTTCGAGCTCGCGCTCGGGCAGGGCGAACCATTGCAGGTGGCGCAGCGAACCCGGGGATTCGAAGGCAAGCACGCTGTGCTGATTGCGCTCGCCCGCGCGCGCACCCTGCTCGCGCAGCTCGACGGTGGCGGCCGGCAACATGCGCGGCACGAAACGGCCCGAGCGGGTGAGCAGCACTTCCTCCTCGCCTTCGTCCGACAACAGTTCGCGTACCAGCAAGGGCGCGGGCCGCTCGCAGCCGGGATCGATATCGATCAGGTGGCAAGCCAGTTCCGCGTATTCGTTCATCAGCACGCGGCCAAGTCCCCACAGCGTCGCCTGTTCCGGCCGGAAGGCCGACGGCTGCGTTGCGGGGGCGGCCAGTGGCGCGCCGCCACGGCTCACCACCCACAGGCGGACCGGCGCGGGTGCGCCGGCGAGACCGCGCACCAGTTGCGCCAGCGCGATCGAGGTGCTTTCCTGCGCGCGCATCATTTCGCTGCCGTCGCCCCCGGCGTCCAGGCCCTCGATGTCGGCGGCGAGGAAGACCACGTGGCGAGGCAAGGCCCCGGCCGCGCCGAGCGACGGGTGGGCCAGCAGGGCCGCTACCGAGTCGAGCACGGTGACCTGGCCGGCAGGCGCATGGCTTTGCAGCGTATCGGCGACGGCGGCCATCAGCTCGCCGTGCGCGGCGGGATTCACCAGCAGCCAGTGCGCCGGCGGTGTTTCGGCCGGGGGCGCGGCAACGGCGTCCGCGCCGCGGCGCGCCACCATGAAGGCGGGTGCGCCTTCGATGTCGAGCTCCGCTTCGGTGTGCCGGGCCGGGGCTTCGAAGCCGTGTTGCTGCAGCAGGGAAGCGATGGCGTTGGCGGGCAGCAGTTCGCCGCGACCCTGCGTCCACCAGTCGGGAGTCAGCCCGAACACGATGTCCGAGAAACGGCTCGACTGGCTTTCCGCGACGATCAGCAGCGCGCCGGGCGTCATCCACGCACGGGCTGCCTCGATCAGGCGCGCGGGGTACGCGCCCGCGCGCAGCAGGTTGTTGATGATCAGGACATCGTACCGTGCGGGGCGCCCCGCTTCGGCGGCCAGCGTGGGCGTTTCACCCAGCTCGATCTGCACCGTGCGGATCAGCGGATGTTCGGTCGCATCGAAGGCGCCAAGCTGCTCGGCGCTGCCGGCGATGGCATAGTCGCAGCGCGATTGCAGGTGCGAGCCGAACGGCTGGAACAGGTTGGTGCCCGGTGCGATCACCTCGAGCACGCGCAAGGGGCGATGCTCGCGCCAGGCGTCGACCAAGGTGTCCAGGCAGGCGCTGGCCAGCGCGTTGACGTGGGTCCAGGTGGGGGACGCCTCGTAGAGGTGGTCCACCAGGCTGCTGCGCCCGCTGGGCAGCACGGCCTGCGGGCGCAGCGTGCCGCCAAGCACCGCTGGCAGCGCGTTGCCGCAATGCGCCAGCAGCGTCAGTTCCGCAACGTGGCCCGGCGACGCCGAGACCAGGCTGCGCCAGAGATCCTCGATGGCCGGCAGGGTCTCGTCGCCGCGCACCAGCTGGCCGTCGCGCATGGCCAGTACGCCGTCTTCCACCAGCATGCCGATCAGCCGTTCGAGCAGCGCCGGATTGGCGCTGGCGGGCAATTGCGGCTGGCCGGGCACGTCCAGCGCTTCGACCGCGCGCAGCGCATAGGCCGCCGCCAGCACGTCGAGCAGCGGCATGACCTCGGTGAGGTGCGTGCGGCGGTGGGCGGCGTCCTCATGCGTGGTCAGCGTGGCGGCGGCTGCCGCGATGAGCGTCTGCGGCGAGGGCAGGGCAGCGGCGCTGATGTCGGCAGCATAGGGCTTTGCTTCGGTCACGAAGGCGAAGCGGCTGGGTGCCGCCTGGCGCCGGGCCGCAAGGTCGACGCGGCGGAAGCGGCATGCTCCCACCTGCATGACGACCTTGCCGGCTTCGTCCAGATACGTGAACGAGGCCACCAGCGAATGCGGGCTGCGCCGCTCGATGCGCGCCACCACGCGGCGCACGGCATCGCCGCCGCCGTAGTAGTCGATGCGGCCCATCTGCACCGGCACGTAGGCGGCCGCGTCCGCTGCCGCATCCTCGCCATCGGCCGCCTCGCCCAGCAGGGCGAGCAGCGGATGGAAGCCGCCGTCGATCGCGGCCGGGTGCATCGCGTAGGGCGCCAGCGCATTCTGCAGCACGGCGGGCTGCGCCAGTTCGGCAATCGCCGTATCACCGGCAAGACGCACGGACCGCACCCACTGGAAGGCCGGACCGAAATTCAGCCCGATTTCGGCTGCCCTGCCGTAGAGCTGCCCGCCATCGATCGGGCATGCGGCTTCCAGCGCCGCCAGTTCCTCTCCGGCGATCGCCTCGCCGGGCTGGGCGGCGGGGCCGCCGGCCAGCAGGCGGCCGACCACGGTGAGCGTCCACGGATCGGTGCTCATGCGCGGACGCGTCTCGACGACGAAGCCGCCGGTGCGCGGGTCGACGGTAAAGCGGAACAATTTGCCCTGTTGCGGCTGGAACACCACCGGCGAGCGGATCTCCAGGTTTTCGACGGCGCAGGCCACGGTGCCGAAATGCAGGCGCGCGGCGGCCAGCGCCATTTCCGCATAGGCCGCGCCGGGGAAGATGACCGCGCCATCCACCACATGGTCGGCCAGCACCGGCAGCTTGACCGGGTCGACCTGGTTCTCCCAGGCCACGGCGCTGTCTTTCAGGCGATAGCCCAGCAGCGGATGTTCGCGGCGCCGGTTCACCAGGTCATAGCCCTCGCTGGTGGGCATGAGCCAGTGCCGGCTCCTCTGCCACGGATAGGTCGGCAGCACCAGTTCCGGATCGGCCGGCGGATAGGCCTTGTCCGCATCGAGGCTGGCGCCTTGTGCCAGTGCTGCGCAGAACGCGTGATGCAACTGCGCGGCGCTGTCGTGATTGCGCTTGAGCGTCGGCAGGGCGCTGCCGCCCGCCTTGGCATGCTCGAGGGTTTGCGCAACGTAGCTGCGCAGGATCGAGTGCGGGCCGATCTCGAGGAACACGCGCACGCCGGCATCCACCAGGTGGCGCGCGGCGGCTTCGAACTGCACGGGTTCGCGGATATTGCGCCACCAGTATTGGGCGTCGAGCGCGGTGCCGGGCAACTGCGCGCCCGCGACAGTCGAGACGAACGGGGTGTGCGCCTGCTGCGGCCGCAGATCGGCCAGGGCAGTCAGCACCAGATCGCGGATCGGCTCCATGCACTTGCTGTGGAACGCGTAGTCGAGATCCAGCACCTGGAAGAACTTGCCGCTCTGGGCGAACTGCGCCTGCATGGCGGCAATCGCCTCGGGCGAACCGGCCAGGGTGACGGCTTCCGGGCTGTTGACGCCGGCCATCTCCAGCGCGCCGCCAAGGCCCAGGCGGTCGATCAGCTGCTGCGCGGCTTGTGCGCTGACGCCGGCGGCCGCCATCTTGCCGGCGCCCGCGGTGGAGGCCTGTGCGCGGCTGCGTTCCTTGATCACATGCACCGCCTGCGCCAGCGTGAGCGCGCCGCTCGCCCAGGCCGCGGCCACTTCGCCCACGCTATGGCCGAAGCAGGCATCGTAGCGCAGGCCACGCGCCTGCAGCGAGCGCACCACGCCAACCTGCAGCGCGAACAGCAGCGGCTGCGCGTTTTCCGTGCCCTCTAGCCAGGCGGCGGTGGCGCCGTCGCGCATCACGCCGGCCAGCGAGGCACTGCCATCCGCCTGCCACAGTGCGTCGATCTCGTGCATGGCGTCGCGGAACACGGCATCCTCCGCCAGCAGGCGCCGGCCCATGCCTGCCCACTGCGAGCCGTTCCCCGAGAAGACCAGGGCGAGCTTGCTGTCCGTACCCGCTGGCGCTTCCCCGATGGTGACGCACGGCGCGCTCTCCCCGCGCGCCAGCAGGTCGAGAGAGGCCATGCCTTCATCCTGGCTGGCGGGCGTGATGACCGCCCGATGGTGCAGCCACTGGCGCTTGCGCGCGGCGGCGCTGGCAAGCTGCTCCCAGGAAGCGCCGGCCTGCAGGCGTGCGTGATACTGGCCCGCCAGTGCGCGCAACGCGTCCGGGCTGCGCGCACTCAGGACCAGGGCCAGCGGCTCCGCCGCCGGCGCAGCCTTCGCCACCGGGCTAGCCGGGAGCGCAGCTTCGCGCAGCAGCACGTGCGCGTTGGTGCCGCCGAAGCCGAAGGAATTCACACCCACCAGCAGGGGCTTGCCGGATGCGTCGAGCGGCAGGAAGCTGTCGACCACGCGCAAACCGCCGCCGGCAAAGTCGATGTTCGGGTTGGGATTCTTGAAATGGACCGTTGCCGGCACCGCCCTGTGCTTCAGGCAGAGAATGGCTTTCAGCAGCCCTGCCATGCCGGAGGCGGTTTCCAGGTGGCCGACGTTGGTCTTGGCCGAGCCGATCAGCAAGGGCTGCCCGGCCGCGCGGCCTTTGCCGAGCACATCGGTCAGGGCGCGCGCCTCGATCGGATCGCCCACCGCGGTGCCGGTGCCATGCGCTTCCACATAGGCGATATCGAGCGGATCGACGCCGGCGCGCGCATAGACATCCTTGAGCAGCGCGGCTTGCGTGGCGGCGGCGGGCACATTGATGCCGCCTTGCGAATGGCCGTCCGAATTCACGCCGGACGAAACAATGACGGCATGAATGGTGTCGCCGTCGGCCAGCGCCTTCTCCAGCGGCTTGAGCAGCACCAGGGCGCCGCCCTCGGAACGCACATAGCCGTCGCCCGCGGCATCGAAGGCCCGGCAGCGCCCGGTAGGCGACAGCATCGACGCCTTGGCGAAGCTGACGAAGGGGAACGGATGCAGCAGCAGGTTGACGCCGCCGGCCAGCGCCGTGTCGGCTTCGCCGGCATGGATCGCATTGCAGGCCTGGTGCAGGGCGACCAGAGACGACGAGCAGGCCGTGTCGATCGACATGCTGGGGCCGCGCAGGTCGAACAGGTAGGAAATCCGGTTCGAAGCAATGCTCATCGTATTGCCGGTCGCGGAATAAGCATCGGCCACGCTCAGGTCATCCACGCCGCGGTCGCCGTAATCCTGGCTGGCCACGCCGACGAAGACGGCGCAATTGCTGCCCGCCATCCTGGCAGGCAGGTGGCCTGCATGCTCGAAGGCCTCCCATGCGAGTTCCAGCAGCAGGCGTTGCTGCGGGTCCATCTGCCTGGCCTCGCGCGGCGAGATGCCGAAGAAATCGGCGTCGAAGCCCGCAATGTCGTCCAGCACGCCGGCGGAGAATGTATAGCTCTTGCCGGGCTCGCGCTTTGCCGGATGCAGGTAGAACTCGGTGCCAAACCGGTCGGCGGGCACTTCCGTGACCGCATCGGTTTCATTGACCAGCAGGTTCCAGAAGTCATCCGGATTGCGGACACCTCCGGGAAACCTGCACGACATTCCCACAACTGCGATAGCTTTTTTCATCTTCCTCTGACTCGGCCCTGCTGTTCTAAACTTCAGCTTCTTTGTTCTTCATCCAGGCATGCCGGCATGCACCGGCTGCCCGATCGTATCGAGTAAATCCCGCCCCAGATCGGCGACATCCATATCCTTGTGCAGCGATGCCGGGCAACCGTCATTGCGCCAGATAAAGTAATCGCTGCGGGTTTGCATGCCGCCCAGCTTGCCGAATACATGCGGCAGGGCAGGCACGTGGTCGCCATAGAAACAAAGGATGGCTTTGCGTTGGCGTTTCGCCAGGTAATCCGTCAGCCGGCCGATCATGGCGTCGGCATTGGCCAGGTGGCGCAGATAAGCGGTCAGGTCGTCCCACGGCGCGCCGTCGCCCAGCGTGTGGTAGCGGGCGCTTTCGCCGGCCTCCACCCGCTCGAGGTGGAGCGGGCCGTGGTTTTCCATCGTCATTGCCATGACGAACGCCGGCTCGTCGCCGGCGGATTCCAGTTCATCGATGATCGCGTCCGCCACGGCGGCATCCGCCACATAAGGCCCGGCGCGTGGCGCCGCCGCGAAATGCCGGATATCCAGGAACCGCTCGAAATGCATCAGCGGGAACACCCGCTCGCGTCCAAAGAAATCCGCGAAATATGGGTGAATCGCCAACGTGCGGTAGGCGGCGCGCCGGAACCATCCCGCCAGCGAGGCGCAGGGACGGCGGATAAAGGCATAGGGGTAAAAGCGCGCATAGCCCAGCGCCGCCTCGGGCAGGCCGGACAGCAGGGCGAACTCCGTGCGCATGGTATTGGCGCCCCACGCCGGCACCCGCAGCTCGCCGTGCTGGCAAGCGGCGCGGCGGGCAGCGTCGAAGTTTGCCAGGATCGCCGGGTTCACCGCCGAACCCAGGCGGCGGGCATCGAAGAACGACTCGCTCTGGATCACGATCACGTCCGGCCGCACGGCCGGCGCCGCGGTCCGCGAGAACGGCCCAGCCATCAGCGCGGCCCGCAGGCCGTGCGCGGTGCGGGGCCGCAAGCCGTTCAGCAGATAGGCCACGAACACCGTGATAAAGCCATGGCACAGCTGGTCCTCGCCCGGCGCAAGGGTAAGCGGCAAGCGCGCGGCGAGCAGGACGGCAACGACCAGCGCGCCGCCCCCGCAGGCCGCCAGCGTTTCATACGGTACGGCCGAAAGCCGCTCGCAGGCAAGGAATGCCCCTGCGAACAGCGCCGCCCCGACGGCGATGGCCAGCACCTGGACCACGCTGAGGAAGGGCAGGTACAGGCGAGGGTGGCGGAACAACTGGCCGAACAGGCTCAGGTCGGTGAAAACGAAAGGCTCCCGCAAGGACGCATATTTAGCATTGTTGACAATTGCCATCAACGCGGCCAGCGCGAATGCCACGAGCGCGGCAAATGCCGGGCGAGCCGAGACCGCCAGCATCAGCGTGAACGTCACCGCCGATGCCAGGGCATGGATGGCCAGCGCCCCGGCCGAGCGCCGCCACGGCGCGCGCGGCCGGGGCAGGGCGATAGCGTCCGGCAGGAAGGAAGCGGCAAGCGCTATAAGGAACAGGAGCAAAGGCGGCATGCCGGGCTAGTGCTCCTCCCTCGGTAGATAAGAAAGTCGGTCCAGGATCGAATCGGCAAGGCGCGCCGGCAGCAGCGGAAGCAAGCCCATGCCGAAGGCCAGCAAGCCGGGGAAAGCAATCTCCGCCTTGTTCGCAGCCAGCTTTGCACGGATATGGCGCGCCGCCTTGTCCGCCGACCACAGGAACGGCTTGTCGCCCGGAAAGACATCGCTCATCGCGGTCTTCACAAAGCCCGGGAACACCAGCGACAGATCGACCCCGTCGCGCGCCAGCAGCGGGCGAACCGATTCCCCGTACGCCTTGATCGCGGACTTGCTGGCGCAATAAGCCGGGGAAATAGCCATGCCGCGGATGGCCGCAAGGGAACTGATCAAGGCCACCTGGCCGTGCCGGCGTGCGCGCATGCGCCCTATGATAGGCAAAACCGTGTGCATCGCACCGTAAAAATTTGTGTCGAAGACCTCGCGCGTGCGGGCCAGGTCCTCCCAATCGCGCGCCGACGACAGGGTGCTGGCCACGCCGGCGTTGGCGATCAGCAGGTCGATGGGGTGGTTGTCGTCGAAGGCGTGGAGCCAGTCGGCCATGGCGATGGGGTCGCGGACGTCGAGTTCGGCGCTGATGACTTCCGCTCCGGCTTGCCGGCATTGCCGGACGCAGGCTTCCAGCCTGCCGGCGTTGCGGCCGACCAGGCCGAGCGTGACGCCGGGCGCCGCGTAGGCGGTGGCCAGTGCCTGGCCAATACCTGCGCTGGCGCCGGTGATGACGATGTTGCGCGGTGTGCCTTCAGACATGTGGCGCGGCCTCGAGTCGTTTGACCACGCCGGCTGTGGCCATGGCTATGCCGGTGCGTGTGTAGAAATCGCCATTTATCTGGGTGTGGTGCAACACGTAATTCAGGAAGGCTTGGTACAAGGCCATGTCCGGCCCTTCCGCCTCCCGCCAGAAACTGTCGAGTTCTCCCTGCCAGGTCATGCCTGGCATGTCATAGATCGCCGTGCCCAGGGTGATCAGCGGGCGACGATGATGCAGGGCTGACAGTCCCACGGTGCTGTTGACTACCACCACGCCGCGGGCATGGTCCAGCAGCGTCGGCAGGTGGCCGGCATCAATGAACTCGAGGCGGTCTGCCATGCCCAAGGCTTGTGCCAGTTGGCGGGAGTAGTGGCGATACTCAATCAGGCCAGTGTCAAGCGGATGATTCTTGATAACCAGCGTTGCATCGGCCGGTGCATGGGCTGCGAAGGAGCCCATTACCTGCTCGATGGCCTGCCGGATGCTCTCGAACGGCGAGTGCACCTGGATCTGGGAGTCCGAATTCAACTGCAGCGGAAACACGTAGAACGGCCGTGGCGAGCGCAGCAACCGTTCGGTGACCTGCTCTGCCTCAAGCCGGTGCCGGCGCTGCAACAGCAGGCGGCTGGCAAGGCCCGCATACTCCCGGAAGCCGTTGTGTGGGCGATGGCTGCGGTAATGCGGGAAGTGGCGGGCATGGACGGTATTGGCGGCCCGATAGCGGATATCGTGCCACGCGCGCTCGTAGAGGTTATAGCCGGTGTTCTGCCCGGGTGGGCTGGCCGGCGTCACGCCGCGATGCCCAAGGTACCAGTCCGGATCGCGCGGGAGCCGGGAGCGGCCATTGACGCCATGTTCCTCCAGGGTGAGCCAGTGAGGCCGGACGTAGCCTTCTTCGAAGACATGGATACGGGCGCCCAGTTGATCGGCTGCCTTGTATACAGCCTGATGAACCTCCCGGCAATCCCCGAAAAGCAGTAGATCGCTAAAATTGCCAGATTTGATGGTGTGCGAATACCAGTCTGGCAGCGCCCGTAATGTGTCAGAAAAATTACAGGCGTCCTCTGCGCCGGCGTAAGCGAGGTCGCCGCCGCAGAAATTCACTCGCTGGACCCGGTGCCCACGCTCACGCAAGGCGGCCGACAACTGACGAAAGAAGGGAGATGCCGTGCCTTGCAGGGCTAGAAAGGAACGTCGCATCAAGTAGCGTGGGAAGGCGGGTTGGCAAGGTACTGGCCATGCGGCCGGATCTGTCAAATCTGGCGAGATTGCTGTGCCAATGTCCAAGGATATCTGGAGAAGGGTGGAAGGATACCGCAGCAGTTTGGGTTTTGTAAGGAACTGCTTACGGGCTGTTGCAAGCGGGATGCACCTCAGGCGCTTCCGATAGCCTCGTCACAGGGCAGCCGCTATAATCAGCAGCCTTAAACTGGTCTATGGCCGGCCAGGCGATTGCTGTTGCGGTGCTATGTTGGCAAACACAGGCGAAAAATGCCCTTATTTCTTCAGATTGCCCGGCACTGAAGGCAATTTCAGGCCCGGAGAGCGAGAATTCGCCGCGCATTGCCGGGTCGCATAGCTTTGGAAGATACGTTGGATACGGTATTCAAGAACGACGCGGCGCCGCAGGCGACCGGAAGCAAGAGCGGTGTGTGGCAGCGCCTGAAGCGCCTTAATCGGCTTTTTCTTGGCACTGTCGTGGTGCCAACCGTCCTCGCGACAGTCTATTTCGGCGTGATTGCGTCCGATATCTACGTCTCCGAATCGCGTTTTGTGGTGCGCAGCCCGCAGCGTCAGAGCCAGACCAGCACCCTTGGGGCCCTACTGCAAGGCACCGGCTTCTCGCGCGCGCAGGACGATACCTACTCGGTCATTGATTATATTGAATCGCGCGATGCATTGGGCGAACTGAATAGAGATAGCTACATCCTGGATGCCTATGGCAACCACGGCGACTTCTTGAGCCGCTTCCTGCGGAAGTTTGATGACAGTTTTGAGGCGTTGTGGAAATACTATATTAAGCATGTAGTAACGGTGGAGTACGATTCCACCTCGTCCATCACTACGCTGCAAGTGCGTTCGTTCACCTCCCAGGACGCGACCAAAATTAACGAATCGCTGCTGGAATTGAGCGAGCGGTTGATTAATCGCATGAACGAGCGTGCTGCCAAGGATATGGTCCAGTTTGCGCGCAGTGAAGTGGATGCCGCAGCAGCAAAGGCAAAAGATGCGGCTACCGCGCTGGCGGCGTACCGTAAGTCGAACACAGTGTTTGATCCGGATAGGCAATCCGCCCTGCAACTGCAACAAGTCACGGCTTTGCAAACGCAGCTCTTCAATGCGCAGACGCAGTTGATGCAGTTGCAGGCCATCGCGCCGCAAAATCCCCAGGTTTCAACGCTCAAGACAAATATCGCTGCGCTGGAAGGCCAGATTAAAGAGGCGTCGGGCGGCGTGACCGGCGGCAAGGGTTCGCTGTCGGAAAAGGCGGCTGCCTATACACGCCTGCAGCTTGACTCGCAGTTTGCGGACAGGCAACTGGCATCGACGATGACCGCGCTGGAGAACGCGCGAGCCGAAGCGCAGCGCAAGCAGCTATATCTGGAGCGGCTGGTACAGCCGAACGCGCCGGATGTGGCGATTGAGCCGAGACGCTTGAAGAGGATTCTCGAAGTCTTCGCGCTTGGAATGATCGTTTGGGGGGTGTTGAGCCTGCTGGTCGCTGGTGTTCGCGAGCATCACGACTAAGATGCGCGCAGTACATCACGAAACGCCGTTCCTTCGGTCGCTGCGGATTCAACTGCGCGTGGTTGGGGCGCTCTTGATGCGCGAAATAATCACTCGCTATGGACGCCACAACGTCGGCTTTCTGTGGATCTTCTTTGAGCCGATGATGTTCACGCTGGGCGTCACAGCCTTGTGGACGTTAACAAAGGCGACGCATGGCTCCAACCTTCCGATTACGGCATTCGCTGTGACCGGGTATTCGTCGGTCTTGCTTTGGCGTAATTGCGCTAATCGGTGTGCGTTAGCAATTCAGCCAAATCTCAGCCTCTTATATCATCGGAATGTGAGGGTCATTGACCTTTTCTTTGCGCGACTTTTGCTGGAGATTTCCGGCGCTACGATTTCCGCAGTCTTCCTTACGACACTCTTCGTGGTTTTGGGATTGATGGAGATACCACAGAATTTGTCGTTGGTTATAGGCGGTTGGATCTTTCTCGCGTTATTTGGCTGCGGGTTGGGTCTTATAATAGGGGCGCTCAGTGAGCGCAGTGAGACAGCGGACAGAATCTGGCACACCATCGCTTACTTGCTGTTTCCTTTATCCGGAGCAGTGTTCATGGTCGATTGGCTACCGACTAGCGCTCAGAAGCTGATCTTGCTGCTGCCTATGGTTCACGGTGTGGAAATGCTCCGGGCTGGCTATTTCGGGGCGCTAGTGAAACCTCACTATGATGTCGAGTATATGGTAGTGGCAGATCTTGTTTTCTTGTTTGTTGGTCTATTCCTCGTTCGTGAGGCCGGCAAGCGGGTTGAGCCAGAATGATTCGACTACAGAACGTCTGCAAGGACTATCACACCCGCCAGGGCCGCCGCCGCGTGCTGGATGGCATCAATCTCCAGGTCGGTGCCGGTGAAAAAATCGGCATCCTCGGGCGCAATGGCGCGGGCAAGTCCACCATGATCCGGATGATCAGTGGGGCTGAGTTGCCGACTTCGGGCAAGATTGTCCGAGCGATGAGCGTGTCGTGGCCGCTCGCTTTTGGCGGGGCGTTCCAGGGTAGCCTGACAGGCATGGACAATCTACGCTTCATCTGCCGTGTGTATGGGGCGGACGCGAAAGCTGCAGAACCCTTCGTCCAGGAATTCTCCGAACTCGGCTATTACTTGCGCGAACCGGTCAAGAGCTATTCCGCAGGCATGCGCGCGCGCCTGGCTTTCGCTATCTCGATGGCAATCGAGTTCGATTGCTTCCTGATTGATGAGATTGTGGCCGTAGGCGACAGCCGCTTCCACGCCAAATGTCACCAGGAACTGTTCGAGCATCGCCGCGACCGGTCACTGATTATTGTCAGCCACGACGCCGGATATATTCGCGAGCACTGCGACCGCGCAGCGGTCCTGGTTGAGGGCAAGCTGCACACGTTCGAGCAGATCGACGATGCCTACACGTTCTACCAGGAAAGCGTTAGCTAATGGAGCGACGACAGCGCTGGTGCTGATCGCCGCAACCGCATATGTATAGGAAGCTTAGAGCCGCGACGCTACAGTTTGCTGCGATCTGGGGGGCTGCGTGTTGGGCTGGGCTGGCGCGACGCGCAGTCGCGTCCATTCGGCCCGCGCGCGTCAGGCCAGGGGGGGCGCCTCGACAGTTGCTGGTCGACGTATCGATTATTGCCGCCCACGATGCAGGTAC
The DNA here is from genome assembly GCF_029335485.1 of Cupriavidus basilensis. Taxonomy (GTDB): domain Bacteria; phylum Pseudomonadota; class Gammaproteobacteria; order Burkholderiales; family Burkholderiaceae; genus Cupriavidus; species Cupriavidus basilensis_E. The sequence goes on from NZ_JARJLM010000559.1 coordinate 59,790, forward strand.
AGGCATACAGCGCGTGGTCCGATCCCTGCTGTTGGAACTGTTACGGGCACCACCGGAAGGCTTTGTGGTTCGCCCCGTGCGGGCCACCCGAAAGACGTCCTATCGTTATGCCAACGCTTACCTGTCCTCCCTTGACGCTAGCGTATCTGTTGGGGACGATACGCCTGTACGAGTCGGGCCGCATGACATCTTCCTCGGCTTGGACCTCAGTAGCCGCATTGCACCCAGCCGCCAGCGCGAGTTTCTCCAGTGGCGCGCCCAAGGCGTACGCTTTGCATTCGTGATCTATGATTTGCTGCCGGCGCTTCACCCAGAGTGGTTTACGCCCCGAGCGCGCAGGTCATTCCGTTACTGGCTGGGGACGGTGGCAACGTATGCCGATGCCCTGTGCTGCATATCCCGCTCGGTGGCGGACGAGGTCAGCACCTGGCTGTGGCAGCGCTGCGGAATTGCCGGCAGCGAGCTTGCTCCAGGCTGGTTTCACCTCGGCGCGGAGCTGCCCGTTATGCCGAACCCTACCGCAGACCTTGTGCCGCAGATCCGCGGGAGATCTTCACACTTCCTGCGTCAAAGCGTGCTGATGGTCGGCACGGTAGAACCCCGCAAAGGGCACGCACAAGTACTCGACGCGTTTGAGCATTTGTGGGCACAAGGTCGTGATGTCACACTGGTCATCGCGGGGCGGGAAGGATGGAATGTCGCATCTCTTGCGGAACGTCTGCATGGCCATCCCGAGGCCGGTGGGCGCATGATCTGGCTCACGGCCGTCAGCGATGCGGAGCTGGCAGGGCTCTACGGCAATCTAGGCGGGTTGGTCATGGCTTCCGAAGCAGAAGGCTTTGGATTGCCGCTGGTGGAGGCCGCTCACTACGGCATGCCTATACTGGCGCGCGATCTGCCGGTGTTCCGGGAAGTGGCCGGACAGGACGCCACGTATTTTAGCGGTCGCACCAGCGTTGAGCTTGCCACGGAATTTGCTGCGTGGCTGGATCTGCTGAAGGCGGGGAGTGCTCCAGGCAGTGGCGCCTTGCGGCGATTGAGCTGGGCAGCAAGCGCTGACCAGCTCAAGATACTACTGGCCGCCATATCGTAATGCCAGGCGGAAAGTCAGGTGAAGCGCTTGCATAGCGCCAGTGTCTTGGCGGCACATTGCTGCCAGCTATGTGCCGCAGCAACTTGCAGTCCTCGCCTAATCGCATTGGCGCGCCAACTCTCGTCAGTGAGGACTAACTCGATGCCGTCGCGCAACGCTTCGTGATGATCCGGTTCCACCAACCATGCCGCACCGCCCGCCACTTCCGGTAGTGATGAGCAATCCGACGTCAGTGTAGGTACGCCACTGGTGAGAGCCTCAAGCACCGGCAGGCCGAAGCCCTCGTACACCGAAGGGTAGAGGAAGGCGCGCGCACCAGCGTAGAGCAGTGGGAGAAGGGACTCCGGCACGAAGCCCAGGTAGTGGAGCCATCCCTCGCTTTGGCCAAGTGCAATCTGCGCCTGCAGGTTGTCGCTCAGCCAGCCCTTGCTGCCCGCCAGTACAAGTGGGTAACGACTACGCAATGCAGAGGGCAAGGCCATGTAGGCTTCGAGCAGGCGATCCACGCGCTTGCGTGGTTCCAACGTGGAGACGCACAGCGCGTACCCTCCTGGCGTGAGGCCGTGCTGGGCCAGTGCTGCCACAATCTCTCCAGGTGCGCGCGGTCCGAACTCGGCTGGCGCCCCGAGACCGATCGAGGTAACTTTTTCACGCGGCCAGCCGAAGTATTCCACCACTTCCGCACGAATTGCTTCGGAATCAGTGATCAAATGAGCGGCCCGCCTCAGTGTGGAAGCAAAGCCTTGTTCAAAATGCCGCAAGCGTTCGGCCGGATGGGTCTCAGGGTATTTGAAGACTGACAGGTCATGCACCGTGACAATGCCGCCGTCCACCGCTTCCGGGAGGAAATAGTTCGGCGAATGAAATACATGACCTTCCATTTGGCGCCGCATATTCCAGCGGCGCCAAATGGCCGGCATGCGCGGAAGCTGGCCGATACGCCGGCGCGGCTTTGCCGCGGAAATGGCGGGATGCAGCAGCGAGGCGGGGTTTTCCACCCAATGGCCAGCAAAGAAGAAACGCGGCCTGTCCAGGCCACTTTCCGGCATGGTGTAGTACCTTGCCAATTCCCATGTATAGCGACCGATGCCGGTCAATGGCGGCACAATCGCATCCACCGCAAGAATCAACTTCATCGGATGGCTTCCATGTAGCTCAGTTCTCTTTCGTGCAGCGCATTGTTGAGAGAAATGTCAATCCTGGCCTCTAAATGATTCAGCATAGCTGCGATGTAGTATTCGATAGATTTATGCGATGTATCGAGCTTCAAATCAGGTTTCAGCGGCACTTTATAGGGACTGTCCAATCCCGTGAATTTTTGAATCAGACCTTGTCGTGCCTTGGCATACAATCCTTTCGGATAGCGCAGCTCGAATTCGGCTAGAGACGTGTCTACATGCGCCTCAATAGCTTATTCATGACTTAATCTAGCTGCGCCCAGAACTCTTCCACATTGCACACCTGCAATTTTTCATCGGAGGCGCATGTGTAACCTGGCTTCTCAAATGAGCCCTGGTTCACCTGGTAAATTTCCTCAGCAAAGTCCGGCAAGATCAAGTTGCGCCATAGGCCCGGCTGCCCTTTCCAGAAGTGCTGATTTGACGACGTGAGCCTCAGGTTCTCAATGCTCAGGGAGTCAACAATTTCCGCGAGCCCGCTAGCGGGTTCCCCAATAACCTCGGCAATCGTGCAGAGTACTCCCGTTGTATCAGAGACCAGATCCTCATAACGAACCTTCACTACTCCATCGACATCCCACCATTGCGGAGTAACGGATAGCAATGCCTGAGCCCTTGGGCTAATGCAGTAATCCTGGAATTCCGAGCTGGCTGGCGATTTGTGATGTATGGATTGTTCGGAACCACCTTGCCCAAGCAGCCACTGGGCCGTCTCTGGCTCATTTGGCGAGAAGTGAAGAATCGACAGCAGGGTATCAAGTGGGTGACGGGAAATTGTAATCACCCGGAAATCCGCGGCGTTCAGCAGTGAGCGGAACTCGGGCGTGTTGTTCCAGTGGAGTTGAACAATGCATCTCTGCGGCAAACTGGACCAGTCCAGTGCGGAAGGGCTATGAACGGCATACTGCTCGAGATCGAAGGTGCGAGCAAGCAGATACCTCAGCCAAGTGTTACCTGATCTCGGGGTGCTTACAAGTGCCAGTCTTAACATGATTGATTTGATCGTCTTCTGATAGTAGTGCCGCCAATGAGGGATCTTGCTCTGGCACTATGACTATATAGCGCCAGAGCCACCCATCTATCGGCCAGTCTCCAGCATCCACTGCAGCGTGTCGCGCAGTGCAATATCCGGCATTGCGCCAATTGCCTGCCTGAGCTTTGTATTGCTGCCAATCAGCTTGTGCACTTCGTTGGCACGTACAAATGCCATATTCACTTTAATCTCGGGCCGATGTCCGGTCAGATCGTGCAAGATCGTCAGCACATCCCCGAGCGAGTAGCCAACGCCTGAACAGGTGTTGAACGTCTGACCGGCAAATTTGCCGTTGAGCAGCTGCGCATAAGCGGCGACGACGCTGCGTACGTCGGAGAAATCCCGAATAACGTTTAGATTCCCCAACTCCAATACGGGCCTGCGCTCGCGGAAATGCGCAACTATCTTCGGCAGCACGAAGTTGGGCGTCTGCCCGACACCCGTATAGTTGAAGGGCCGCACGATGGTAATCGGCAGCTTGTCCTCCCACAGCTTGGCCATATACTCCATGGCCAGCTTGCTGACAGCGTAGTCGTTCGCCGGTGCCGCCGGGGCGGCTTCGTCAAGTACCTCGCGGTCGCTATTGCCGTAGATGTTTGCGCTGCTGGCAAGCAGTACTGACCGTGGTTGGCAGCCGGAGGAATGAATAGCCTCCAGCAGGTTGCGGGTGCCAACCACGTTGGTGTCGTAGATGGCCCTGACGTCACCATGTGCGACGAATGCAATAGCGGCAAGGTGCACCACTGCATCGGGCCGTTCATGCGCGAGCACTTCGGTAAGCGCGGACCGATCGAGCAGGTCGCACACGTGCACTGGCACCGACGTCGGCGCATCTGTCGCCGTTGTGTGTGCCAGGCCGCAAACTTCATGACCTGCGCCAATCAGCTCCTGGAGCAGATGTTGACCGGTGAAGCCGTGAATACCCGTAATCAGGACCTTTGCCATGGCTTAGAACGAGAAGCCTGCTTTGTTGCGACGGATATCGGCTTCCACCATCATCTGGCAGAGTTCCTCGAGGGTGGTCTTGGGTTCCCATCCCAGCTCCTTGCGGGCCTTGGCAGGATCGCCGATCAACAATTCCACTTCCGCGGGACGGTAGAACTTCGGATTGATTTTTACGATCGCCTTGCCGCTATTGCGTTCGTAGCCGACTTCATCTTCGTTGCGGCCTTCCCACGCAATGTCGGTGCCAACGGCCTTGGCCGCCATCGTGACGAAGTCACGAACCGTTTCCGTGCGATTCGTGGCAAGCACGTAAGTGTCCGGCTTGTCGGCCTGCAGCATGCGCCACATGCCTTCCACGTATTCCTTGGCAAAACCCCAATCGCGCTTCGCATCGAGATTGCCGAGCTCCAGCACATCCAGTTGGCCGAGATGGATCTTGGCCATGCTGTCGGTAATCTTGCGGGTAACGAACTCGCGGCCCCGCAGCGGCGACTCGTGATTGAACAGAATGCCGCTGCTGCCAAAGATGTTGTAGCTCTCACGGTAGTTCACCGTCATCCAGTGCGCATAGAGCTTTGCGACGCCGTAGGGGCTGCGCGGGTAGAACGGCGTGCTTTCCACTTGGGGAATAGCCTGGACCTTGCCGAACATCTCCGAGGTGCTAGCCTGATAGAAGCGAATTTCCGGATTGACGATGCGGATGGCCTCAAGCAGGTTGAGCGGGCCGATCCCGGTGATTTCCGCGGTCGTCACCGGCTGATCGAACGAAACGCCGACAAAGCTCTGCGCGGCCAGGTTGTAGACCTCGGTAGCCTTGGTGTTCTGCAGCAGGCGGATGCTGGAGCTCAGATCGGTCAGATCGTATTCCACCAAGTGCAGGTTCGGGTGGCTTGCAACACCGAGTTCCTCCAGGCGCCAGAAGTTGACCGAGCTGGTGCGGCGATAGGTGCCGTACACCGTGTAGCCTTTTTCCAGCAGCAGTTGGGTCAGGTATGCGCCGTCTTGGCCGGTGATGCCGGTGATGATTGCTGTGTTCATCTTGTCCTTTCTGAATAATTGCCTTCCGGGCACTGGGTTAATGCAGTACAGGCGTTTCGCTACGGGAAACCTTGGCCCGCTTGTTTCTAAGAGAGACATACAGTGTCACTGCCCGTATTGCCGAATTCCTTGAGCTGAATACACGGATCTGCTCGTGTGCACCTCTCGACAACGAAGCGTGAAGTGTGGGATCTTTCAACAAGCGAGACACGCATTCCGCGAGCATTGCTGAATTGCCCATCTCAAACAGCAGGCCACATTTGTTTTCGGTTACCACCTCGGGAATAGCACCCACGCGAGAGGCTATGACGGGAGTGCCATGCACGAACGCCTCAAGCGGGACAAGTCCAAAAGACTCGTACCGCGATGGGAAGACGACACAATGTGCTGCATTTAGGAGCTTTTCACGTGTCTGATCGTCAACTGATCCAAGCAAATGTACTCGCGCCTGAATCTCATTCGTGAGGATGGATTTTGCCCGCTCCGTCCAATTCTCAATGTCCTTTCCTGCAAGTACCAGATGGCAGCTTGGCTCCGTCGCCAGGAATTCGTTTGCAGCGGCGAGCAGCGTGTCGACACCCTTGCGGCCTTCAAGTCGGCCGACAAAAAGCACGATCTTTGCGGTTTTCGGTATGTCAAACGCTTTTCCGTTGACTTCCTTGAGCTCGGTGTAGCCCTGGCTTGAATCAAAAAAAGGCCAGTAGGCAATGCCGCAGTGTGAACGATGCCAGCGGTGGTCTCGTTGAATGTGATACTCGCTCTCGATTGTTGAGGCAATTGATTCGCTAATCGGGATCACGGCATCGGCATGCTTGATCAGTGTGGCTTCGGCAGCGAGGAAAAGCTCCGCTTCACGCTGAGGAACTTGCCATCCGTTGAGACGAGCTGCAACAGGGAACGGAGTGACTAAGCGAACTACCACTGGAGGGCGCTCCCCAGTGGGAAGAAGGGCAATTGGCAACGCTTCGCTGTCCCAAAGGGCTGACTCAATTACATCGATAGATCGCTCTTTGTGGACCTCTGCCACGGCGCTGAGAGCGCTGACACCCCAACTCACATTATTCACGAATCCGGTTGAGCCGAGAGCGTCGGAGCATTTCGCTCGTGGTACTGTGTATCTCACTGCAAAGCGGCCTCGACGATAGACGTTGTCTTCTGCGCCCGGTGTTATCACGGTCACATAGTGGCCCATGAGGAGCAGCTCGCTCGCCAAGTGATAATAGAGAGTACCAATACCTCCACTTCCGGAAAAGGGGGGGAATTCCTTGCTTACGATGCAAATGTGGAGGCGCGGGACGTCCTCATTCGCAAGGGGATAAGGGGCTGCAAACGTGAACGGTTTGAACGCCTGGGGCGCGGCTTTCAGCATCCTAGTCCGGGGGTAGCCGGCAACGTCTTTCAGGCCTTGTTCGACGCCGGAGCGGATTGCAACTAGGTATTTCTCATAGTCGGCGTCAGTAATCTCTCCAGCCTTGTGCCCTGCTGTGAGCGGCGCTATGCGCTCGATCTGCATTCGCTGATTGACGTACTCAACGAGTGCCTTGCCAGTGAGTCCAGAATAGGCGGCAATGAAATAGGCCATATTCTTGCAAATCGTGAACCAATTGAAATTGTATTTCCCGCCTCGATTATGGCTCTGTGCAAACTCGTGCCGCAGGTAAAGATCGGGGCAATAGCCGACGATGTAATTGCCGTGCTGCATGCGATAGCAGAGTTCAGATTCATCAAGAAAATAGTCGAATTGCTCATCGAAGCCGAGAACGTCACGTACAGCGCTTGCACTAAAACAGGTATTTGTCCCCAGCAATGACCGTTCCCAGCCATCCTTGCCGATCTGGTTCGAATCAATATTTACTTTTGCTTCCGCGAACTTATTGATGCCGATGTCCTGAGCTTGATAGTCCAAGGTGCCGGCATAGTAAACCGGGCCGCCGATAGCTCCGAGCGTTAGCGGCCGGCGATTGAACTCGCGAAGCAGCGTATCAACCCAGTCATCAAAAGGCAGTGCATCATCATCGATAAATGCGACAATGTCGCCATCTGCCAATTCGATGCCAATATTGCGTGAGACCGACAGATTCCGAGTAGGGTTTGATCCGACTTTGATCCGGTCGCCGTATTTTCTCATCACTTCCGCAGTGTTGTCATCAGATGGCCCATTGACAACCACTACCTCAAAGTTCTGATTCGTTTGATATCTCAAGTAGTCCAGGCAACGATCAAGAAGATCGGCTCGATTGTAGGTACAGATTACGATCGAAACTGTGCCGTAACGCGAGGACTCGGGCAGGACGTTTCGAAGCGCGTTAATTACATTGAGAGCAACGGCGTCAGCAGTGTAGCGGCTGGCGTTGTGACGTTGCTGCTTTAGCAAGGACTCGCGTGCCGCTGGATCGCCGGAAACGAGCTCTATTGCTTCTCCAAGCTGGGAGGCCGAAGTTACCAGATGATCTTTCACACCAAGTGTTTCACCGATGGCAGTGTTGTGCAGGGCTAACACCGGCAAGCCCTGAAGGCTTGCCTCAATCAGTGGGACTCCGAATCCTTCATGCTGGCTCATGGAGACGTAGATCGAAGCCCGCCGAAAATAGTCGTTGACTTCCGCGTCGGGCACTTTCCCCGTGATCACCACGTCCTCGCTAATTCCAAGCTTGGAAATCTGGTTCAGGAGTTTTTGATAGTACGGATCATTCGGATTGAAACCTCCCACGAGATACAGTTTTTTTGCGGCAGGAGATCCCGCGGCCTTCATTTGAGCAAACAGTGTTGCCAGTTCAATATGGCCCTTGTTTGCGGCTACTCTTCCCAGAAAAAGCCATGCACCCGGCTCGATTGAATGGTTTGAGCTTGCAGTGACAGGCTGTCGATCGATGATAATGGGAACCAGACTGCATTTGGCTGGGTCCACGCCGAGATCGATGATCTCCTGAAGGTTATAATTGCTATCGCCCCAAAAAAAATCAAAGGATGACACCACGTCCCGTAGTTGTTCTCTGCCTTTTAGGCAGAACGAGTAGAGATCTGTGCCGTGTTCAAAAAAAGTATGTGGTGTGATATTGTGATAGGCGCAAATTTTCGTGCACCGGACCTCATGGTACTGAGCCATTACGTATTCCGAATATCCTGCAAAATGGATAATCAGTACGTCATCGTCACGAACCTCAAGTTGGTCCAAGTTCTTACGCAGGTGGCCGACATTGGAATGGTGCCATTGGCTGTAAATTTCCGAGCGTAACCCCATGCCCTTGAACATTGTGTCAAGCGCGACGATCTGGTTTGATACAGCATCGCCGAAATCAAGAGCCTCGGTAATCTGGATGATTCTGCCAGTAAATCCTGTATCAAACATCATGTGCGTTCTATGCATATTCAAGATCTTAGTTTTATTCGTAAGAGGGGTTATCGATGCGAACGCATTGATAATTCTCCTTTGCTATAGGGCGAGCGCGTGTGCTTCAGTGGAGTTCTTTACGATACTCGCAAGTTCCTCAACAACGCTGGCGCTGTCAGAGCCGGAAAAGACGATTGGCGCATCTAACACGGATTCGGTCACTGGGAGTGCTACCACTTCCACAGAAGATTCAGTGGATTCAGTAGGTTCCGAGGTTCTCTCGCCTTTCGCAATGCGCAGTGTGGTGTTCGCTATCTGCTTACCGAGTGACTGGAGGGACATCTCGAGGGCGTCCAGCTTTCTATTAACTTCTGCTGAAGTCTGAGCGTGACTATCGAACAACCGTGCCAGGCGATTCTCCATCCTTCGGAGGCGGCGGGAGGATGGGCGATTGTCATCGACGCTCGGCAAAAATGAAGCTAACAGGCCTATGAGCGGGAGCGACGACAAGCGCTGTTGCCAGAGCACCGCAGAGAGTTTCTGTACTCGAACGGCATTGATGCGTCCTTCCTCGGAGAACCTGATGTCGCGTATGACATGAGTTTTCGGATCACCGCGTCTGACGCGCTCCAAAAAGTGTGCGAAACCGCTCGGGTCTGGGTCGCGGCGGAGGAGAACTCGATATGCATTAATCACGAATGCGCTGTCATCCGGACCAAGTAGTTCATGAAGACGGTAGACGTTACCTGGAGTTCTGGTTTGGTTTGAAGCGGGAGAGGGGTTTACATTTTCAAGCATGGTCTTCTGATTCAAATCTGACAGGTCGGACACATCGGATACCGTGAAAGCGCTATCGGAATTGTCGGGCGTCGCGTGCAGCGTTGAGGCTGGCGCAGGTGTTGCAATGGGCGTGGCCACCTGCGTGTGGGATTCAAATGAAAGAGCTGATTTTAGAAACGACGTGAGACGCCAAACGCGCGACGCATGGATGCTCCGAATCTCGTCATTCATTCTCGCAACAGCTGCGGCGAGATCTTGAGCGCGCACCTTTTCGTCGAGCAGTTGTGACCGCAACTCCGCCTCACACGCCGCATACGACTCCACTAGCTGATTCTGTGTAGCAACTTTTGCTGATAGCTCAGTTGAATGGGTTGTACTCTTTTCGTAATCCTCACGAAGCTGGTCAAGCTCGCGCTCAAGAGTGCTCGCCTTTTCGCGTGCCTCTTGCTCGAGTTGTCGGCACTCCAGTTGAATTGTATGCAATTGCCGCGTCAGCAACAGTTCGCGCTGTGCATGCTCTTGACGTAGCGCATCAGCCTGTTCGCTATGCAGACGCGCATTGTCGGCAGTTTCCTTGTTGGCACGCTGCTGGAAGGTCAATAACTGAGCGCCGATTTCCTGCTCGCGCCGTGTCCGTTCTTGCTCTGATTTGAGAAGATCTTGCCGGACAGATTGCAATTGCTCTACGAAATACTGCTCACGCTCGATATGCTCTTGCCGCAGGGTGTGCATTCGTTGACTATAGATTTGCGCTTGGTCGACGCTCTCTTGGTTGGCGCGCTGTTGGATGGATAATAGCTGGGTGCTGACTTCCTGTTCGCGCCGTGTCCGTTCCTGCTCCACTCTGAGCAGGTCTTGCTGGACGGATTGCAACTGCTCTACTAAGAGTCGCTCGCGCTCGGCGCCATTCTGGTCGGCACGTTGTTGTGTGGACAACAATTGGGCGCCGACTTCTTGTTCGCGACGTACCATGGCACGGAGAAGGTCTTCCAGCTCACGAGTCGTCTTAGCTGCTTGGTCTACTAGCATCCGTTCCCTCAATGCCCAGTCTCGCTCTAGTCGGTGGAGTCTTTGTTGAGCAGTGGACCATTGCTGGGAGACGGCTTGTTCGCGTTCGCCTATTTCCTTGTCTTGCGAAGCCAACTTAAGGGTGAGGCGCTCAATCTCAAGATTTATTGCGCTCTCACGCTGCGCGAATTGGGCCTGTGCCTCCCTTGTTCGGGAGTCAAAGCGCTCCTCAATCAGTTTGTGAAATGTGGCGCTGGCGGTGCCGTTGAGGCGAAAACTATCAAAAACGTTCGGGGGTGCAGCAAAGGCATTTTTAAGCTCAGGATATGCGTCGGAGACATAGTAGCGGTTCAGGCCGTCGAAATAGACCGGCGTATATCCATAGCCTAGAATCAGCGCCTCCCAGTTCCCGTGCGTCTCGATTTGCGTCAACGGTAATGTGCTTTCCACCACAACAATCCACGGCCGGACAGGGCAAGTGCCCCAACTGCTTAGAACCTGCCGCTCTAGTCCCTCCACGTCGATCTTTAGCCAATGTACGTCTTGGTCCGCACGCGTGTTCAAGATCGCGCTTAGCGGAATGCACGATACGGCAATCTCCCTGATGTCAAATCCGCGCTGGCGATGTTGTTCGGCAATGGCCGGATCGGCGGTGGAGATCCCGGTTCCGGGAATTTCGAAGAACGGGAGAACCGCAGGCCCCGCACCTACCGCCGCCTGAATCACGATGTCCTCGGGCCGGGCTTGGCGGAGCGCTTCCGCGTAAAACGGTGTTGGCTCGACGTGGATGCCACGCCAGCCGTGCTCGTAGAAGGCCAGACTGACCGAGTCCACCAGTGGGTCTTGGGCTCCGACGTCGATATAAAAGCCTTTTCCGACGTGAGATAGTGCACGCCAGAGCATGACGTCTTCGAAATTTTGGGCGTAGGATGTGATCATGCCGTATTTTAAGAGCTACATCGTCGGCTTAATTGTTGGATTAGTACCCATTATTTTGGTGATTTCATGTGTTGAGGTATGGTGCGTCAAGTGCGCTGCACTATGGGTGACGTGTTCGCTTGTGCCCGTAGTCGTCAGCGCCCTTACCATGCTTCCAGAAGACGATCCGGTCTATCGTCTCGCTTAATGGGCTGGTGGATCGGTGCCTGCCTCGGTCACCGCGCTGTTGGCACACTGGATCGTCAATCGTGGAGTCGAGGCAGCAGTCTGCCGGAGTTGCCCCTGAATTTCTCCTCAATCACGCACTGCACCTCGTTGACTCCCGAACGAAGGTGCTGCCTCAGGCAATCAGCTTAGATTCTCACTTAAACGTATTCACAGTAGTGACCACCGGATATGCAACCGAGAACACTACATTCAAGAACTTCTGCAATTCCGCGATCGGCGCGTTCGACACATACAACAGATCCTTGTTGTCCATCGGGAACGTCTGCGCCACAAAGAAGCTGCCGGGGTCTTTCAGGTTGATGCGGTAGACCACCGGCACCTTGCCGTTCTGCGTCGTCCGCACCGGCTGATTGGGCCAGGGCAGGGCGGAGGCATCCTCAAAGCGGAAGATGAACACCCCTTGTGCATCGGAGCGAGCGTCTTCCAAGCCGCCGGCGCGGGCGATGGCCTGGGCCAGCGTGATGCCTTGCGCTTCGAAATTGACTTCCTGGTTCTTGCCGGTCGCGCCCAGCGCAGTAAAGCTGAGCGGCTGATATAGAGCGGTCACCACATCGCCGGCGCGCAGGGGCACGTTCTGGCGGGGATCGCGGATGATGGTTTGCAGTGGCAGGGCCTGGACCTCGCTGCCGCGGGTGACCTGAATGGTCATTTTGTCCACGGGCTGGCGGACGCCTCCCGCGCTTGCAACGGCGTCCAGCAGGCGTTCGCCACGCGGGGTGAGTTGCATGCGGGTGCTTGCACCGACGTCGCCGACCACTGTCACATAGGACGTTACATTTTTTGACAATCGTACCAGCACCTGCGGCTGGTTCGCCTTGCCCTTCAGGGCGGCGGTAATGGCGCGCTCCACCTCCGTGGTGGTGCGGCCAACTGCCTTGATCTGGCCGGCAAACGGGATATTGATATAGCCGTCGCCGCTGACCATTTGCTCCGGCAGGACCGTGACGCGCGCATTGGTGGGCGCGACCCGGGGGTCCATTCCCGAGGCGCCGAACAACGTGGCCGGCGGCGCTTCCCAGACGGAAACCTCAAGCGTGTCGCCCACGCCAAGCTGCTGCTGGAATTGTGCCTTGTTGCCCAGGGTGCGGGCAAAATCGCCGGGCTGGCGCTCTTTCAGCAGGCGCTGCGCGACATCTTCCGTGACGTCGACAATCTGAATGCCCGCCGTGACCGAGGCCTTGACAGAGTCCTGCACCTGGGACTTGGTCGGGCCGGAGGATGGGACGAAGGAACAAGCGGTAAGGCTAGCCGTGCTGATGGTCGACACGGCCACCAACAAGGCGGATAGGCTGCGCATTCTGAGGTGTTTCTTCTTAAGGCTGGGCGAATTTTTGCAATTATGGCATGTTCGTAGCTAAAATACGCGAACTTGCCGGCAATCTCGTTTGTGGACTTGTTGGAATATCCTCACACTCCCGTTCGCGGGCTTCCTCGTGCAGTGACAAGACAGTGATTCCCATCTACCTGGACGTTACGCGGCTCTTGGATCGGCTGGCCAAGCGGACGCTGCCGACCGGCGTGGATCGCGTTGGTCTTGCCTACATCAGGCACTATGCGTACCGGGCGCGGGCCGTGCTGAGCGAACGCGGCTTCCATGTCGTGATGTCTGAGCGCGAGTCGGCGCAGGCTTTCGATATGCTGTTGAGCCAGGATTTCACCCGTGCAAGGGGGGCGCAGGTCCTGATGGCGCGCGCCGTCCTCGGCGCCCTTAGGCGCGACCGGGTTGGCCTCGGCATACTGCTGCATACCAGTCATTCCGGAATGGAGTTCGACCGATATTTTAAGGCGATGACAAAGAGGGGAATTCGTGCCGTATTTATGGTGCACGATTTGATCCCGCTCACGCATGCTGAGTATTGCCGTCCCGGAGTGCTTGAAACGCACTACAAAAGAATGAGTGTGGCACTCGGTCATGCCGCAGGCATTATTGCCAATTCCCAATCCACCCTGGATTCTCTTGCCGAGGAGTCCCTCCGCGCCGGTTGGGTAGTGCCCAGAACCGTGGTCGCCCGCCTTGCTTCGGGTGTGCCGGCGGGGGCAGTCGGTGCACGCCCTCTTCCGCAGCCTTATTTCGTCATGCTCGGCACCATTGAGCCTCGCAAGAATCATTGGTTTGCCCTGCATGTCTGGCGTCGCCTGGTTGAAATCCATGGCGAGAGCGCGCCGACGCTTGTTGTCATAGGGCGGCGCGGCTGGGAGTGCGAGAATGTCGTCGATATGCTCGAACGCTGCGCGCCCTTGCGTGGCAAGGTGATCGAGGAAGGCGACTGTTCCGACGAGCGTTTATTCAACTATCTACACCATGCGCAGGCCTTGCTCTTCCCATCCTTTGTCGAGGGATACGGCATGCCGCTGGCCGAGGCGCTGGCGCTTCGGGTGCCGGTGATTGCCAGCAATCTGCCGGTATTCCGTGAGATTGCAGGGGACATTCCCGATTATCTCGATCCGCTCGACGGTCCGGGCTGGATGGCACGCATCATGGAATACAGCACGGCGGCAAGTTCGGCGCGGGCCTCTCAGCTGGTGCGGATCGAAGATTTTCGCGAGCCGACCTGGCGGGAGCATTTCGAGGTGGTTGACCAGTTCATCGAGGAGCTGGCGTAGATGAGTGGTGCGGGCGCCGCGAATGGCGTGGGGGCGGAGCGCCCGGCGGGATCAGCGCTGTTCCGTCTGATGCGGCTCGCCAACCCCGCCGCGCCGGCTTTGCTGGCCGGCCCTGTCTGGTCTTCATGCGGGGGCGGGGTGCCGATGCTTTCGTGGTTTGAACTGCCGGGCCCGGGCAGGGCGGATACCCGGCTGGAGCGGGCCGTGGCGAATGCGCTGGCCGGCCCAAGCGCGCGGAGTCTTGGGACTTCGCCAGACTTGCCCGGTTTGATGGCTCGTGTGGCTGCCGCTTGTGCAGAGCCCGTTGGCGATACCGTACCCTCCTGCCCGCCAGAGCTGGCCGAACCGCGCAGCAAACCGCGGGTGTTGCTTGTTGACCAACCTTGCAGCCTGAGAGCCGGCCAGGCTGCCTTCGATCGGATGGTGTCGGCAGCGATCGCCGAACATCCCGCGGCGGAATTCTGGATCTGGCCGCCTCCCGGCGGCAAGCGGGGCGGCATGTCGCTCCTGCGCGGGTTGCCGTCTGATGTTCGCACTATTGACAGCGGATTCAGTCTTTTTGCGGCGCTGGCACATGTCGATCACTTCTATACCGTCAGCGCGCCGGAGGGCATGCAGGCTTTGTTGGCCGGTGTGCCCGTGCATGTATTCGGCAGGCCGTACTACGCTGGCTGGGGCCTGACGCAGGATGCGCTGCCGATGCCCGAGCGCCGCGCCAGGCCAACGCTTGCCGCGCTGTTCGACGTGGTGTATCTACGCCTTGCGTCCTACTTTGACCCGGAAGCGCACCGCGCCGGCACGTTGACGCAAGTGCTTGAGAGCATCGAACTGCAACGCGCGGTGCGGGCCCGCTATGCGGATTGCGAGCGGGTGACCGGCTTGCGCTTTCAGATCTGGAAGCGGCATTTCGCCACGCCTTTCCTCACGGCGGGCGGCGGTGAGCTGCGCTGGTCCGACTTGCCGGCCGAGCTCAAGCCGGGCGAACGTGTGGCGCTATGGGGCGGTAAAAGCAGCGATGGCATACCTGCGGGTACGCCCATGCTGCGCATGGAAGATGGATTTTTCCATTCGGACGGCCTGGGATCCGATATGAACGCGCCGTGCAGCCAGGTAATGGATCGCCAGGGCCTGTACTTCGATGCGCGCAGCCCGAATGAGTTGACACAGATCTTGAATGGCGTCCATTTCGATGCCGCCGAACTCGCGCGTGCGTCAGCGTTGCGTGAACTGGTGGCCCGGCTGGGCGTGACCAAGTACAACCTGGGCCGGCGCACGCCAGCGTGGCGGGCGCCGGTCGGAAAGACGGTGATTCTGGTGCCGGGCCAGGTGGCGGACGATGCTTCGATCCGCTTTGGCACCGGGGCGCTGGGCACGGCTGAAGCGCTGCTCGAGGAGGTGCGTCGGCGCAATCCGGACGGTTTCATTGTCTACAAGCCGCACCCCGATGTGCTTTCAGGCAACCGGGTGGGGCTGGTGCAGGCCAGAGAGCTGGCCGACATCGTGGATGCCGAGGCCGACTTGCTGTCGCTGGTCGATTGCGCGGACGAAGTACATGTGTTGTCTTCGCTCGCGGGCTTCGATGCACTGCTGCGCGGTAAGAGCGTGTTCACCTACGGCTTGCCGTTCTATGCCGGATGGGGCCTGACCGAGGACGCGCTGCCGCAGCCCTGGCGCCAGCGGACGTTGACGCTGGACATGCTGGTTGCCGGCGTGCTGCTGCGCTACCCGGTCTACTGGGATTGGCGCACCCGGCTATTCACCACGCCCGAGGCCGTGGTGCACAAGCTGGGGCGTACGGCGGGACGCCCGCTGGTGCCGATCGCGCGCGATCGTGGTCGATTGTTGCGTAAGGTGTGGCGCTGGAGTCGCAATGCGGTACGGTATGGATGTTGGGCATGGCAGCGGCGAAGGCCGGAACGTGTCCATTGATTTTCTGGTGGTATTGGGGAACCGGCCTTGCATCTGCACAAGGTGGTCCTCGTTGATCGAGTCTTAGTCCTTGTGGGAGTTGGCATGAATATTCATCCCGTCATTCTTTGTGGCGGCAGTGGGACCCGTCTGTGGCCCATGTCTCGCGGTGGTTATCCGAAGCAGTATCTGAAACTCACCGGCGAACACACGCTGGTGCAGCAGACCGCACTGCGTCTGCGGGGCGTGGCCGATGTGGCAGCGCCCATCGTCATCACCAACGCAGAGCAACGCTTCCTCGTCGCCGAGCAACTGCGCAGCATCGATGTGAAACCCTCGTCGATCGTGCTGGAGCCGGTCGGCCGCAATACCGCTCCCGCTGTGGCTGTGGCCGCATTGCTTGCGCTACAGGCAACGCCGGATGCACTCCTGCTCGTGTTGCCCTCCGACCATGTGATCCTGGACGACGCGGTGTTCGGCAAGCTGGCCACGATTGCGGCGAATATCGCCAAGGACAGCTATCTGGTGACTTTCGGCATCGAGCCGACCGAGCCGCACACGGGCTATGGCTATATCCGCAGTGGCGAAGCCCTGGCTGCCGACGACGGCGCCTATCTGGTCGAGCGCTTTGTGGAGAAGCCGGACTCCGCCACCGCCGGCCGTTTTCTCGAGGAGGGCGGCTACTACTGGAACAGCGGCATGTTCATGCTGAAGGCGTCAGCCTATCTGGAGGAGTTGCGCCGCCATGAGCCGGAAATCCTGCGCCAGGCCGAGCTGGCCGTCGAAGCTGGCAAACGCGATGCCGACTTCCTGCGTCTGGACGCGGAGGCATTCAGTGCCAGCCCGAACGTGTCGATCGACTACGCCGTGATGGAAAAGACCGAGCGCGCTGCAGTAGTGACCGCAGCCGGCTTGGGCTGGAACGACATCGGCTCGTGGACGGCGTTGGCCGATATTGCAGCCGCCGACGACAACGGAAACGCGCTCTTCGGCGACGTGTTGGTCGAAGACGCAAGCAATACGTATGTACGCGCCGAGCACCGTATGGTCGCGGTAGTTGGCGTGCAGGACCTGGTTATCGTGGAAACCGCCGATGCCATCCTGGTCTCTCGCCGCGACAGGGCGCAGGACGTGAAGAAGATCGTCGAGCAATTGAACCGCTCGGGCCGGCATGAGTCGGTTACCCACCGCAGGGTGTTCCGGCCTTGGGGTTCGTATGAGGGGATCGATCAGGGCGATCGCTTCCAGGTCAAGCGTATCGTGGTCAAACCGGGCTCGTCCCTGAGCTTGCAGATGCACCATCATCGGGCCGAGCACTGGATCGTGGTACGCGGTACCGCCAAGGTCTTCAACGGAGATCAGGTGTTGTTGCTGTCGGAAAACCAGTCGACCTATATTCCGCTCGGCGTGACGCACCGGCTGGAAAATCCTGGCAAGATCCCGCTCGAACTGATCGAAGTGCAATCCGGCTCTTATCTCGGCGAAGACGACATCGTGCGATTCGAAGATCACTACGGTCGCGTTCAGTGAGTGTTTGAGGGAGGGGCTGGCCGCCACGCCATTGTCATTCCGACATGCCACCCGGGGCCAGTCATAACGACCTTACGGAAGCTGCAATGACGACTTCATGGTTCCAACGTCTGCTAGTTGACGACGTGACTGAATCGCTCAGGACGGGCCTTACCGACGAAGCGAAGCGTGAAGTCGCAGCTTTCATGGAAGCATGCAGAGCGGTTCCTGATGTAGCCGAGAAGGCTACGCTCGACGCCTGGTACGAGAGTGGGGAAGGGCAGGCTGTCCTTCTTCATTTGTTTCAGCGGCTCTGGGCGCAGATGGCGGACATTGCTCGCTGGGCCATGCCGGCGCACGATAGCCGCCATGCCATGTACAAGGTGCCGGCCACCTCGATCGAGTATATCCAGGCGGAGCGGGTCCGCGGGTATGAGAGGGTTGGCGTCTTCGGCGCGCTGCTTCACGACCATGGCCGATGGGCCGAGGAACGCATTTTCGGAGGTCCTTGGTGTGGGGGACTACACGCCCGCCTGAGCTTTCTGCTGGCTCGGGAAGTAATGGAGGACCTGCCGATTCCTCCTCTGCTGCGGGATCAAGTGCTGCGCGCCGTCGCGCAGCACACCAAGGGGGCAACCTCGGCCGATCCGATGGTGACCAAGCTGACAGTGTCTCCGGACCGGGAACAGCTCTATGGCCCGGAGATCATCCTCCGGCTGATGCACCAGGTACCCAAGGAAACAGGAGAGCTGGCAGCCATTCTTCGCTCGGCTCACTCAAGATCGTCCGTTCTGGATCGACTCATGCATTTCTGGGCAAACGTTTTGCCTGGACCGCTCTTTTCCCGCCAGGGTCATGTTGACGAGCTACGGCATATCCTCGGCACGTTCATCTTGATGTCGCAGGATAGGGAAGCCAGCCGTGCGCAGTTCGCGAGTGTAGCCCGCGCTAAACTGCCGCCGGGCTTCCGGTTCGATAGGGCTTGGGCCTGCGCGGATGCGCTTAGACCGCATACCGAGATTTCGGTCCAGGAAGCGTTGCGGACGTTT
This sequence comes from Cupriavidus basilensis, assembly GCF_029335485.1. Classification (GTDB taxonomy): domain Bacteria; phylum Pseudomonadota; class Gammaproteobacteria; order Burkholderiales; family Burkholderiaceae; genus Cupriavidus; species Cupriavidus basilensis_E. The sequence continues at coordinate 78,433 of NZ_JARJLM010000559.1, forward strand.
CTGGCGGCGCCAAATCGTGCAGCCGGCGCGGGCTACATGGCCGCGGCGCTTGCCAAGGCGAAAACCGTCGAACCGCACCAGACGACTCGGGTGGCCGGGGCTCTGGAATGGGCGCGAGCCCAACGTGTCAGGCAAGATCTCCGGCAGGAACAGGCTTTGCGCGATGCCAGGGATTGGTTTCGCGAAGATGCTTTGCTCTTGACAATCACGGACAGACTGCTGGAGGGTTGGTGGAGGCCTGAGATGGCCACGGCCTGAGGACGGAAGCCCGGTGCTGGGGCCTGTTGTCGATCTTCACCCCCAACCTAAAACCCATAAACCCGCACCCCCACCGAAGCCAACCCATAAAACTTATCCAGCGACTGGTCGTAGCCGCGTTATACAAAATCTGCACACACCCCACAAAGCTGTTCTGACACTCTTCCGCGCCGGAAGATTTCAAAATACTTCATCGGCGCATACGAGAATTCCAACCCGACCGTCTGGTTGAACCGCACCTGCGGCACGCCGAATCTGTTGAGCCGGTCGTCGATGCCGTTGCGGAACAGCTATGGAAAATAGTAGCCGGCCATCGCGCCGAACCGCGCATATTGCCAGTGCGATGATCCTAGTCGCGGTCGACATCCAGGCCGTACCGGCTGGCGTTGACACTAAGCTGGAGGTTGCGCGCGGTGGCGCGGCCGACCCGGCATGGGTTGGCAAGGGCCGCGGTTGCCTTGTTGTTCGATCCCACCTGCACGTTGAAGCGGCAGTTGCCCTGCTGGTAAGCGCCCTGGAACTCGCCGGCCGTGACCCGGCTGAAGCCGCCGGTGATCAAGCCGCTCAGCAGGTTGTACTCCCACAGCCGGCTTGAGTGGATCAGGTCTGCCTGCGCTTGGACGTCGTTGGCGTGCGCGATGCTGAGATTGCCGAAGCTGGTGCCATTGCTGCGCGTGGTCGTGCTGCTCGCCAGGCTGCTGGCATAGTCGCCCCAGGCGGAGGGTTTCAGCGTCAGTTTGCGTTCGCCATCGGGGGCGGCAAGAATGCCGTAGTGCGCGGCCTGTTGCCAGCTGTTGATGTTGTCGGTATCCCGCTGAAACGTGATGTTGCGGCGCCAGTAGGTTGCCTCTACAGACCACGCCGGCGAGAACTTGTAGCCGATCGCGATGCGGCCGCCGCTATAGTCGCCGGTACGCTCGGCGGTGTCCCGGTGATCGCGCAGTTTAAAGACATCGAGCGTCTTGTTGAATGCGTCGTAGCTGGCTTCTACCCGCAGCCCGCTCGGATCGGCGGTGATGGGTTCCGCTTGCAGGAATTCGTCTTCCATGGCGGCCCATGCCTGGCCGGACAGTAGTGCGGCGCCGATGGCAACGGCCAGGCAATCCGCCCGCGTGCGGCTTATCTTGCTGTTCGAAGCCATACTACCCCCCGGTGTCGGCTTTGACGCTCTGTGCGGATGGCCTGGCAATGCCAGGACTCGCGCTGTGTGTTTCCACTGTAGTGGGTGGGGGCGTGGCGGAGTGTTTGCCACCGCACGCAGATCGTCGTGGATCGTATGCTGGCGCGCCTCGCGCGCCTCGCGCGCCTTGTAGGCCACTGCCCGATGGGCCGCCGCCGCGCAGTCCGTTAAACTGATTGCCTTGCGGGCCAGGCTCGCTGCCCCTACCAGGAGCTTCCAGATGCAGAAAAAGATGCAGAAAATTTCCCGTTCGTCGCCCGGCGTGCTGATCGCACGTGCCACCTGTGCCGTACTGCTTGCCACTGCACTGGGCGCCTGCACCACCGCGCCAGCCCCGGATTCTCCCGGCGCCGGCGCCAGCCTCAACGAGGCGCAGGCCGGCGGCCCCAGCCGCTGGGAACTGGTGCGCTGGCAGCAGGCCGACGGCTCGCTTAGATCCATCCCGCATGGCGATAACGGCCAGCCGATCATCTTCGAGTTCAATAGCGGCATCGACTCCGCGCAAGGCACGGTCAGCGGATACAGCGGCTGCAACCGCTTTACCGGCGGCTATGGCAAGACGTCGACAGGCATGCGCTTCGACCCGCTGGCGGCAACGCGCATGGCTTGTATTCCGCCGCGGGCCGAACTGGAGAACGCGTTGCTGACGGCAATGCAGTCGCCGTTCACTACGGTGGGCACGCAGCCGTCGGCGGGGTCGATGGGGCGCCAGATCATCTGGAAGACCGCGAACGGCGATCTGCTGCAGTTCATCGAGCGCGAAGGCGTGGGCCAGCGCGGCGACAAGATGGAGGCGCAGGCGGCCGGTGGCGTGGAGAAAACCGTCTACGTGGATTCGCAGCGCGTGGAGTGCACGGGCGTAGTCCGGCAATCCTGCTATCGCGTCCGCGAAAATCCGAATGCATCGTGGACGCTGTGGTATGGCCCGATCGAGGGTCTGGATTTCGAGCCCGGCACGGCTTACACCCTGCGCGTGCGCGAGACCCGGGTGGACAACCCGCCCGCGGATGCGTCGGCGATCCGCTGGCAGTTGCTGAAGGTGGAGTCCCGCACGCGGGCAAACTGAGCCAGTTTTCGCGAGCCTGGGGCAGTACGCAAAACGCCGCGGTTCAAAGCCGCGGCGTTTTGTTTTTCAGTCGATACCGATGGCCGATAGCTGTCCGGTATTCCGCCTTCAGCTGCGCGGCGCGGGTGCTCCGGCAATGGCCTCGCGGCGTGTGGCGGGGCGCTTCGCGGCCGGACTGGCCGTCGGCGATGCCGTGCCCAGCTTGACCTTCCCGGGCAGCTTGTACATCGAGCCGGGCATCGAGGTCAGCAGGGTGTTGATCTGTACCACATCGTCCTCGCCCAGCGCGCCGGTGGCGGCCTTCAGGCGCAGTCCGTTCATGATGGTGTCGTAGCGCGCCTTGGCGAGGTCGCGGCGGGTGGAGAACAGCTGCGCTTCGGCGTTCAGTACGTCGATGTTGATGCGCACGCCCACTTCATAGCCGAGCTGGTTGGATTCCACCGCGCTCTGCGCCGAATGCTCGGCGGCTTCGAGCGCCTTGACCTGGGCCAGGCCGTTGAATACGCCGGAGTAATTCTGCCGCGCGCTCTGCGCGGCGGTGCGGCGGGCGAATTCGAGGTCGCTGGCGGCCTTGTCCGCCAGTGCCTGGGTCTCGCGCACCCGGGACTGGATCTGGCCGCCGCTGTAGATCGGCACGTTGAGCTGCACGCCGATCTGAGCGCTGTTGTAGCGGCTGCTGACGTTGACGGTCTGGACCGCGCTGCCGGTGGAGTTGTTGAAACCGTACGAGGCCACCAGATCGACGGAGGGCAGGTGGCCGGCGCGCGCCTTGTTGTATTCGCGCTGGGCGGTGTCGAGGTTGTAGCGGGCCAGGCCGACTTGCGGATTGGTGTTCTCGGCCTGGCTGGCCCAGGTGTTCACATCGGCCGGCTGCGGGCCGGGCAGGGTGGCTGCCGCGCGCAGGCCGAGCAGTTCGTCGACCGGTTTGCCGGTGATCTGCTGCAGGTTGGCGCGCTTGATTTCGAGGTCGCTCTGCGCCGCGATCTCGGTCGAGATGGCGAGGTCGTAGCGGGCCTGCGCATCGTTGGCATCGGTGATGGTGGCGGTGCCGACCTCGAAGTTGCGCTTGGCCTGCGCCAGTTGCTCGCCGATCGCCTTCTTTTGCGCGCCGGCCAGGTAGAGATTGTCCTGCGATGCCAGCACGTCGAAATAAGCCTGCGAAGTGCGGGTGATCAGGTCGAGCTGCGCCTGGCTGAAGCTGACCTCGCCGGCAAGCGCGGCCAGTTCGCCTTGCTTGTAGGTTTCCCAGCGGTCCCAGCGGAACAGCGGCTGGACCAGTTGCAGCGCCCAGTTATTGCCGTTGATGAAGCGGTCGCCGACGATGGGCGCGGACTGGTCGATCTTGGTACGCGTGGCGCCAGCCGTGCCGTTGACCTGCGGCAGCAGGCCGGAGCGTCCCTGCGGCAGCTTTTCCAGGCTCGCCGCCAGTTGCGCGCGCGCGCTGGCGAACTGCGCGTCGTTGGCCTGGGCGTCGCGATAGACCTGGAGCAGGTCGGCACCGTGCGCGGCCGGCAGGTGCAGCAGCGCAAGCAGGGAACCTGTCAGTGCCAGGCGCGTCTTGGGCACGCCCCGCGCAGGGAAAAGCGCAAACCTCATGACATCTCCAGTGTGCCGGGCACCGGGCGCGCGGCTAACGTTTCTATCGATCAGCGTTCAAGGGGAATGGCGCCGGAGCAAACCGGCGCCGTGGGATTGATGCTTTTGATACGTTTGATGCTTGCGCCTGCGGTGCGTGAATTGCGTATCGCGTATCGCGTATTGCTTGTTGCTTCTATCGCTTGCACCGCTTTGCTTTGTACTGCGTGTATTGCCCGTGGCACCACCGGTGCCGCTTCAGTATTTCGGCATGGCCGGGTCGACCTGGTGGGCCCAGGCGTCGATGCCGCCGGTCAGGTTGTAGACCTTGGCAAAGCCCTGGCGCTCGAGGAAGCCTGCTACCTGCATGCTGCGCATGCCGTGATGGCAGATGCAGACGATGTCGGCTTCCTCGTCGAGTTCGGCGGCGCGCGCCGGGATCTGGCCCATCGGGATATGGGTGATGCCGGGCATGGCGCAGGTCTGCACCTCCCAGCCTTCACGCACGTCGAGCAGCACCGGTCGCGGGCGGCTGGCGTCGGCCAGCCACTGCGCAAGTTCGGGAGCGTTGATTACCTGCATATCGGGAGTACCGCTCAGAAGTGGAAGCGCGAAGGCTGCTCGGCGCCCAGCAGCGGCGTGACGGCAGTCTCGAACAGGTTGACGGTCTTGTACTCGGTCTCGCTGACGCGCGTGATGATCTGCGCTTCCATCGCCGGCAGGCTGCCGACGAAGGCGGCGATGCGTCCGCCTACCTTGACTTGCGACAGGATGGCCGCGGGTACCGAGGGCAGTGCGCCCGAGATGCAGATCACGTCATAGGGCGCGCTGGCGGCCCAGCCGGCGGCGGCATTGCCTTCGGCCACGTCGACATTGGTCACGCCGGCGTCGGCCAGGTTCTTGCGGGCCAGCGCGGCCAGCTCGGGCAGGATGTCCACGGTGAGTACGTGGCGGGCGCGGTGGGCCAGCAGGGCGGCCATATAGCCGGAGCCGGCGCCGACTTCCAGCACCTGCTCGTGCTTGCGCACGGCCAGGTCCTGCAGGATACGGGCTTCGACGCGCGGGGCCAGCATGTTCTGGCCGCCCGGCAGCGGGATTTCCATATCGACAAAGGCCAGCGCGGCGTATGCCTGCGGCACGAACTGCTCCCGCTTGACCACGGCCAGCAGGTCCAGGATTTCCTGATCCAGCACATCCCATGGGCGGATTTGCTGTTCGATCATATTGAATCGGGCTTTTTCGAGATCCATCTTGCCATTCCTTCCAGTGCCAACCGCTAATCAGTTCTGAATTCCGGCCGCGCGGTGCCAGGGGCCGGTGAAATCCGTCAAACCTGCTATTTTAACCCCTCGACAAGGCAGTTGCCGAAGCACGTTGGCCAGGCTGTCGCCTCCATGCCGCAGTCCGGCCATGGCCGCGGCATTGCGGGGCAGGGCGCGGGGACGCTTCATTCCGCGCTCGCCGGCCCGCGTGCTGGCGTGTCGTCGGCGGCCGGCAAGGCTGCCGCCGGGGCTGCCGCCTTGCCACGCCACAGCCGGCCCAGCCAGGCGCTGAAATCGTCCAGATACGTATAGATCACAGGCACTACCACCAGGGTCAGGATCGACGAGGTGATGATGCCGCCGATCACGGTCTGCCCCATCGGCGCGCGCTGCTCCGCGCCTTCGCCCAGGCTGAAGGCGAGCGGCACCATGCCGAAGATCATCGCCAGCGTGGTCATCAGGATGGGGCGCAGGCGCACCCGCGCGGCCGCAATCAGCGCCGTCTCGCGCGACATCGGTGGCTGGCCGTCGGCGCCGCGCCTGGCCTGGTTGGCGAAGTCCACCAGCAGGATGGCGTTCTTGGTCACCAGGCCCATCAGCATGATGAAGCCGATGATGGAGAACATGTTCAGGGTGGAGCGGAACAGCAGCAGCGCCGCGAACACGCCGACCAGCGTGAGCGGCAGCGAGGTCATGATGGCGATGGGCTGGAAGAAGCTGGCGAACTGCGAGGCCAGGATCATGTAGATGAAGATCACCGCCAGCGCCAGTGCCGACACCGCGAAGCCGAACGACTCGTTCATCGACTTGGTGGAGCCGCCGAAGCGGTACTTGTATCCGGCCGGCCAATTCATGCCGTCCAGTGCCAGCTTGACCTCGCGCGCCACCTCGCCTTGCGAGCGGCCCGCGGTATTGGCGGTCAGTTCCACTTCGCGGCTGAGGTCGCGCCGGCTGATCTGGTTGGCGCCCGTGGTGGGTATCAGCTCGGCGATCTGGCGCAGCGGCACCATGCGCGGCGAGCCGTCGGCGTTGGTCTGGCTGCTGGCGATCATCAGCCCGCTGAGATCGGCCATGCCGGTGCGGGCATCCTTGGGCAGGCGCACGCGCACGTCGTAGTTCTGGTCGTCGGGCGCGCGCCAGGAGCTGATGGCGTCGCCGGCCAGCAGCGGCCGCAGCGCGTTGCCGATCTGCACGATGCCAACGCCCAGGTCGGACGCCAGCTCGCGGCGGATGCGCACTTCCACCGTGGGGCGGTCGTCCTTCATGCTGGAGTCGAGGTCGGTGAGGCCGCGCACGGCGCTCATGCGACGGCTGGCTTCCTGCGACAGGCGCCGCAGCGTTTCCAGGTCGTCGCCCTGGATCGAGACCTGCAGCGCCTTCTGCCCGCCGGCGCCGTCCGGCATGCCGACCATGGTCAGCGTGATGCCGGCGATGCCGGCCAGGCGCTCGCGGATCATCGGGTTGAGCTGGGTGGTGGTGCGCTGGCGCGCGCGGCGATCGGTCAGGCGCACCGAGACCAGCGCGTTGTTGCGCCCGGACGTGTTGCCCGAGTTGATGGTGGCGTAGGTGTAGGCGACCTCGGGGAAGGCCTTGAGGGCGGTTTCCACCTGCCTGACCTTGGCTTCGGTCACCGCCATCGAGGTGCCCACCGGTGTGGTGAAGCCGACCTGCGTTTCGCCCAGGTCGGCGGCCGGCACGAATTCCGTGCCGATCAGCGGCACCAGCGCAAAGCTGCCGAAGAACGTCACCGCGGCGATGATGGCGGTCGCCAGCCGGTGCTTGAGCGCCCAGCCCAGCATCGAACCATAGCCATGGCCAAGCGCATCCATGCGCGCCGAGAACCAGTCCAGCATGCGGCCGACGGTGCGGCCGTACAGGCTCTTCTTGTTGCCGGTGCCGTGCAGGTCCGGGTCATGCCAGACCGAGGACAGCATCGGGTCCAGCGTGAAGGAGACGAACATGGAGATCAGCACCGCCGCCACCACGGTCACGCCGAACTGGTGGAAGAAACGGCCGATGATGCCGCCCATGAAGCCCACCGGCAGGAACACCGCAACAATGGAGAACGTGGTGGCCAGCACCGCCAGGCCGATCTCGTTGGTGCCGTCCAGCGCCGCCGCGCGATGGTCCTTGCCCATCAGGTTGTGGCGCACGATGTTCTCGCGCACCACGATGGCATCGTCGATCAGCAGGCCCACGCATAGCGATAGCGCCATCAGCGTGATCACATTGAGCGTGAAGCCGAACATATACATCACGCCGAAGGTGCCGATCAGCGCGATCGGCAGCGTCAGCCCGGTGATGACCGTACTGCGCCAGGAGCCGAGGAAGAGGAACACGATCGCCACCGTCAGCATGGCGCCTTCGAGCAGCGTGGAGCGGACTTCCTTGACACTGCTGCGGATGCCGCGCGCGGCATCGTTCACCACGGTGAGCTGCACGCCGGCGGGCACCAGCTTGCGCACTTCGTCCGTCATGCTGATCAGGCCGTCGACGGTATCGACGGTGTTCTGGCCCTGCGCCTTGACCACCGCCAGGAACAGCGCGCGCTTGCCGTCCAGCATGGCCAGGCTCTCCTGTTCCTCCTCGCCGTCGCGCACGTCGGCCACCTGCTCCAGCGTGACGGGCTGGCCGGCGCGGCGCGCCACGATGATGCGGCGGAAGGCGTCCGGCGTGATCATGCGGCCCTTGATCTGCACCACCGTTTCGGTGGAGGTGGAGCGCAATTCGCCGGCGGGCAGTTCCTGGTTCTCGTTGCGGATGGCGTCCATCACCTGGTTCACGCCGATGCCGAGCGCTTCCAGCTGCGCGGGGCGGATGCGGATCTCCACCTCGCGCTTGGTGCCGCCCACGATATTGATGGCGCCCACGCCGCGCACGGTTTCCAGGCGCTTGCGCACGATCTGGTCGGCAATGGTGGTCAGTTCGCGCTGCGTGCGCGTGGCGCCCGGCGCGTTCGATACGGACAGGTAGAACACCGGCGCTTCGGACGGGTCGTAGCGCAGCACGCGCGGATCCTTGACCTCGTCGCGGAACTGCGGGCGGATCAGCGCGATCTTGTCGCGCACGTCCTGCGCGGCCTGGCCCACGTCGACGGAGAGGTCGAACTTGATCACCACCACCGAGTTGCCCTGGTAGGAGTGCGAGAAGATCTCGTCGATGCCGGAGATGGTGTTGACGATTTCCTCGATCTTGCGGGTCACGTCCGATTCGACCGATTCCGGTGCCGCGCCGGGGTACTCGGTCTGCACCACGACGATGGGGAAGGTGATGTCGGGGAACTGGTCCACCGGCAGCCGCTGGTAGGAAAACAGCCCCACCACGACGAAGGCCAGCATCATCATGGTGGCCAGCACCGGGTTATGGATCGACAGGCGGGTGAACCACATGGGCGGGGCTCCTACGCCTTGACCAGCTTGACGCGGCTGCCCGCGCGCAGGGTGCCGAGGTTGTTGCGCACCACCCTGGCGCCGGCGGCGAGGCCGCTGGTGATTTCCACCAGTCCGTTACCCTCGTCGCGAATGCCGGGCTTGACCTCGCGTTCGGCCAGCACGTCGTTCTCGATGGTGTACACGAAGGCGCGTTCGCCGTCGCTGCGCACCGCGGTGACGGGCACCGACACCACGCCGGCGTGGTGGCCGAGCACCAGCGCGCCCTGGGCGAACATGCCGGCACGCAGGCGCGCATCGGGATTCTCGACGCGCACATAGACCATGATGCTGCGCGTGCCCTGGGTCACCGCCGGGTTGATGCGCACCAGCTTGCCCTCGAAGCGGCCGCTGCCTTCGACCTCGAGCTGCACGGCCTGGCCGATGCTGGCGCGCGCCACGTCGGCCATCGGGATCGGCGCCTCGAGTTCCAGCGTGCGCAGGTCGACCACGTCGATCAGGCGCGTATCGGGCGAGACCTTTTCGCCGGGCTGCACCGCGCGCGCGGCGACCAGCCCGTCCAGCGGGGCCTTGACCACGGTGTCGGCCAGCGCTTTCTGCGCCACCTCCAGCCCGCCCTGGGCGGCGTCCAGGTTGGCGCGCGCCACGTCCAGGTTGCTCTGGAAATTGTCGAACGCGGTCTTGGAGATAAAGCCCTTGCCGACGAGCTCGCGGTTGCGCTCGTAGGTCTGCCTGGAGTTTTCATACTGGCCGCGCGCCGCCAGCATCTGCCCGCGCGCCTGTGCCACCTTGGCCTGGTATTCGGTCGCGTCGATGCGCACGATGACCTGGCCGGCGCGCACGGCTTCGCCCTCGCGTACCAGCACCTGTTGCACTTCGCCCGACACCTTGGCCTTGACCGACGCCTGGTTGAGCGCCCGCAGGCCGCCGGACAAAGGCAGCGAGACGCGCAGGTCTTGCGTGGTGGCATCGACCAGGTCCGACTGCAGGAATTCCACCGTGCCTGGCGCTGCCGCCTGCGCCGGAGCGGGGGCTGGCTTGCCGCCGCCGGTCTTGCGCATTGCGGCGGCGGTGCCCAGCACCGCGATCGCGGCGACAGTGGCGAGCATGGCAATCAGGATCTTCTTGCGTCGGGTCATGCGGTCTCCGGGGGCCGCGCCGGGGCGGGCCGCGCGTCCTGCTGCCCCGGCACTTGCGCCAGGGCTTCTTGTTGGGCTTCCTGCTGTATCCGCTCCCAGACATAGGGCCCGACCTGGGGCGGCAGCGGCGTGTCGCGCGCCGCGCCGGTGGTCAGGCCGAACAGCAGCATCTGGAGCAGGTTGTCGATAAACGCCTCGGGATCGATCTCGATGCGCGACGACGCGCTGAACGCGCGCTGCCAAAGCATCAGGAACACCAGCGGGGCGCAGATCAGGGTGGTGGTCGGGTTGGCCGGCACCTGCCGCAGCTCGCCGCGTGCCGCGCCGCGCGCCAGCACGCGTGCGAACAACTCATCGCCGGGCAGCATGACCTCTTCCTGGTAGAACTGCGCGATGTCCGGGAAGTGGCTGGATTCGGCCATGATCAGCTTGGTCAGGCCCGCCACCGGCGTGGCGCCGATCAGGCCCCACCAGCCGCGCAGCAATTCGCGCAGCAGCTCCGGCGTGGAGCCCTCGTAGTTCTCCACCAGGTCAACGCCCCTGGCCAGCGCGGGAACGAGGTTCTCGCGTACCACGGTCTTGAACAGCTCTTCCTTATTGGCGAAGTACAAATACACTGTCCCCTTGGACACGCCTGCCGCGGCTGCCACGTCCTCGAGGCGGGTGGCGGCATAGCCGCGTTCGACAAACAGGTCGAGCGCGGCCGCCACGAGTTCTTGCGGGCGCGCAGCCTTGCGGCGTGCCCAACGCTTGGTGTTCGCCGCTTCCTGGTTCTGATCTGGGGATTTGTTCACTGGGGACGCCGCGCACCTATGCCGGTGTTTTCTGCGATTCGCAAATAAATAACTCTTGGGTCAGTAATGTAGTGGAGCCGATTCCGGCGGTCAAGCGGGTGCCCTCGGGACCGTCTGGGGCACAATACGGGGCTGCCGGTCCGTCCGCGCCTGAACCTTTGCCATGCTCCATCAGTCTCAACTTTCCTGCCGGCCCGATTGTGGTGCTTGTTGCACCGCGCCCTCGATTACCTCGCCCATTCCCGGCATGCCCGACGGCAAGCCGGCCGGCGTACCGTGCGTGCAGCTGCTGCCCGACCGGCGCTGCGCGATTTTTGGCGACCCCTCGCGGCCGGCGTTCTGTGCCGGCCTGAAGCCCGCCGCCGACATGTGCGGCGAATCGCGCGGGCAGGCACTGGCCTGGCTGGCGCGGCTCGAGGCCGCTACCGCGCCGGGCCATGCCGGTTGAATGCCGAAGGAAGCCCCAAGGAATCCGCCAAGGAAGCTACAGATGATCAAGATGACTCGCCGGCGCTGGCTGGCAGCAGGCACCGGCGCTGCGCTGGCGGTGGGCATGGCCGCCTGCGGCGCGCTGGGCAACGACTACACCTTCTCGCAGAGCCAGCTGCAAGCGGCGCTGGAGCGCAAGTTCCCGTTCAACAAGCGCTATATGGAGCTGTTCGACATCCAGCTCGCCAATCCGCAGTTGACGCTGGACCCTGGGCGCAACCGTGTCAATGTGCAGTTCGACGCCACCGTGGACAACCGCCTGTTCTTTCGCCAGGCATTGACCGGGCGCTTCGCGCTGGACAGCGGCCTGCGCTACGACCAGGCCACCCGCGCCATCGTGCTGCAGGATCCCCAGGTACAGCAGTTCGACGTGACCGGCCTGCCGCCGCAGTTCGCGCGCCAGCTCAACGCGCTCGGCGGGATCCTGGCCGAGCAGTTGCTGCAGGGCTATCCGCTCTACACTTTCCGCCCCGACCAGCTGCGCGTCGCCGGTGCCAGTGTCGAGCCCGGTACAATTACCGTTTTGTCCAACGGGATCAACGTCAAGATCAATCGTCCGTAACGCACGGGGTGCAAAATGGTGCACCGCCATCATGGTGGCGGACATGCGGTCTTGCCGTGAACGGTGGCGATGGCTGCCGGTTTCCTTGGCTTTCTTCGTTTTTTGATTTCCTTACCCTTACCTTCTCTCCTTCGCTCTCCCAACAAGAATGGATATTGCTCTCGCCTTGAAAGCCGTGATCCTCGGTATCGTCGAAGGACTGACCGAGTTCCTGCCCATCTCCAGTACCGGCCACCTGATCCTGGCCGGCCAGTTGCTCGACTTCAACGATGAAAAGGGCAAGATCTTCGAGATCGTGATCCAGTTCGGCGCCATCCTGGCGGTGTGCTGGGAATTCCGCCACCGCATCGCCACCGTCGTGCGCGGCCTGGCCACCGAAGAAAAAGCGCGCCGCTTCGCCATCAACGTCATCGTGGCCACCGTGCCGGCGATCGTACTGGCGCTGGTCTTCGGAAAGTGGATCAAGGCTCACCTGTTCAATCCGATTACCGTGGCGACCGCGTTTATCGTCGGCGGCGTGGTGATCCTGCTGGCCGAGTGGCGCGAAGGCCGTCGTGGCCAGGTCTCCCACCCCCAGGGCAATGCGCTGCTGGAAGCCGCCAAGGCCGGCGCGCCCCGGATCGAATCGGTGGACGATCTCCACTGGCGCGATGCCATCAAGGTCGGGCTGGCCCAGTGCTTCGCGCTGATCCCGGGCACCTCGCGTTCCGGCGCAACCATCATCGGCGGCATGCTGTTCGGGCTGTCGCGCCAGGTGGCCACCGAGTTCTCCTTCTTCCTGGCGATCCCGGTGATCTTCGGCGCCACCGTCTATGAGTTGTACAAGTCCCGCGCGCTGCTCTCCGCCGACGATCTCGGCATCTTCGGCATCGGCTTCGTCTTCGCTTTCCTGTCGGCCTTCCTGTGCGTGCGCTGGCTGCTGCGCTTCGTGGCGACGCACGACTTCAAGCCGTTCGCCTGGTATCGCATCGTCTTCGGCATCATCGTGCTGGCGACTGCCTACTCGGGCCTGATCGCGTGGCATGCCTGAAGCGGGTATAGCGCACGGCCGGTGGATAAAAAAAGCCGCCAGGGTTTGGGCCCTGGCGGCTTTTTTCATGCGCGCTGCCGCGCAGTTTCAGGCCCGCTTGCGGAACACTACGTCCCATACGCCATGCCCAAGGCGCACGCCGCGGCGCTCGAACTTGGTCACCGGGCGGTAGTCCGGCCGCGGCGCGAAGCCACCTGCGGCATCCGAGGTGTTGACCAGGGCCGGCTCGCCGGCAAGCACTTCCACCATCTGGTGGGCATATTCTTCCCAATCGGTGGCGCAGTGCAGGTAGCCGCCCGGCTTGAGCCGGCTGGCCAGCAGCTTCACCAGCGGCGGCTGCACCAGGCGCCGCTTGTTGTGGCGCTTCTTGTGCCAGGGGTCGGGAAAGAAGATATGCACGCCGTCCAGGCAGGATTCCGTCAGCATATGCGCGATGACCTCGACCGCGTCGTGCGGCATGATCCGCACATTGCCGATCCCGCGCTCGCCGATCAGCTTGAGCAGGGCGCCCACGCCGGGCTCGTGCACCTCGCAGCCGAGGAAGTTGTCCTGTGGGCGCAGTTGCGCGATATGCGCCGTGGTTTCGCCCATGCCGAACCCGATCTCGAGGATCGCCGGCGCGGCACGGCCGAACGCGGCTTCCCAGTCGAGCGGCTGCGGTGCGTAGGGCAGGATGAAGCGCGGGCCCAGGTCGTCGATGGCGCGTTGCTGGCCGGTGGAGGTACGCCCGGCGCGGCGCACGAAGGAACGGATGCGGCGAGGATGGGCCACATCGCTGCCGTCGGCGGCCTGGGTGGGCGCGTTGTCGGCGATGTCGGCAGCATTGGCCGGCGTCGGGTCGGAACTCGGGTCTTGGGGGAGCATGGCAGCAAAAAAGCCGCCGGGCGAAACCTGGTCGGGCATGCGACCAGGTGGCGAAGGCGGCTCGTCTTAATCTGATGTGGAGCGGGCGATGGGAATCGAACCCACGTCTTTAGCTTGGGAAGCTAAGGTAATAGCCATTATACGACGCCCGCGAAACCGCGATTCTACGCGGGTTCTGGTGATTTGTGCAAGCGTGCGACGCGGGCGCTACATGCGAAAATGTATCCACTGCCATGCGGACGGCTGCATTCGCTACGCCCGCAGCCGACCCTCGGCGGACGCACGTGCCACGTGTGTTGAACGACAGCGCCGGGGCGGTGATCGGACGTTCGACAAAATTCGAGAGCATCGCGGCTCCTGCCGTTTGGTAGGGAGGTTCAAGCTCGACGTTGTTCGTGGCGCGTGTCATGTACATGTTCGCAGGAAGCACGCACACGCGCGCCGTGGCCGGGAAAGCACCCGGCGTGGACGACTTGGACGAACATCACCAGATCGTTCGGATCGAGCGCGATACTTATCCAGAAATGGATTAAACAAATCCTGTTTGACCGTCTAGTGTGAGACGACTTCAATCTCCATACTTGAGGTGTCGCACAGTAGGAGGCTGTCTCCGGGGCGCCGGCCAAGTTGGCCACCGCAACCGTGATCCGCCAAGCGAGCGGACAATGTTGTGAGCGAGCTTGTGAGCGCTATCCACCGATGACAGAGGAGGGCCAAATGGTCGATTCCACAAAGCCGCGCGCTATCGGCTTCAACCACGTAGCGCTGGAAGTCGGCGATATCGAGGAAGCGCTGGCATTCTATGGCCGCATCTTCGACTTTCAATTGCGCGGCAAGAGCAAGACGATGGCCTTCATCGATCTTGGCGACCAGTTCATCGCGTTGCAGGCGGGACGCAAACAGCCCCCCGATGACGGCCGGCATGTCGGCCTCGTTGTCGATGACAAGGAGGCGGCGCGCGCCGCCCTCAAGGCGGCGGGGGTCAAGCCGATCGACGGTCCGTTTCTGGATTTCCGCGACCCCTGGGGCAATCGCATCGAGATCGTGGGCTATGACAATATCCAGTTCACCAAGGCTCCGAACGTTCTGCGCGGCATGGGCCTGACGCATTTGACCAAGAACGAAAGCGCGAAAAAGGAACTGGCGGAAAAAGGGATGGCGGCGAGCTAGAGTCCCTCATGTGGAGTTGTGAGCTCTCGCTGCGAGGCCGTATAGCTGGGCTCCACTCCATCCGCTTTTCGACGCGGGCGGCGCGCCGCACCGCCACCCGTTCTTCGCCTTGTCCGCCGGATGCCCTCTACCGATCCAGACGCAGCCGGCACACCGCCGCTTCCTCCTGGCCTGGTGCGAGCCAGCGCAGCCCGGTGCCGTGATGGATGGCATTCGGCAGGCCCAGCCACGGCTCCACGCAGTAGAAATCGGAGTCAGGACGCTCCGACCATGTCGTGACGGCGAACCATGGCGTGGGCGAATCCAGTTCGATCGAGAGCCGGCGGCCGTGCGGCATTGCCAGCGTGCAGGCCCCCGGGTTTGCCGGCGGCGCCTGCAGTACGTGGAAAGTATCCTGCAGGCGCGCGTCGTCGAGCCGGTACGATGCGGCGCCGGCTCCGTTCGCTGCCAGCGAGCCGTCTTCGCGCTGGCGCATCAGTTCCGCCGCCGGCATGGCCAGCGAGCAAGCCGCGCGTGCCTCCGCGGCGAGCGCGAAATAGAAATGATGGCCCGCGTAATACGGTAAGGCCTGCGCGCCGGTATTGCGTGTGCGCAGCGTGGCTTCGAGGCCGTCTTCCAGCAGCCGGTAAGTGACCTCGAATGTAAATTCGAAGGGGTAGCTCCCGCGCGTGGCATCCGAGGATTGCAGCGCCATGGCGATGCCGCGCCCCGCTTCATGCTGCGTGACCGTGAAGGGCAGGTCGCGTGCGAAACCATGGTTCGGCAGTGCGCGCACCACGCCATCGGCATCTTTCCACGCGCCGGGCGTGCCCTCGGCGAAGTGCCTGGCGATGAAGGGGAACAGCAGCGGGTTGCCGCCGCGCACGCGGGCTGCCTGCGACCAGTCGGCATGGTCCGGCCAATAAAGGATGTCCTCGCCGCAATGTACCCAGCGCACCAGGCGGCCGCCGGATTGCGGGGCGAGCAGGAGGAAACTGTGTTCGTCCCCGACCTGGACTAATTCCTGGCCCTGGAAGAGACTAAGGGGGAGTGCTTGCATGCGAAGTCCTGCGAATGGAATCGCTGCATCATAACCGCCATTGCGCGGCGCGCATCCGTGCGCCCGGCCGCATCGCGGCAGCGGGCACCGGCCCGGTGCCCGGAAGCGCCAGGCGGGAACATCGCCCGCCCGCGGCGAGTGCATGCCCGGTGCGCTGCTCCCGGCGGTTGCCAGGCGCAGCGGCTCGCGCCTCACATTTCGGCGGTTCTACCCGCCCCGCCGCGCGGCGGCACCCGGGACCTGCCGCTGGCGTGAATGTTGCGTCGCAGCGCGGAGCTTTCCTCTTAGCGAAAGGAGCTTGTCATGGCCGAGTCCCTCAGCAAGTCCGGCAGCGATCCGGTCGGCGAATCCGCCGCTGCCTCCACCTCCACCAAGTTCTCCCACGTACGCCCCCAGGACACTGCCTTCGTCGACCAGGGCCTGCGCGACTTTTTTCTCTACCGCGATCTCGGTATTGCCGAGGCTACCGGCGGCAAGCTGCTGGTGCAGCTGGTCAAGGCCAACCGGCCACCCGAGCAGGGCACCGGCTGGCACCGGCACGAGGCGCAGTTCCATGTCGTGCTGATGCTCAAGGGCTGGGCGCGTTTCATGTACGAGGACAAGGAGACGCTGGTGGCGGCCGGGGATTGCGTGCACCAGCGTCCCGGCATCACCCATTACCTGTTCGATTACTCGCCGGATATGGAGTACCTCGAAATCGTCGGGCCGGCCGACTTCGGCACGGTCGGCGTCGAAGGGCCGTGCGCGGTACCGCCGGTGACGCCGTGGCCGGCGAAGCGGGACGCAGCCTAGCCCGACAACGCTGAGGCGCCCTGCGCCGGCCCCGTCGCCGGCGAGACGCTTCACTGGCTCATGTGCACCGCGTTGCGCACCAGCGGATAGACCTGGGCATCCCAGCGCTTGCCGTTGAACACGCCGTAGTGGCCCACGCCGGTTTGTACATGATGCATGCGCATATAGGGCCGCAGGCTGCCGCACAGTTCCTGTGCGGCCATGGTCTGCCCGATGGCGCAGATATCGTCGCGTTCGCCTTCCACCGTAAGCAGCGCCGTGCGGTGGATCGCGCGCGTGTCCACTCGGCGGCCGCCCACGTCGAGCAGGCCCTGCGCCAGCAGGAAACGCTGGAACACCATGCTGACGGTCTCGAGATAGAACTCGGCGGTGAGGTCCATGGTGGCGAAATATTCCTCGTAGAACACCTGGATCGCATCGGCGCGCTCGTGCTCGCCATTGGCGCGCAGGTCGTAGAGATCGCGAAATGCTTGCTGGTGGCGTTCGCTGTTCATGCTCATGAAGGCGAGCAGTTGCATGAAGCCCGGATAAACGCGGCGCATGGCGCCGGTGAAGCGCATCGGCACATAGCTGGTGAGCGAACACTCGAACCACTCGATCGGTTTGCTGGTGGCAAGCTCATTGACCTTGGTCGGATTGATCCGGGCGTCGATGGGGCCGGCTATCAGCGTCAGGCTGGGCGGCTGTACCGGGTCGCCGTCCTCGGCCATCAGGGCCACCGCGGCGAGTGCCGCCACGGTCGGCTGGCAGACAGCCATCAGATGCGTGCCGGCACCGAGAACGTGCAGAAAATCGATCAGGTGGTAGACGAACTCGTCAAAGCCGAAGCGGCCGTGCGCCAGCGAGATGTCGCGCGGATTGTGCCAGTCGGTGATATAGACATCGTGGTCGCGCAACATGGTCTGCGCCGTGCCGCGCAGCAGCGTGGCAAAGTGGCCCGACATCGGTGCGACCAGCAACACGCGCGGCTGCCCGGTGATGCCGTGCTTGCGAAAGTGCAGCAGCGAGCAGAACGGCGTGCGTGCCGTCACTTCCTCGCTGACCTGTACCGGCACGCCGTCTACCATGACGCTGCCGATGTCGAACGCGTGCCGGTGGTGCGTCAGCCGGCTCAGCGCCAGCACTTCGCAGGCGGCGCGCGTGGCGCGCATCGGCTCGCAGTCCGCCAGGCGCGGATTTCCGGCCAGCGTGGTCGCCACCATGTCGGCCACGCTGCAGGCCGGTTGCATGATGTCCGCATAAGTCTGGTACACCTGGTACAGCATGGCTCGCCCCTTTTATGCGTTGACCTCATCATCCGCAATATGCATGCCACGGCGATCGCCATGGCATGAGGCTTGCGGGCCTTTCCGTACGGCGGAACAGGACGACCTGTTCTGGCTCGTATGCGGCGCAAGCGCCGCGCGCGGACCGCGCGCGCGGAGCGTTGCCGGCAGTACGCCTCATGCTGGTGCCGTGCTGCGCACCGTGCCGGTGCCGGCCTCGCCGCAGCGCGTCTGCGTCTGTGAGAGAGAAAAAAGAGCCTGGCCGCTGCGCGCATTTTCGGCGCAGGCCGCACAGTCGGTACCAATGGCTTTGCCACGATGTAGTACAAATTCATAGTAGAAGACTGCGGGCACAAAGCACGTAGCACGATACTGCAGCGAGACGCACGGGCGCACTGTTCACTGGCAGACATACGACGAATGGCGTTCGCCCGCCATGCAGCGATCAACGTTTATCCAGGTGGCAAGGAGGCACGATGGCAAGGACGACACTCACCATCAGCAGTAAAACGTATTCGTCGTGGTCCCTGCGGGGCTGGCTGCTGGCGCGCTTCGCGGGACTCGAGTTCGAGGAGGTGCTGGTGCCGCCGGACGATGCCGCGGCGCGCGCGGAAATCCTGCTGCTATCGCCTTCCATCCTGGTGCCTCGTTTGCTGCATCAGGGCGTGACGGTGTGGGACACGCTGGCCATCGCCGAATACCTCAACGAGGTTCGTCCCAAGGCCGGGCTGCTACCCGACGATCGCGCCGCGCGCGCGCATTGCCGGGCTATCTGCGGTGAGATGCACTCTGGCTTCGCGGCCATGCGCGCGGCCCTGCCGATGAATTTGAAGGGGCACTTTCCGGGCTTCAAGGTGTGGTCGCGCGCGCAGGCGGATATCGATCGCATCACCCAGATCTGGACCGAGTGCCTGACACAGTACGGTGGTCCCTACCTGTTCGGCGAACGCTGCATGGCCGATGCGATGTACGCACCGGTGGTGACGCGCTTCGTGACTTATGGCGTGGAGCTGGATCCCGTGCCGGTGGCGTACTGCAAGCAGATCCTCTCCATGCCCGAACTGCAGGAATGGATCGCGGAGGCGAAGAAGGAACCCGATGAAATCAGCGAGCTGGAAGTGGAGTTCTGACCTGCGGCTTCGCCTCGGCTCCTGCTTTTGATCCGGCTTCGATCTGGATGGAACGCACCACGGCGCTTGCCGCCATGGTGCGCTTTTTTTGCCTCATGCCGTGTTCAGGCCGTGGCGGAACCGCCGGCGCGCGCCGCGAGGAAACGCTCGGCATAGGCAAAGTACCAGTCCAGCGTGTCCGGGTTGGCCATGGCATCGCGGTTGGCGATCTTGTCCGGGGCGTGGCCCAGCAGCAGCTTCTTGATCGGCACTTCCATCTTTTTGCCCGACAGCGTGCGCGGCACGCCGGGCACCTGCAGGATTTCGTTCGGCACGTGGCGTGACGACAGCGCGCTGCGAATGCGCGCGCGCATGAGGTCGCGCAGCGCTTCGTCGAGCACCAGGCCTTCCCGCAGCACCACGAACAGCGGCATATAGGAGTCGCGGCCAAGGTATTCGAGGTCCACCACCATGCTGTCGAGCACTTCAGGCAGGTCTTCCACCACGCGGTACAGCTCGCTGGTACCCATGCGGATGCCATGGCGGTTGATGGTCGCGTCCGAGCGGCCATAGATGATGGCGCCGCCGTGCCGGGTGATCTTGATCCAGTCGCCGTGGCGCCACACGCCGGGATAGGTGTCGAAGTAGCTGTCGCGGTAGCGCTGTCCGTTGGCGTCGCCCCACAGGAACAGCGGCATCGACGGGATCGGCGCGCTGCACACCAGTTCGCCCACCTCGTCGATCAGCGCGTGGCCCGCCTCGTCGAAGGCTTCGACCCTGGCGCCCAGGCAGCGGCACTGCATCTCGCCCGAATAGACCGGCAGGATCGGGCAGCCCGCCACGAAGGAGCCGGCGAAGTCGGTGCCGCCGCTCATCGGCGCGAGCCAGATATCGGCCCGCACATGGCGGTAGATCCAGTCGTAGGCTTCGGCCGGCAGCGGCGAGCCGGTCGAGCCGAGCGCGCGCAGCCGGGACAGATCGGCCTCGCGGGCGGGCTCGATGCCGGCCTTCATGCAGCCGGTGAAGTACGCCGCGCCGGCGCCGAAGGCGGTGACGCCGGCGGCGTCCACGAAGCGCCACAGCGCACCGGCATCGGGAAACGCGGGGTTGCCGTCGTAGAGCGCGATGGTGGTGCCCAGCAGCAGTCCCGCCACCTGCGCATTCCACATGATCCAGCCGCTGCTGCTGTACCAATGGAAGACATCGTCCGGTCCCAGGTTGTTGTGGAAGGCCATCAGCTTGAGTTGCTCGATGACGATGCCGCCGTGGCCGTGCACGATGGGCTTGGGCATGCCGGTGGTGCCCGAGGAGTAGACGATCCACAGCGGATGGTCGAACGGTACGGATTCGATCGCCAGCGGCACGCGATGCGCCAGCACCGCCTGCCATGCGTGGCGGCGCACGCCGGCGGGCAGCGCGAGGGCGCCGGGGTCGGCCGCTCCGGCCGGCACCAGGATCAGGTCGGTGAGCGAGGGCAGGGTGGCGGCCAGGTCGGCCAGCACCGGCAGACGGTCGTAGGCTTTGCCGCCATACCCGTATCCGTCCACCGCGATCAGCACCTTGGGCTCGATCTGGCGGAAGCGGTCGATCACTGCGACCTGGCCCATGTCGGGCGCGCAGCCGGACCAGATTGCGCCGAGGCTGGCGGTGGCCAGGAAGGCGACGACGGTGGCGGGGATGTTGGGCAGGTAGCCGGCCACGCGGTCGCCGCGGGCCACGCCCATTTCCCGCAGGGCATGTGCCAGCGAGGCGACCTGCGCCTCCAGCGCGTCCCAGCTCAGGTCGGCGACCTCGCGCGACTCGCTGGCATGGCGGATGGCGGTGCGCTGGCGTGCGGCGCCACTGCCGGCGTGCCGGAACACCTGCTGCACATAGTTCAGGCTGGCGCCTTCGAACCAGCGCGCGCCGGGCATGGCGGGGTTGCCGAGCACGCGCACGGGCGGCGTGTCGAAGCGCAGGTCGAAGTAAGCCCGGATGGCGTCCCAGAAGGCTTCCAGGTCGGTCACCGACCATTGCCAAAGCGCGGCGTAGTCGCCGAAGGCGAGCCCGCGCTCGCTTTCCAGCCAGCGCATGAAGTGCGCAATGTGGCTGCCGTCGCGGAACGCCGGTGAGGGCGTCCACATCAGTTTCCCTTGTTCAAGGGGGGTCATGTCTCCTCCTCGGGTCCGTCTGCGCGGACGTGCGGATGGGTTGGGATGGTCAGGGGTGCCTGGTGTTGCCAGATGTTGCCTGGCGCTGCGTTCACCGCCGACCGGCCAGCGTGATCTTACATGCTGTCGGCATGCAGGGCCGGCCCGGCTGGGCCCGCATGCGCTTACGCCTTGTCCCGCGCTTCGAACAGGCTGTCCCACAGCCCGTCCACGCGCGCCTTGACGCCGTCATCCATCCTGATCGGACGGCCCCACTCGCGCGTGGTCTCGCCGGGCCACTTGTCGGTGGCGTCGATGCCCATCTTCGAGCCCAGCCCGGACACCGGCGAGGCGAAGTCGAGGTAGTCGATCGGGGTGTTGTCCACCAGCACGGTGTCGCGCGAAGGATCGACGCGGGTGGTGATGGCCCAGATCACTTCCTTCCAGTCCCGCACGTCGACATCGTCATCGACCACCACGATGAACTTCGTATACATGAACTGGCGCAGGAAGCTCCAGACGCCGAACATCACGCGCTTGGCGTGGCCGGCGTATTGCTTTTTCATGCGCACCACCGCCATGCGGTAGCTGCAGCCCTCGGGCGGCAGGTAGAAGTCGGTGATCTCCGGAAATTGCTTCTGCAGCAGCGGCACGAATACCTCGTTGAGCGCCACGCCGAGCACGGCCGGTTCGTCGGGCGGCTTGCCGGTGTAGGTGGAGTGGTAGATCGGGTCGCGCCGCATGGTGATGCGCTCGATGGTGAAGACCGGAAACCAGTCCTGCTCGTTGTAGTAGCCGGTGTGGTCGCCGTAAGGGCCTTCGAGCGCATGCTGGTAGCCGGACGGGTGGTTCGGGTCGGGCTGGATATGCCCTTCCAGCACGATCTCGGCCGAGGCCGGCACGCTGAGCTCGGACAGCGTCGGCGTAATGCAGCCGGCCAGCGCGGTACGGCTGCCGCGCAGCAGGCCGGCGAACTGGTACTCCGACAGGGTGTCCGGCACCGGTGTGACCGCGCCGAGGATGGTGGCGGGGTCGGCGCCCAGCGCCACAGCGATCGGAAAAGGCTTGCCGGGGTTTGCCAGGGCGTGCTCGCGGAAATCCAGCGCGCCGCCGCGATGCGCCAGCCAGCGCATGATGACCTGGTTGCGGCTGATGACCTGCTGGCGGTAGATGCCCAGGTTCTGGCGCTTCTTGTGCGGGCCCTTGGTGACCACCAGGCCCCAGGTGATCAGCGGTGCCGCGTCTTCCGGCCAGCAGGTCTGGATCGGCAGGCGCGCGAGATCGACGTCATTGCCTTCCCACACCACTTCCTGGCAGGCGGGGCTGCCGACCCGCTTGGGCGCCATGTCCCACACCGATTTGGCCAGCGTGAAGAGCTTGCCGGCTTCGCGCAGGCCGCGTGGCGGCTCGGGTTCCTTGAGCGCCGACAAGACGCGGCCGATGTCGCGCAGGTCGGCCAGGCTTTCCGCGCCCATGCCAAGTGCGACTCTGCGTGTCGTGCCGAACAGATTGGCCAGTACCGGCACCGTATAAGTATGCCCAGGCCGGTGGGGATCGCTAGGGCGTTCGAACACGACAGCCGGTCCATTTGCTCGCAACAGCCTGTCGCAGATTTCAGTCATTTCCAGGTTGGGCGACACTGGCACGCCAATCCGTTTCAGTTCGCCAAGGCCTTCCAGCTGGCCGATGAAATCGCGCAAGTCGTTGTATTTCATAGTGAATTCTGTTGAGGCTCAGGCACTCGGAAGTCCCTGTCCGCACAAGTGATATGTTTAAGATATGCATTTATATGCACATCGATGCAATAGGGCGTAAAAAATTTGCCCCGAATTCCATGTCCAAATTGTAAATTTTTTTGCCCCGCCGGCCTCGGTGTCGATGCCCTCCATGCATTGCCAGTGCTGACTTCAGCCGATTCCCAGGGGAGCGGAAGTGCGTAAAAGAGCCTTGTTACATATAACCAGAAGCTTTGTTTTTGCTAAACGTTATTCTTGACGATGTATAAAAGGGTTTCTACAATCCGGCTCTACTCGTTGGAGTGTTGCGATGCAGCACATTTCTTTTGGCCCTGTCAAGGGGTTGGTGGAGAATTATCCATATTTGATCATCTGAGCGGATTCGTCTGAGCAAGGACGGGCCCGCCTGATTGCCCGGCGCCGAGCCGGTGGTTTTGAGTAGTTCGCAGCAGGGCAGGCTCCCCCAAGAGCCTACCCTGTTTCTCGTTGGGCGCATGGGGAGCGCCCACCAACAGGTGCTGGCGGTCCTTGCTAGGCAGTGCGGCATCCTTACTTGAATACGCGGTCATCGGGCGTGCGGCGCAATAGCGCAGCGCGAAGCGGACAGCGGATGGAGGTAAGTATGAGTGGTTGGAAAACCCTTCATCTTCCCGGTGTCGGACGGGCATTGCAGGTCCGCTTCAGACAACCGGTACCCGGAGTGAGTCGGGCGTTGCAGGTTCGTCTCGCGCATCCGGTGGCTAACCGCGCCATACGGGGCGGTCGTGCAACACTGAAGTACGCCCTGAACAGTCTCGGGGTGGTGTCTGTCGTCGCGGCAGTATCGCTGTCGCTCAGCCAGGAATGGCGTACGGCCCTGGCCGGTGCGCTGGCCGGGGACGAAGCACCCGCGGTGCTGATGGAAGCGGCGGTGCCTGCGTCCACGGCCGACGTCGCCGCGGCCAAGCTGGCCCTGGCAACGGTGCCTTCGAAGCCCGCGGGCTTGCCGACGGTGACCGGGACCGACGACTGGGGCCAGACGACGGCGGGCAAGGTGCCTTCCGTGGCCCATCTGGCCGCGCAGATCCCGGCGCAGCGCGTGGCGCTGGACGCGCGCAGTTCCGCCACGCTGGGCAGCGCGCGCGAGCAGGCTGCCGTGGCGGAATACATTGCCCGCAAGTATCGGGTAGCCGCGCAGGCAACCGCGCAACTGGTCAAGGCCGCATACCTGACCGGGCGCGAAGTCGGCATCGATCCGCTGCTGATCCTGGGCGTGATTGCGATCGAGTCCAGCTTCAACCCGTACGCCGAGAGCGGCGTGGGCGCGCAGGGCCTGATGCAGGTGATGACCAAGGTCCACCAGGACAAGTACGAGGCCGTGGGCGGCGTGGCCGCCGCGCTCAACCCATACGCCAACATCAAGATCGGCGCGCTGGTGCTGAAGGACTGCATTGCCCGCGCCGGTTCGCTGGAAGGTGGCCTGAAGTATTACGTGGGCGCGGCGACGACCAACACCGATGGCGGCTATGGCGCCAAGGTGCTGGCGGAACGTGCCCGCCTGCGTCAACTGCTGGGCGTG
Source organism: Cupriavidus basilensis (assembly GCF_029335485.1). Classification (GTDB taxonomy): domain Bacteria; phylum Pseudomonadota; class Gammaproteobacteria; order Burkholderiales; family Burkholderiaceae; genus Cupriavidus; species Cupriavidus basilensis_E. The sequence goes on from NZ_JARJLM010000559.1 coordinate 102,839, forward strand.
CGCAATGCGCCCGAGCCGGTCGCCGCCAAGCCGGAAGCCACGCCCGGCGCCAAGGCCCAGGCCGAGCACCATCAAGGCGCGGGCGACAAGCTGGAAGCCGCGGGCAACGTGCCCAAGAGCGCCTGACAGGTGCTGGCGGCGGCCCTGGCAAGCCTGAGGCACTAGCCCAAGCCGGCCGGATGCGCCCAAACCGCGTGGCATGACGAGGGTGTTACTCCTTCTCCCTCATGGGGAGAGGGGGGCCGCCACCACAGGTCCGATTTTGCCAGCAATCTGAAAGCACCCTTCGGGGTGCTTTTTTCGTTGTTCAGGCGAAGAACTTGCCCAGGCGTGCCATGGCTTGCTCGATATTCTCCATCGAGGTCGCGTACGAGATGCGGATGTAGTCGCTGGCCGTGTACGGGCCAAAATCCTGGCCCGGCACCAGCACCACGCCGGCATCGTGCAGCATGGCCTGCGTCAGGCTGTCGGCATCGCCTGCGGCGGGGTGGTTGACGCCGCGGCAGTCCGCATACACATAGAAGGCGCCATCCGGCTTGACCGGCACCCGCAGGCCGAGCGACTCCAGCGCCGGCACGATGGCGTCGCGGCGGCGGTGGAATTCGGCCTTGCGGGCATCGTAGATGGCCAGGGCTTCAGGGGAGAAGCAGGCCAGCGCCGCATGCTGAGCAACCGCGGAGGCGCAGATGAACAGGTTCTGCGCCACTTTCTCGAAGGCACTCACCAGCGCGTCCGGCACCACCAGCCAGCCCAGGCGCCACCCCGTCATATTGAAGTACTTGGAGAAGCTGTTGACGGTGACGACATCGTCGTCGAGGCTCAGGGCCGATACCGGCGGGGCGTCGTAGGACAGGCCCTGGTAGATCTCGTCGACGATGGCAAAGCCCTGGCGCGCGCGTACGGCTTGCAGGATGCGCGTCAGCTCGCCCGGCAGGATCGAGGTGCCGGTGGGGTTGGAGGGAGACGCCAGCAGCACGCCGCGGGTCTGCTCGCCCCAGTGCGTCTCCACCTGTTCGGCGGTCAGCTGGAAGCGTTGGGCGGGCCCGCT
>NZ_JARJLM010000055.1 GCF_029335485.1 Cupriavidus basilensis
AGCCCGGCGGCCAATGCCGCCATGGCCGCGCTGACGGTGGCGACGCTCGGCATCGGCGTGGCCCAGTACGCGCTGAGCGATGGCACGGAGCAGAGTGTGGACGGCGAAATGGTCAGCAGCCATGTGCGCGCGCTACTCTCCGGCCACGCGATCGACGTGGTCTCGTCGGACCGCCACACCGTCAAACCCTGGTTCAATGGCCGGATCGACTACGCGCCGTCAGTGCGGGACCTGGCCGCGCAGGGCTTTCCGCTGACCGGGGGGCGGCTCGACTATGTGCACGGGCGGCCGGTGGCGGTGCTGGTCTACCGCCACAACCAGCATCCCATCGATGTCTTCGTGCTGCCGCTGGGGACTGACGACAGACCCAACAGCAAGACCAGCACCGCTGGCAACAGCGCGCCGCCGCAGATCGAGGCGCGCCATGGCTACCAGCTCGCCAGCTGGCAGGCCGGCGGCATGCGCTATGCGGCCGTCACCGATGCCTCCGCCGAAGACCTGTTGCATTTCACCCAGGCCTGGCGCGCGGCCGGCGACAGCCGCGCGCCCTGAGTCCCGCGCCGCCGCTCAGGCCAGCACGAAGGGGAGCTGGCGCTGGCGCTTGCCGGTCAGCGTGAACAGCGCGTTGGCCACCGCGGGCGCAATGGCCGGCACGCCGGGTTCGCCCAGCCCGGTGGGCGGGTCCTCGGAGGGAACGAAGAACACGTTGACCACCGGCGCCTCATTGATGCGCGGCGGCGGATAGTCGGGGAAATTGCTGTTCTTCACCACGCCATTCTCGATCTCGATGGCAAAGCCCGGACGCGTCATCGCCAGCCCGAACACGCACGCGCCCTGCACCTGCGCTTCGGCCGACATCGGGTTGACCACGCGGTTGGCATGCACGCCGGCTGTCACGCGATGCACGCGCGGCTCGTTCTTCTCCAGCGATACCTCGACCACGTAGGCCACCACGGTGTCGAACGACTCGTGCACCGCCACGCCCCAGGCCTGGCCCTTGGGCAGCTTGCGCTTGCCGTAGCCGGATTTCGCCACCGCAAGCTGCAGGGCCGCGCGATGGCGCGCATGCTTCGCCGCATCCAGGCGCGAGAGCCGATAGGCCACCGGGTCCTGGCGCGCGTTGACCGCGATCTCGTCGACCAGCGTCTCCTTGACGAAAGCGGTGTGCGTATTGCCCACCGAGCGCCACCACAGCACCGGTACGTCCACATCCGGGTGGTGCACCGACAGTTGCAGCGGAAGACCGTAATCGTTCTGCACGATGCCCTCGGTCATGGTCGAATCCACGCCGCCCTTGACCATGAAGGCTTCGAAGGGCGTGCCCTTGAGAATGGACTGGCCGACGATGGTGTGCTGCCAGCCCAGCACCTGCCCCTTGGCGTCGATGCCGATGCGCGCGCGGTGCACGTGCAGCGGCCGGTAGTAGCCGCCCCGGATATCGTCCTCGCGGCTCCACATCACCTTGAGCGGCTCATCGTGGCCATTCTTGATCCAGGCCAGCAGCACATTGGCGGCCTCGACCAGGTAGTCGGACGTGGGCACCGCGCGCCGGCCGAAGCCACCGCCCGCCATCATGGTGTTGAGTACGACCTTGCCGGGCGGCAGCCCGAGCACGCGCCCGATCGCGGCCTGGTCCACGGTCTGGAACTGCGAGCCCACCCACACCTGCACGGCCTGCGCCTTCTTGCCCGCCACCTCGGCCTGCATGGTGCAGTTCAACGGCTCCATCGGCGCATGCGCGAGGTAGGGAAACTGATAGTCCGCTTCGATGGTGCGCGCGGCTGCGGACATGGCGCCGAGATCCGCCTTGAGCGCCACCGTGCCGGGCTGCGCGGCGAGCGTCCTGTACTGCTCGAAGAGCGCCTTGGTCGAGACGGTGGAGCCGGCGTCCTCCCACACGATCTCCAGCGCGTCGCGGCCCTGCTTGGCGGGCCAGTAGCCGTCGGCCACCACGGCCACGCCGGTGCCGCCGCGATCGACCGGCACCAGCATCACGTCGGCCACCCCCTTGATCGCACGCGCCTTGTCGGCATTGAAGGATTTCACCTTGCCGCCGAAGCGCGGCGGGCGCGCCACCACGGCCACCACCATGTCCTTGAGACGGGTATCGATGCCGAAGGCGGTGGTTGCCTCCAGCTTGCCGAGCGCGTCCAGGCGCCGCGTGGGCTTGCCGATCAGCTTGAACTGCGCCGGGCTCTTCAGCGTGACCTGCTGCGGCACCGGCAGCGCCATGGCCGCCTGCGCGAGTTCGCCGAAGGTGGCGCGGTGGCTGCCGGAGGTGACCACGCCCTGCGCCACCTGGCAGCTCGCCGGATCGACCTGCCATTGCTGCGCGGCCGCGGCCACCAGCATGGCGCGGGCGCGCGCGCCAAGCTCTCGGTATTGCTGGAAGGAATGATTGAGCGCGGTGGAGCCCCCTGTGATCTGCATGCCGAAGGCGGGGTCCTTGTATGCATCGCCGGCCGGCGCCAGCATGGCGCGCACATTGCGCCAGTCGACGTCGAGTTCTTCGGCCAATGCCATCGGCAGCGCCGTATGCACGCCCTGGCCGAACTCAAGCCGGTTGACGGCCACGGTCACGGTGTTGTCCGGCGCGATGACCAGGAAAGCCTGGGGCGGCGAAGGCGGCGCCTTGGGCGGCGCGCCTTCCTGCGCGAATGCGGCCGGCACGGGCAGGATGCCCAGCGCCAGCCCGCCGCCGGCAAGGCCGGTCAGCTTGAGAAAACCGCGGCGGTCCAGCGCGGCGATGCCGCCGGTTTCACTGCCCTCGCCATCGCGCCGGCGAGGGCCGCCCGCCAGTGCTTCGAGTTGTCTGATTCGCATGGTGTGGTCCCCTTAAGCCAGCGCGCGCGCCGCGTCCTTGATGGCCGCGCGGATGCGCTGGTAGGTGCCGCAGCGGCACAGGTTGCCCGCCATGGCCTGGTCGATGTCGGCGTCGGTGGGATGTTTCTTGCTGCGCAGCAGTCCTACCGCGCTCATGACCTGGCCGTTCTGGCAGTAGCCGCACTGCGCCACGTCGTGCTGGATCCAGGCATCGAGCACCGCGCGGCCGATCTTGTCGCCGGCGACGCCCTCGATGGTGGTGATGCGCGCGCCTTGCGCCGCCGAGATCGGCGTCACGCAGCTGCGCGTGGCCTGGCCGTTGATATGTACCGTGCAGGCCCCGCACGCGGCCATGCCGCAGCCGAACTTGGTGCCGGTCATGCCGAGGTTGTCGCGCAGCGCCCACAGCAGCGGCGTGGAGGGATCAACGTCTACCTGCAGCGGCTTGCCGTTGATATCTAGGGTGGTCATGGGGGGAGCTCCTTGGGTCTGTTTGCCCTGGTCCGCCCCGGCATGGTGCAGCGGTTCGCCGCGCCGCGCCGGCGGCGGCCTGCCGAGCGACGCCCGCCGATACCGCCCGCGGACGCCGTAAAACCTTGTGAGGATAGTGCAAAAACGGCGCGCCCGTGCAGCCCCGGGGCGCCGGTCAGTGTCCGAGCCACATCCGCCGCCTTACCCCACCTAAGCAGGGGGATTGCCTGAAGCGAGCACGGGAACCGGACCGCATGGCGCCTGCCGCCGCCCCCCGGAGCCGGCGCCGCAATGGGCAACGCCGTGCGCATACCGTAAAACGGCGACCGGCGCCAGTGCGAATAGCGGGCCCACACCCCGTGTTCTCGCCTCGTGCTTTGGGCATATCGCCGCTATATTGACCGATTAGGCTGGGCCATGCATGCAACTTGCCGCGCCGCCAGGCCGTCGCCCTCATTGCACCCTTTCAGAAACGCAGCTGCAGGCTGACGCAACATGACGCCAGATTTGGAAGTCCGCCCCTTGACCATCCCCTGCCCGCACTGGCAGCGCGTCTTGCTGGCCGCTCTTGGCTTCTTCCTGCTGGCACTGGCCGGACTCGCCCTGTCGCGTTATCCGGGCAATGTGGCCATGTTATGGCTGGCCAATGCTTTCGGTCTCGGCATCCTGCTGCACGAGCAGCGCCGCAACGCGCCCTGGCTGCTGGCGGGCATGCTGGTGGCGGGGGTGGCGGCCAACGCGGCGATGGGCGACGCCGCAGCCGTCGCGCTGGCGCTGTCGCTGGGCAATGTGACCGAGATCGCCTTCTCGGCGTGGCTGGTGCGCACCATGACCAGCGGCGCCACCCTGTCCCTGCCAGGGCCGCTGGCGCGCTTCGGGCTGACGCTGGGCGCGGCCGGCATGCTGGGACCGGCGGTGGGCGCGACGATCGGCGCTGCCACCCTCTCCACGGCTTTCCATCGCAGCTTCGGCCCGGTCTGGTGGACCTGGTGGACGGCGGACTCGATGGGCATCGTGATGCTGTTGCCGCTGATGGTGTCGATCACGCGCGAGCGCGTCGCCGACACCTTCCGTCCTGCGCGGCTGCCCCGCCTGGCCGCGCTGCTGCTGCTGAGCCTGGCGGTCGGCACGGTGGCACTCTACAAGAGCAAAGAGCCGTTCGTGGTGATGTCGCTCCCCCTGGTGCTCGCAGCGCTGCTGACCAACCCTTTCGCCACCGCCCTGCTGACGCTGCTGGCGATCTGCGCCGTGGTGGCGCTGGGCCTGGCCGCGGCATCGCTCGGGATGGGCACTGGCGAACCCTTCCTGCTCCAATCGATCCAGTTGTCGACCGCGCTGATCATGGTCTTCCCGGTCAGCATCGCCTTCCTGCTGGAGCAGAACCGGCGCGATCGCAGCGAACTGCGCGGCAGCGAGCGGCGCTTTCGCCAGGCCATGGAGCACTCGGCGATCGGCATGGCGCTGGTCGGGCTCGACGGCCACTGGCTGCAGGTCAACCGTGCCATCTGCGACCTGTTCGGCTACGAGGCCGCCGAGCTGGCCGACCTGCCCTACCCGCTGATCACCCACCCCGACGACCTGGCCCCCGACCTGCACCAGGTCGAGCGCCTGCTGGCCGGAGAGATCGAGTCCTACCGCATCGAAAAACGCTACCGCCACAAGGACGGCCGCTATCGCTGGGCCTTGCTTGCGGTCTCCCTGGTGCGCGACGAGCACAGCGGCGCGCCGCTGCATTTCATCTCGCAGGTGGAGGACATCGACGAACGCAAGACCGCGCAGGAAAAGCTCGAGGCGCTAGCGCGCCGGACCCGCCTCGCGGTCGAGGCCGGCGGCGTGGGAATCTGGGAGTGGAACATTGCCGGCGGCGCCATCGAGTGGGACGCGCGCATGCACGCGCTGCACGGCATCGCGCCCGGGCAGGGCACGCCGGACATCCAGCGCTGGATCGGCATGGTGCATCCGGACGACGTCGAGCGGGCACGCGCCGAGATGCGCGCGGCGGTGCGCGGCACCCGCCCCTTCGACACCCAATACCGCATCCAGCGCGCCGACGGAGAAGTGCGCCACATCCGCGCCATGGCGATGGTGATGCGCCAGGGCGACGGCACCGCGCTGACCATGATCGGCACCAACTGGGACATCACCGAACAGCACCGGCTCACCGATGCGTTGTTCGAGGAAAAGGAGCGCCTGCAAATCACGCTGCGCTCGATCGGCGACGCGGTGATCTGCACCGACGCCGCCATGGGCGTGACCTTCATGAACCCGATCGCCGAGCAGCTGACCGGCTGGACCATGCAGACCGCCGCCGGCCAGTTGCTCGAGCATATTTTCCGCATCGTCGACGAACACACCAACGAGCCCATCCCCAGCCCGGTGGCGCAGTGCCTGCAAACCTTGCGCCCGGTCTACCTGCAGGACGGCGCGGTGCTGCAAAGCCTGACCGGCGACCGCCATGACGTGCAGGACTCCGCGGCGCCGGTGCGCACCGCCTCCGGCGAGGTCATCGGTGCGGTGCTGGTGTTCCAGGACATCACCAGCGCCCGCGCGCTGCAGCGCGAGCTGGCCCACTCGGCCTCGCACGACGCGCTGACCGGCCTGCCCAACCGCATCTGGTTCGAGAAGCGGCTGCGCGAGGCCTGCGAGGCAGCGCGCCTGCAGCGCCAGCATCACGCGCTGTGCTTCATCGACCTGGACCGCTTCAAGATCGTCAACGACACCGCCGGCCACGCGGCCGGCGATGTGCTGCTGCGCGAGCTGGGGCATGTGATCCGCCACCACGTGCGGCCGGGCGACCTGCTCGCGCGCCTGGGCGGCGACGAGTTCGCGCTGCTGCTCAAGGACTGCACCGTGGACCAGGCCGAGCGCGTGTGCCAGAAGGTGATCGACGCCATCCGCAGCCAGCGCTTTCCATGGGAAGGACGTGTCTACGATGTCGGCGCCAGCATCGGCATCACCGCCATCGACCACGAAACGCCGCCGGTCGGCGAGTTGATGAGCCGCGCCGACGTGGCCTGCTATGCGGCCAAGGCAGCGGGACGCAGCCGCGTCTCGGTGTACCGGCGCGATGAAAGCGATGCCCAGCGCCACCACCAGGAACTGCAGGTAGCCGCGGGGATCCGCTCCGCCCTGGAAGAAAACCGCTTCCGGCTGTTCGCGCAGGAGATCCGCGCGCTGCAAGACCACCCAGGGCCCAGCCGCCATATCGAAATCCTGGTCCGCATGGTCGACGAGCAAGGCAAGCTGGTGATGCCGGGCGCCTTCATCCCCGCCGCCGAACGCTACGACCTGATGGGTCATGTGGACCGCTGGGTGATCCACCATGTGCTGCGCGAATTCGGCGCGCGCCTGAGCGCCGTGCCCATGCTCACGGTGGCCATCAACCTGTCGGCCAATTCGCTGGGCGAACCGTTCCTGCTGCCGTTCCTGCACGCCGAGCTGCATGAATCCGTGCTGCCGGCCAGCCGTATCCAGCTGGAAATCACCGAAACCGCGCTGATCAACAATATGGCGGCAGCCAACCGCCTGGTGACCGAAATGCGCAGCGCCGGCTGTACCGTGGCGCTCGACGACTTCGGCGCCGGGCTCTCCTCGTTCTCCTATCTCAAGCAATTCCCGGTCGACTACCTGAAGATCGACGGCAGCTTTATCCGCCACCTGGCCGCCAGCGCGGTGGACCGCGAGATCGTCAGCTCGATCAACGATATCGGCCATCGCCTGGGCATCCTCACGGTGGCCGAGTCCGTGGAGGACGAGCAGACCCTGCTGACCCTGCGCGCCATCGGCGTGGACTACGCCCAGGGCTATGTGATCGGGCGGCCGATGCCGCTGGAGCACTTCCTGGAAAGCTGCCCGACCCAGCCGGTGGATAACGGCTGAAGCCCCGGGCTCCGGCGGCGCCGCACGCGCACGTCGCCCGGGTACCGAATGGAGCATCTGGCCGCCGCCGTGGCGCAACGGCATGTGCCCGGCACGGCGTGTTGCGCACGCCACTCGCCTGCAGCCGGGCTCGCACATGCCCCGCATTCGCCCCACCAGCATTCGGAAATCCGAACGCCGGCCACCCGCGCATTTACGGAAATCCGAACCATGCGCCGGAGGCACATTTATTTCCCCTTTTTATTCAGTGACTTAGCACCTGCCAAAAACCCTCCTTGGCTGGCACACCTCGTGCAATGTATGCGCCCGCCCCAAGCGGCAATACAGGTGACGGCCGGCTCCCTGCCGCCGGCCCGCACCGAAAACAATGGAGGAAACAATGATCGACCCCGCCTTGCCATCTTTGCCCGCCCCTGCGGCGGGTGCCGGGCACACCGCCCGCTGCTCGGCTGATGTTCGGATTTCCTGACTACCCGAACACCCCGATTCGCTGACTCTCGCGGCTGTGGCCGCATGGTGCTGCCCCCCAAACCGCAGCGCCATGCCAGAAGGCTGCCAGCCTGCCCTACCGCAAAACCCGCCCGGCCACTGGCCGGGCGCATCGGCCCCGACTCTGATGAAACTGAACCGACTGCCTACCCTGATTTTCATTGCGATGCTGCTTGGCGTGCTGGCCGGCACGGCAGCCCACCACTATGCGCCGGACCCCGCCGCCGCGAAATCCATCGCCGACCACCTGTCCATCCTGACCGACGTGTTCCTGCGCATGATCAAGATGATCATCGGGCCGCTGGTGTTCGCCACCCTGGTCGGCGGCATCGCCAGCATGGGCGACGGCAAGGCCGTCGGCCGTATCGGCATGAAGGCGATGGCATGGTTCATCGCCGCGTCCATCACCTCGCTGCTGCTGGGCCTGCTGATGGCCAACGTGCTGCGCCCGGGCGAAGGGATGAACCTGCCGCTGCCCTCGGCCGATGCCGCCTCCAACCTGAAGACCGGGGCGCTGAACCTGCGCGACTTCATCGCGCATATGTTCCCCAAGAGCTTCGTCGAGGCGATGGCCACCAATGAGATCCTGCAGATCGTGGTGTTCTCGCTGTTCTTCGGCTTTGCGCTCGGCACCCTCAAGGACGGCGTTGGCAAACCCGTGCTGGCCGCCATCGAGGGGCTTGGCCAAGTCATGCTGAAGGTCACCAACTACGTGATGGCCTTCGCCCCGGTGGGCGTGTTCGGCGCGGTTGCCGCGGTGATCACCGCTGAAGGCCTGGGCGTGCTGACCGTGTACGCCAAACTGCTGGGTGCGGTCTACCTGTCGCTGGCGCTGCTGTGGGTGGCGCTGATCGCGGGTGGCTACTTCTTCCTCGGCCGCGACGTGTTCCGCCTGCTCAAGATGGTGCGCGCGCCGCTGATGATCGGTTTCGCCACCGCCAGCAGCGAGTCGGCCTATCCCAAGGTGATCGAGCAACTGACCCGCTTCGGCGTCAAGGAGCGCATCACCGGCTTCGTGCTGCCGCTGGGCTACTCCTTCAACCTGGACGGCTCGATCATGTACACCTCCTTCGCCGCGCTGTTCGTCGCGCAGGTGTACGGCATCCACCTGTCGCTGTCGCAGCAGATCACGATGCTGCTGGTGCTGCTGGTCACCAGCAAGGGCATCGCCGGCGTGCCGCGCGCCTCGCTGGTGGTGGTCGCCGCAGTGCTGCCGATGTTCGGCCTGCCTGAAGCCGGCATCCTGCTGGTGCTGGGCATCGACCACATCCTGGACATGGGCCGTACCGTTACCAATGTGCTTGGCAATGCCATTGCCACGACCGTCGTCGCCAAAAGCGAGGGCGCCATCGGCGCGCCGGTGCCCGAAGAAGCGGATGACCCCGCTGCCGACGGCAACCGTGACCTGACACCCGTTCAGGTCCTGGCCCGCAAGTAATACTG
>NZ_JARJLM010000560.1 GCF_029335485.1 Cupriavidus basilensis
GGCTGCCGCCCTCGCCTCCCCGCCCGCCGCATTCACCCGCCTGCACCAGACTATCGCCCCCTGGGTCCGCAGCCATCCCGAACGCGTAGCCCTGATGGATGCCGAGCGATCGTTGCGCTACGGCGAGCTGGACGGCGCCATCGCCGAAACCGCCCGCGCGCTGGCGGGCCTGGGCGTGCGCGGCGGCGATCGCGTGGTGCTGGTCACCGAGAACAGCGTAGGCTGCGCGGTGCTGATCCTGGCCCTGAGCTCGCTCGATGCCTGGGCCGTGCCGGTCAACGCCCGCTTGTCCTCCCGCGAGATCGACAATATCGTCGGGCACGCTGGCGCGCGCATCGCGCTCTATCTCGACAGCGCCTATCCGGAAGCCCGCGAGCATGGCCTGGCGCGCGGCGCGCAGGCGGTCGAGTGGCCGCATGTGGGCCGCCTGCTGACCGGCGCGCCCGACCCGGCAGCCGTGGCGGAGCCGGTGCAAGCCGAGGCGCGCGACCAGGTCGCCGCGCTCATCTACACCACTGGCACCACCGGCGCCGCCAAGGGCGTGATGCTCACGCATGCCAACCTGATGTTCATCGGCCGCTCTAATCGCCTGCAGGCGCGCGTGCAACCGGGCGACCGCGTCTACGGCGTGCTGCCGATCTCGCATGTCTATGGCCTGTCCGTGCTGCTGGTCGGGCCACTGTCGAATGGGGCCACGGTCTTCTACGAACCGCGTTTCCGCCCGGAAAAGCTGGCGCACGCGCTCATCGAGCAAGAACTCACCGTGCTGCACGGCGTGCCCGCCATGTATGCCAAGCTGATCGAATGGAACCGGACCCAGCCCAGCCCGCTCAAGGCCCCGGCACTGCGCATGGCGCAATCGGGCGGCGCACCGCTGACGGCCTCGCTCAAGGCTGCCTTCGAAGCCGGCTTCGGGCTTGTGCTGCACAATGGCTACGGCATGACCGAGACCTCTCCTACTGTCTGCCAGACGCGGGTGGACGCGCCGCGCACGGACTGCTCGGTGGGCCCGGCCGTTCCCGAGGTGGAGATCCGCCTGGGCGAGCCCCAGCCCGACGGCAGCGGCGAGTTGCTGGTGCGCGGCCCCAATGTGATGAAGGGCTACTACCATCGCCCCGACCTGACCGCGCAGGTGATCGGCGCCGGCGGCTGGCTGCATACCGGCGACCTGGCGCGCATCGACCCCGACGGCGCGGTGTCCATCGTGGGACGCTCGAAGGAAATCATCATCCATTCCGGCTTCAACGTGTACCCGGAGGAGGTCGAGCAATCGATCAACGCCTACCCGGCCGTGCTGCAGTCGGCGGTGGTCGGGCGCGCGGTGGAAGGCAACGAGGAAGTGATTGCCTTTGTCGAAGTGCGAGACGGCATGGAAGTGGACCAGGCCGCGCTGCGCGCCTTCCTGCGCGAGCGGCTGTCGCCGTACAAGATCCCGGCGGAGGTTCGCGTCGTGGCCCACCTGCCGGCCGCGCCGTCGGGCAAGATTCTCAAGGCCAGGCTGCGCGAACTGCTGGCTGGCGCTGGCTGAGAACATGGACCGCACGCATCCCGACCCAGGCCGCACCATGCCGGATCCGCACACCGCAGATGTGCCCCACCACAAGGAAGACCGGCACTTCGTGACCGCGCTGGCGCGGGGGCTCGACGTGCTGGCCTGCTTCCGCAGCTTCGAGACGCGGCTTGGCAACGCCGAGCTGGCGCAGCGCTGCGGCCTGCCCAAGTCGACCGTGTCGCGCCTCACCCACACGCTGACCGAGCTGGGCTACCTGCGCATGGACCCGGAGCAGGCCAAGTACCAGCTCGGCAGTTCGGCGCTGGCACTGGCACCCGCCGCGCAGCGCGGGGTCGACGTACTGTCCGTGGTGCAGCCTTTCATGCAGGAGCTGGCCGACCTGTCCCAGGGCGTGACCTCGCTGATCGTGCGCGATCGCTCGCAGATGCTGATCTACGAGAACTGCCAGTCGGAGTCGTACCTGACCCTGCGGGTGGCCGTCGGCACGCGTATTTCCGGGCTGACCACGGCTGCAGGGCGCGCCTATCTTGAGGCCCTGCCACCGGCTGAACTGCGCCAGGCGCTGTCGGCCTTCCGCAGCAAGGACGGCGTGGACGCCGCCGCGGCGGAAGCGATTGTCGAGCATAGCCGCGCGGAAGTGCGCCGGCTGGGTTGCACCACTTCCTTCGGCGACTGGCTGCCGGACATCAACTCGATAGCCGCCGCCTTCCGCCCGGGCCCGGCGCTGCCGCCGATGACGCTGTCCTGCAGCGGCCCCACCGCCATCGTGCCGGCCGGGCTGCTGCTGGAAACGGTGCGCCCGCGCCTGCTCGAAAGCATTCGCGGCATCGAGGCCGCACTGGGCTCGCGGGACCACTGAACCACTGAACCAGTTCCGGCCCGGCCCGCCGTCCGCTGGTGCCGGCCAGGCGGCATGGCACAGGCGCATGCGGGCTTCTGGCAGGATTGACGGTGCCGGGGCGTACTTCACGGCAATGGCGAAGGCGCCGGCATGCCGAATTTTTCCAGCCATGGTGCCAATTGCGGCAGGATTGCCGGATTGAGCGCCACGCCGTCGCGCAGCTGGCGCGCCTTGCGTTCCAGCGCGCGCTGCCCCGGCAGCCGCACGCGGTCCACGCCGGGCCGCGGCGGATTCTCCGCGCAGGCGCGCGCCACCCAGCCCATCTGGCCGGCAAAGGCTTCCTCGCCGGCAAACGCCGCGGGGTCCAGTATCTGCAGGAACACGGTATTGCCCCAGCGCCTGCCCGGGTCGTCCCGGCCATGGCCGCTCAGGCCGGCGGTCAGCGCCTCCACCATCAGCGACAGCGCGAATCCCTTGTGCCCGGCGTCCAGCCCGCCCAGCGGCAGGATCGAGCCGGCGTGCGGCGGGAACAGGACGGCCGGGTCGTCGCTGGGGTTGCCGTGCTCGTCGATCAGCCACGGGTGCGGCAGCCGCTTGCCTTCCTTGTAGAGCCGCCCCGTGAGGCCGTTGGTGGTGATCGAGGTCGAGACGTCGATCAGCACAGGCCCTTCCGGCGTGGGAAATCCTACGGCAAGCGGGCTGGGCGAGAACACCGGGCGCGTGCCGCCGAACGGCGCCACCGTGGCCGCCGCCGGCGCCGAGGAAAACAGCAGCATGACGAAACCGGCCTGGGTGGCCCGCTCCAGGTAGGCCGCCAGGCAGGCAATGTGGTGGGCGCGCCGGATGGTGACGGTACCGGTGCCATAGTCGCGCGCCCGCGCCATCGCGCTTTCCATCGCCCGCAGCGTCAGCCATGGCCCGGGCAGGCGCTTGCCGTCCCAGGTAGCGACCGCGGGGCGGTTGGACAGCACGGCGTAGTCCTCCTTGACCGCCATGCCACCGCTCTCGATCTCGGCCAGGTAGGTGGGCAGCAGTTGCAGGCCGTGCGTATCGTGGCCCATCAGGTCGCCTTCGACCAGGATGTCCGCCACGTCGGCGGCCCGCTCGGACGGCATGCCCGCGCGTTCGAACATGGCCTGTGCCATGCCGCGCAGCGCGGCGGCGTCGAAACGCTGGGTGGCGGGAGTATGGCTTTGCATGGTGGCTCCGTCAGGTCGGGCGCGACCGGCGCGCCCAGGGTTTTACTCGTTGACCGATACGCCGGCTGCCTTGACGACCTTTTCCCAGCGCGCCTTCTCGGCCAGCGCGAAGGTGTGGAATTCCGCAGCGGGCTTCGGGTCGGGCTCGGCGCCCGCATTGGCCAGTTGCTCGCGGAACTCGGGCCTGCGCATGGCCGCCATCACCGCATCGCTCACCTTGGACACGATCTCGCGCGGCGTGCCGGCGGGGGCAAACAGCCCGAACCACGAGCCGGTCACAAAGCCCGGCAGGCCGGCCTCTTCCATGGTCGGCACATTGGGCAGCGCGCTCATGCGCTGGGTGCCGGTCACGGCGAGCGCCTTGAGCTTGCCGGATTTGACGAATGGCAGCGAGGTCGGCGCGTTATCGAACATGATCTGCACCTGCCCGCCCATCAGGTCCGTCACCGCCAGCGCGCTGCCCTTGTACGGCACGTGCACCATCTGGGTTCCGGTCATGACCTTGTATAACTCGCCAGACAGGTGAATCGAGCTGCCCGCGCCCGACGAGGCAAAGGTGGCCTTGCCGTTTTCGCTCTTCACGAACTGCGTGAGCTCCTTGACGTTCTTCGCCGGCACGGCCGGATTGACCACCAGGATATTCGGCACCGAGGCGACCATCGCCACGGCGGTGAAATCCTTGGTCGTATCGTAGGGCATCTTGCGATAGAAGCTGGCGTTGATCGCATTGGTGCCAACCGTGCCCATCAGGAAGGTGTAGCCGTCCGGCGCCGACTTGGCGACGATGTCCGCACCGATATTGCCCGAGGCCCCCGGGCGGTTTTCCACCACCACCGGCTGGCCCAGCGCCTTCTGCAGGTCGCGCCCGATCAGCCGCGCCACGATATCCGTATTGCCGCCGGCGGCAAACGGCACCACCACTCGGATCGGCTTGGACGGATAGGTATCCGCCTGCACGGGCAACGCCACGCACGCGGCGGTGGCGGCCAGGACGGCCAGCAGCGAGCGGCGCGACGGCTTGTAGCGTTGATGCATGGGTGTCTCCTTTGGGGTTCTTGTTGTGGTGCGTGGTGCGTGGTGCGTGGTGTGCGGTACTCAGTGCGCTCGGTGCGATGCGCCCGGCAGCAGCCGGCCCGGGTTCATCAGGCCGTGCGGGTCCAGCGCCTGCTTGATCTTTTGCATCAGTGCCATTTCCACGCCGGCTTTGTAGTGCGCGTTCTTGTCGACCTTCAACTGGCCGATGCCATGCTCGGCCGAGATCGAGCCGCGCACGCGGTGCACGGCCTCGTACACCAGCGCGCTGATGGCCGCGCCGTTGGCCCGCACGAACGCCGGCTGCGGCACGCCGTACGGCGCGCTGACGTTGTAGTGCAGGTTGCCGTCGCCCAGATGGCCAAAGGCCAGCACGCGTGCGCCGGGGTTGGCGGCCACGATGGCGGCGCTGGTGTGCTCAATGAACTCGCCGATCGCGGAGATCGGCACCGAGATATCGTGCTTGAGGTTGTCGCCCTCCAGCGACTGGGCTTCAGGCAGGTGATGGCGGATCCGCCACAGGCCATCGGACTGCGCGAGCGAGGCGGCAATGGCAGCGTCCGCCACGATGCCAGCCTCGAAAGCCTCTTCCATCAGTTCGCTGAAAGCCTGCGTGGCGCGCGCCTCGCTGTGCGGGTCGCTGCTTTCCAGCAGGACATACCAGGGATGCGTTCGTTCGAAGGGCGCGCGGCAGTCCGGGAAATGTCGCGCCACCAGGGCCACGCACACGCCGCTCATCAGCTCGAACGCCGTCAGCGTGGCGGCCAGCCGGCGCTGGGCCAGTTCCAGCAGGCGCAGTGCCGCGTGCGGATCGCTCACCGCCGCCAGCGCGGTCATGCGCGCGGCCGGGCGCGGAAACAGCTTGAGGGTGGCGGCGGTGATCACGCCCAGCGTACCCTCCGCGCCGATAAAGAGCTGTTTGAGGTCGTAGCCGGTGTTGTCCTTGCGCAGGCCGCGCAGGCCGTCCCAGATCTCGCCATCCGGCGTCACCACTTCCAGCCCCAGGCACAGCTCGCGCGTATTGCCGTAGCGCAGCACCTGCACCCCGCCCGCATTGCTGGCGAGATTGCCGCCGATGGTGCAACTGCCCTCCGCGCCGAGCGACAGCGGGTACAAGCGCCCCGCTTCCTGCGCCGCCTGCTGGACGGTGGCCAGGATGCAGCCCGCCTCGGCGGTGAGCGTGTTGTTGATCGGATCGATCTCGCGGATGCGGTTCAGCCGCGCCGTGGACAGCACCAGCGCGCGGCCGCCGTCGTCGGGGATGGCGCCGCCCACCATGCCGGTATTGCCGCCCTGCGGCACCAGCGGCACCTGGCGCGCCGCGCACCAGCGCACCACGGCCGCCACGTCGGCCGTGGTATCGGGCTGTGCCACCGCCAGCGCGCGGCCAGTCCAGCTGCGGCGCCAGTCGGTGAGAAACGGCGCGGTATCTTCGGGTGCGCTCAGCAAGCGGCCGGCAAACCGGCTGCGCAGGTCGGCCAGCGTGGCATCGGTCATGGGGTGTCTCCTGTTTTGTATTTTGCTTTTTGTTTTTCAGTCCGCGATCCGCATCGTCGGGGTGATCTGGCGCGGGTCCGTGACCAGTTCCAGCACCGCGGGCTTGCCCGCTGCCTGGGCCCGGGCAAAGGCCGCGGCAAAGTCCTCCGTGCGCGTCACGCGCTCCGCCCAGGCCCCGCACGACTGCGCCATCGCCACGAAATCCGGGCTCGGGATATCCGTGCCGCTGACGCGCCCGGGATAGCGCTTCTCCTGGTGCATGCGGATGGTGCCGTACATGCCGTTGTTGACCACCACCACGATCAGGTTCGCGCCATATTGCGCAGCAGTAGCCAGTTCCTGCGGGTACATCAGGAAGCAGCCGTCGCCGGCAAGGCACACCACCGTGCGCCGCGGCTCGCGCAGCTTGGCGGCGAGCGCCGCCGGCAGGCCGTAGCCCATGGCGCCGCAGGTTGGCGCCAGTTCGGTGCGCGGCTGGCGATAGGCATAGAAGCGATGCAGCCAGACGGTGTAATTGCCGGCGCCATTGCTGAGCACGGCGTCATCGGGCAAGACACGGTCCAGGTGGGCGATCGCCGCGCCCATGTCCACGCCGCTGAGTCGCGGGTGCGGCATTGCCGGCGTGGCGAACGCCGTGTGGGCCGCACGGGCGGCGCTGGTCCACTCGCCCCAGCGCACGCGGGCCGGGGGCGCGAGCGCCGCCAGCATGGCGGCGCCCGGTTCGATGCCGGCATGGATGGCGAGTACAGGCTGGTACACGCGGCCCAGTTCGGCGCTGTCGGCATGCACGTGGATCAGGCGCTGGCGCGGGCACGGCGCCTCCAGCAAGGTGTAGCCGTCGGTGGCGATGTCGCCCAGGCGCGTACCGAAGGCCAGGATCAGGTCGGCATTGCGCACCTGCTCCGCCAGCGCGGGACTGACCCCGAGGCTGAGGTGGCCCACGTAATGCGGGTCGCGGTTGTCGAAAACGTCCTGGCGGCGGAAGGCGCATGCCACGGGCAGGTTCCAGCGCTGCACGAACCCCGCGAAATCGGCCGCGGCCTGCCCACTCCAGTTGGCGCCGCCGGCAATCACCAGCGGGCGCTCGGCAGCCGCCAGCGCCGCGGCCAGCGCTTCGGCGTCGGCCGCGCGCGGTGAGGCCACCACCGGGTGATAGCGCGCGGTGTCGGCCACCTCGCACGTGCCGTCCAGCACATCCTCCGGCAGCGAGATCACCACCGGACCCGGCCGGCCGGAGGTGGCGCACTGGAAGGCGCGCGCCACCAGTTCGGGGATGCGCGCCGGATCCTCGATCTCCACCACCCACTTGGCGATGGCACCGAACATGGCGCCATAGTCAACCTCCTGGAAGGCTTCCCGGCCTTTGTGGCCACGCGCGATCTGGCCGACGAAGAGCAGCATCGGGGTGGAGTCCTGCGCCGCGATATGCACGCCGATGCTGGCATGGGTGGCGCCCGGGCCGCGGGTGACAAAGCAGATGCCCGGACGGCCGGTGAGCTTGCCGTCGGCCTCGGCCATATTGGCCGCCGCGCCCTCGTGCTTGCACACGACCAGGTCGATGGCGGGCTGGTCGTGCAGGGCGTCCAGCACATCGAGAAAGCTCTCGCCGGGCACGCAAAAAATGCGCTCGGCGCCGTGGATACGCAGGGCGTCCACCAGCACGCGGCCGCCGGAGCGGGCCGCCGGCGCGGGAAGCGGTGAAGAGGACGATGTGGCGGCAGTGGATGCGGTGATCATGACGAGTATCGGATGGTGCAGTGCGATTGGCCCGGGATGGGTTGGAAGCCCCCGGAATGCTGCGATTGTTATGGCGCGCAGGCCCTTGGCACCCGGCAGCGGACGCATTTCTGCTATGCGTAAAACGCAAGGCTGACCGCTCCGCGACGCGTGTAGATTGTTGCCAGGCGATCCCGCCCTGCCCCATGCGCCGCCAGCAGGTCATCGCGCTGGCGCGAGGCAGCGGAAAGAAAGGATGGCCACGACAAGAACACACAGGAGACCATGACATGCCGATGCACTTGCGTTCCCTCCAGCCATCCCCCCGTCGCCGCGCCATCGGCCTCTGGATCTGCGCACTGGCCGGCCTGGGCGCGTCCGGTTTGCTGCCGGCCCATGCCCAGGAGGCCTGGCCGGCCAAGCCGGTCAGTTATGTGGTTCCTTTTGCCGCGGGAGGCACCACCGACGTGCTGGGCCGCCTGATCGGCCAGCGCCTGTCGCAGATGATCGGCCAGCCGGTGGTGGTGGAGAATCGCGCCGGCGCGGGCGGCAATATCGGCTCCGACTATGTGGCCAAGGCCGCGCCGGACGGCTACACCCTGGTCGGCGGCACCATCAGCTCGCACGCGATCAATGTGAGCCTGTACCCCAAGATGCCGTACGACCCGGTCAAGAACTTCCAGCCGGTGGCGCTGATCGGGACCCTGCCCAACCTGCTGGTGGTCAACGCCAACAGCCCGTGGAAGAGCGTGCAGGACGTGATCGCCGCCGCCAGGGCCAGGCCCGGCGCGGTCTCCTTCGGCTCGGCCGGCAACGGGACCTCGCAACACCTGGCCGGCGAGCTGTTCGCCGTCATGGCGGGCGTCAAGCTGCTCCATGTGCCGTTCAAGGGCAGCAGCCCGGCCGTGCAGGCCCTGATGGGCGGCCAGGTGGACGTGCTGTTCGAGAACAGTGTGGCGGCCATGCCCATGATCCAGTCCGGCAAGTTCCGCGCGCTGGCCACCACTGCAGCCAGGCGTGCGCGCGAATTGCCCGACGTGCCGACCGTGGCCGAGGCCGGTGGTCCGAAGCTGGCCGGCTACGAGATCGTCTCGTGGCAGGCCGTGTTCGCCCCTGCCGGCACGCCGGCCCCGATCGTCAACCGGCTTGCAGCCGACATCGGCAAGATCATCCAGGAGCCGGACATGCGTGCCCGCCTTGCATCGCTGGGCATCGATCCGTCCGGCGCCGGCCCGGCCGAGCTGGCCGCCTTCCAGAAAAGCGAGGTGGCCAGATGGGCGCAGCTGATCAAGACCGCGAATATCAGGCCGGAATGACGCCAGCGCATGGCTGGTGTGGTTTGCCGGGTACCCAAGCGGGGCCCGGCGGCTTATCATGAGGGCCGCCTTGTCTCCCCCACTCTCCTCCCGGTACCCGACCCCATGAGTGAACACCGTATCCCGAGCGCCGCCCTCCATCAATGGGTGGTCGATCTCTGGCTCGCCGCCGGCTCCGATGCCCGCGAAGCCCGCCTGACCGCCGACCACCTGGTCGGCGCCAACCTGTCCGGCCACGATTCCCATGGCGTCGGCATGATCCCGAAATACGTGCTGTCCTGGCTCGGCGAGCAGCTCCAGCTCAACCAGCGCGTCAGCGTGGTGCATGAGGCCGGCGGTATTCTGAGCCTGGACGGCAATCGCGGCATGGGCCAGGCGGTGACCGAAGAGGCCATGGGCCTGGCGATCGAACGGGCGCGCGAGCACGGCGTGTGCGTGCTGGGCCTGCGCCGCTCGCACCATCTTGGCCGGGTCGGCCACTGGGCCGAGCAGGCCGCCGCCGCCGGCATGATCTCCATCCACTTCGTCAACGTGCTGTCCAAGCCCATCGTGGCGCCGCATGGCGGCTTTGAGGCGCGCTACGGCACCAACCCCTTCACCATCGCCGTGCCGGTGGATGGCGCCGAGCCGCTGGTGATGGATTTCGCCACCAGCGCGATTGCGCTGGGCAAGGTCCGGGTCGCCAACAACAAGGGCGTGCCGGTGCCCCCGGGCTGCCTGCTGGATGCCGGCGGCCAGCCCACCGGCGACCCCGCCGTGATGTTCCCGCCCGCCGGCGAGGCGCAGGGCGCGCTGCGCGCCTTCGGCGAGCACAAGGGTTACGTGCTGGCGGTGATGTGCGAACTGCTGGGCGCTGCCGTCACGGGCGGCCACACCATCCGCCCGGAGACCCTGACCCACGAGCACGCGGTCTGGAACAATATGCTGGCCATCGTGTTCGATCCGGCGCGGCTGGGCAGCAGCACCACCTTCGGCCATGAAGTGCAGGCCTTCGTCGACTGGCTCCGCTCCTCGCAGCTGCAGGCCGGCAGCGATGCCATCCGCCTGCCCGGCGAGCCCGAGCGCGCCTGGCGCAAGGCCCGCGCGGAGTGGATCCCGGTGGACAGCGGCACGCTGGCCCAGCTCGACGATGCCGCGGCACGCGTACAGGTGGCGCGCGGCAAATCGCCCGGCCCGCTGTCGCGGCTGGCGGCCGACTGAGTTCTGCTGCCCAGCGCAGCCAACCGATAACCAACGGCCCAGTGCCGGAATCACCATGCCTCACCTGACCATCGAAATCACCGAAAATACCCGCCTGGCCTGCTCGCAGGAAGAACTGCTGGACGAAGCCAATGCCGCCCTGCTCGCCTCCGGCCAGTTCGGCGAGGCGGACATCAAGTCCCGTTGCATCACGCTCACCTCCTTCCGCCAGGGCACCGAGGCGCGGGAACGCGCCTTTGTCCATGCGCGCCTGAGCATCCTCGACGGCCGCGAGCTGGCGGTGCGCCAGGCGCTGGGCAAGGCCATCTGCGAGGTCATCGCCGAAGCCGTGCGGCCCGGCGGGGCCGAGGACAATGTGCAGGTCAGCGTGGAGGTCGTGGAGATGGAGCGCGCCAGCTACGCCAAGCAGATCGTCAGCGGCCAGCGCTGAGCAAGGCCGCGGACCGCACAGGCGGTTCGCGGCAGATCGCCATTACCGGCCGAAACGGCCACCCCCGTCCATTGCGCGCCGTCCCGGCGCCGCGCTTGCAGCATGAAAAAGGAAAACCCTGGCCATGTCGTCGTTGCCCAATTCGTATCTGCCCTCGCCTTTGCCCAACCGTTTCCGCGCCGACATCCTGGCACGCAAGCGCCTGATCGGCTGCTGGTGCTCGCTGGGCAATCCCACCACCACCGAAATCCTCGGCCTGGCGGGCTTCGACTGGCTGCTGCTGGACGGCGAGCACTCGCCCAACGATGTGCTGAGCTTTATCCCGCAACTGATGGCGCTGCAAGGCAGCGTCAGCGCACCGGTGGTGCGGCCGCCCGTGAACGACCCGGTGGTGATGAAGCGCCTGCTGGATATCGGCTTCTATAACTTCCTGATTCCCTTTGTCGAAAGTGCCGAGCAGGCTGAGCGCGCGGTCGGCGCCACCCGCTATCCGCCGGCCGGCGTGCGCGGCGTGTCGATGGTCCAGCGCAGCAACCGCTACGGCACGGTGCCGGAGTATTTCAGCCAGATCAACGACAATATCTGCGTGCTGGTGCAGATCGAAAGCCAGAAAGGCGTGGACGCGGCCGACGCGATCTGCGCGGTGGATGGCGTGGACGGCATTTTCATCGGACCGTCCGACCTGGCGGCCGCTTGCGGCCATCTCGGCAACCCCAACCATCCCGAGGTGCAGGCCCGGGTGGCGCGTATCTTCGAGGCCGCCAATCGCGCCGGCAAGGCGGTGGGCACCCTGACGCCGGTGGAAGCCGACGCGCGCCGCTACCTGGACATGGGCGCGGCCTTCGTGGCGGTCGGGCTGGATCAGAATGTCCTGCGCAGCGCCACGCAGGCGCTGCGCGACAGATTCGCGAGCTGAGCGCCGCATCACATTGAGACCAGGGGAACTGACATGAGCAAGATCGGCTTCATCGGACTGGGCGTGATGGGCACGCCCATGGCGCAACACCTGCTGGCGGGCGGCCATACGCTCTACGTGCATTCGCGCAGCGGCCCGCCCAAGGCCCTGCTCGATGCGGGCGCGCAGGCCTGCGCCGATGCCGCCGGGGTGGCGCGGCAAAGCGAGGTGATCTTCCTGATGCTGCCCGACACGCCCGATGTGGAGCGTGTGCTGTTCGGCGAGCACGGTGTCGCCGAAGGCCTTTCCCAGGGCAAGACAGTGGTGGACATGAGTTCGATCTCCCCCATCGAGACCCGCGCCTTCGCCGAAAGGATCGCGGCGCTGGGCTGCGACTACGTGGACGGCCCCGTCTCCGGCGGCGAAGTCGGCGCCAAGGCCGCCACGCTGTCGATCATGGCGGGCGGCAGGCAGGAAGTCTTCGACCGCGTGCTGCCGCTGCTGCAGCTGATGGGCAAGAACATCACGCTGGTGGGCGGCGTGGGCGACGGCCAGGTGGCCAAGGTGGCCAACCAGGTCATCGTGGCGCTGACCATCGAGGCGGTGGGCGAGGCGCTGGTGCTGGCCGCCAAGGCGGGCGCCGATCCTGCCCGCGTGCGCGAGGCCCTGATGGGCGGCTTTGCCAGCTCGCGCATCCTGGAAGTGCATGGCGAGCGGATGATCAAGCGCACGTTCGACCCTGGCTTTCGCATCGACCTGCACCAGAAGGATCTCAACCTGGCGCTGTCGACCGCGCACAAGCTGGGCGTAAGCCTGCCCAATACCGCCTCGTGCCAGCAGCTGTTCAACGTGTGCGGCGCGCTGGGCGGCGCCAGGTGGGATCACTCCGGCCTGGTGCGCGCGCTCGAGCATATGTCCGGCCACGCCATCGGCGACAAGCCTCCCGGCAAGGCCTGATGTCGCTTGTCGTGAGCGACGCACAGGTACCATGACATGAGCGCGATGAACTCTGAGGACCTGGCCTGCTTCGTCTGCGTGGCCAACACCCAAAGCATCTCGCGCGCGGCGCTGGAACTGGGCGCCGACCAGTCCACCGTGAGCCGGCAGATCGCCCGGCTGGAGGCGGCGCTGGACACCCGCCTGTTCCACCGCAGCGGGCGCGGCGTGGTGCTGACCGAAGCCGGCCAGACGCTGATCGTCTACGCCCGGCAGGTAGCCGCCACGCTGGCGGAGGCGCGCGAGGCCATCCGCGCGTCGTCGGCGCAGGGGCCGGCGCAGCTTGTGATCGCGGCGCAGCCGACCATCGCCAACACCGCCTTCGCCAGCATCGGCACCGCGCTCAAGCAGCGCTTTCCCGCCACCCGGGTCCGTTTCGTGGAAGGGCTGGCCAGCCCCGTGCTGGCCTGGCTGGCTGCCGGCGAGATCGACGTCGCGCTGCTCTACCTGCCGGAGCAGCAAGGCGCGCTGAAGGTCGACATCCTGCTGGAGGAAGACCTGACCCTGGTCACGCCCACCTCGTGGAGCCACCTGGGACCCACCTTTCCCGTGCGCCGGCTTGGCGAGGTACCGCTGATCCTGCCCAGCACCGGGCACGGCCTGCGCCTGCTGGCCGAGTCGCTGGCGGCCCGCACCGGTACCAGCCTGCAGCTGGCGCTGGAATGCGACGCGTCCAACACCGTATCGATGCGGCTGGTGGAGGATGGCTGTGGCGCCACCCTGCTGCCCTTTGCCGCGGTGGCCGACCGCGTGGCGCAGGGCCGGCTGCACTCGGCCCGGCTGGTGGATCCGGTGGTCACGCGGCAGGTGGCGCTTGCCACGGCGCGCAACCGCACGCCGGTGCCGGAGCTATGGGACATCATGCAGACGGTGCGGCAGTCGGTGCGCAATATCGTGATGTCGGGGGCGTGGCCGGGAGCGCGGCTGATTTGAACGCCCCCGGTCTTGCCACCACCTGATGCCTGATGCCTGATGCCTGATGCCTGATGCCTGATGCCAAGGCGAAGGCTACGCAGGCCTGATGTTCTGGTTATGCCGGAACAGGTTGCCCGGATCGTACTGGCGCTTGACTTCGGCCAGCCGGGCATAGTTCGGCCCGTAGGCGGCACCGACGCGATCCCCCTCTTCCTGCGTCATGAAGTTGACGTACACCGAGCCCAGCGCATAGGGTTCCGCCGTCCTGAACACGGCGCGCGACCAGGCGATGCAGGCGTCGTCGTCGGCCGCTTCGCTCCAGCGGCCATGCACGTTCATGATGAATTTCGCATCGCGATTGGCATACGCGGTGGCGCCCGGCGCCACCCGGTTGGTCTGGCCTCCCATGGCGCCGATGAAGATCTCGCATTGCGGCGACGGCAGCTGGCTGACGTAGCCTGTGAGCGCTTCCAGCAAGCCATCGTCGAGACCGGCGAAGTTGTGGGATTTCCAGTAGTTGCGCGCACCGGGCGTGAGCAAGGGATCGAACGCCTGCTGCCATGCGGTGAAGGGCATGGGCCCGACGTGCTCGCCATAGGGCGTGCCCAGGTGGCGCAAGGGTTCGACCAGTTGCGGGCCGTTCGCTACCGGCCCGATATAGCAGATGGCCAGCGCCATGATGGGCTTGCCATGCGCGTCCGGCGGCAGGAACGGCAACGGCGGCGCCTGGCGCATCACCACCCAGACGGTCAGGTCGTCGGGCATGCTCTCGAACAGGTCGCGAAATGCGGGCAGCACCTTGTCTGCCTGTTCCAGGGGATAGACGATCAGCCCGCCGAAGATCTCCGGACCGACCGGATGGAGCTGGAACTCGAACATCGTCACCACGCCAAAATTGCCGCCACCGCCGCGGATGGCCCAGAACAGGTCGGGATGCTCGGTGGCGCTGGCGCGCAACAGCTTGCCGTCGGCCGTGACCACCTGCGCGCTGACCAGGTTGTCGACCGACGTGCCGTACTTCCGGCTGATCCAGCCAAAGCCGCCGCCCAGGGTCAGGCCGGCCACCCCGGTGGTCGAATTGATGCCCAGCGGTGTGGCGAGGCCGAACGCCTGCGCTTCATGGTCAAAGTCGGCAAGTGTCGCGCCCGGTTCCACATAGGCGCGCAGCGCAGCCGGATCGACCCGCACGGACTTCATCGCGGACAGGTCCAGCGTGATGCCGCCCTCGCACATCGCAAGACCGCCGATATTGTGGCCGCCCGCGCGCACCGACAACAGCAAGCCATTGTCCCGCGCGAACGTAACCGTATCGATCACATCGGCCGCGCCAGCGCTTTTGACGATCAGCGCGGGGTGCCGGTCGATCATGGCATTCCAGATGTGGCGGGCCTGCTCATAACCCGCTTCGCCGGGCAGCAGCACCTGGCCTCTCAGCTTCGACTTCAACCCTTCGACCAGTTCACTCGACAGATCAGACATGATGCACCTCGCGACAGAAATCCCGGATACGGGTTCGGTCGCGCTGCCGGCAAGGTGCCGCGAAGCCAGGCTTGCTCCGTCTCCGCCCTCATG
>NZ_JARJLM010000561.1 GCF_029335485.1 Cupriavidus basilensis
GGGAGCTGGTGCGCACGCTGGCGGACGACCGGGAGATCTTCGAACTCAAGCCCGAGTTCGACCGCAGCGTGATCACCTGCCTGGCACGCCTGGAAGGGAAAACGGTTGGCATCATCGCGACAAATCCGACCTATTCCGCCGGCGCCATGGGACCGGACGGCTGCGACAAATGCACCAGCTTCATCTGCCTGTGCGACTCCTTCAACATCCCGCTGATCTTCCTGCATGACACACCCGGCTTCTTCGTCAGCCGCGCGGCCGAGCAAAAACGCATGCCCGGCAAGATCATCAACTTCGTCGAGGCGCTGGCACTGGCCACCGTGCCCAAGCTCTCCGTGGTGATCCGCAAATCGTACGGCATGGCGTATTCCAACCTGGCCGGCGCGGGCATGGATGCGGATTTTGTCTTTGCCTGGCCGGGCGCGGATATCAGCTTCATGTCGCCGGAGGTGGCGGTCAATGTGCTGCGCCCGTCCAGCGGCGATACCGCGCACGACCGCGCGGAAAAAGAAAAGCTATACGAGGAACTGCGCACCGCCAGCGCGCCGTGGCGTGCCGCCGGCCTGGGCCACCTCGACGACGTGATCGCGCCGGAAGCCACGCGCGCCACGCTGGTCCGCGCACTGGAACTGGCATGCGGCAACCGCGAAGGCGGCATCGGCAAGCATCACCTGGCGGCCTGGCCGACCAAATTCTGATACGACGCCGATACGGCGTCAATACAACGAAGCGGGAGGAAGACATGGCAGCAACGAGCGTGGAAGCCATCGTGACCGGCAAGGTCTGGAAAATCGAGAAGCAGGAGGGCGACACCGTGGCGGCCGGCGAGGCCATCATGGTGCTGGAATCGATGAAGATGGAGATTCCGGTGGATGCGCCGGTGGCCGGCAAGGTGGGCCGGCTCAGCGTCGCCGAAGGCGATAGCGTGACAGAAGGGGACGTGGTGGCAATGGTGATGGGCTAGGGCCTGCCTGCGGCGCTGCTTACCATCCGGCGCCGGAGACAAAAAGGCCAGGGCGACCGGCCCTGGCCCTGCCTGCGCGGCACACCTCAACCAGCCAGGCGATGCGCGGCAACGCATCGCTTCGGCATCTCCCATCCTGCGTCGCCGCCGGCGGCGGCGCGCAGGAACGTCAGCGCTTCACGCCATGGCCGGCAGATGATGCCTGGCGGGACGCCGGGCCAGCAGGACGGCACCGGCAAGCCCCGCGGCAAGGGCGACGACGGTCAGCGCCTGGGATGGCGCCCATACCAGGCTGGAGCCACGCAGCAAGCCGATGGCAATCAGGCCGACATTCAGATACGTCGAGAATGCGCACAGGAACAACAGGGCAAACCCGACCTGGCGATTGCGGACAACATTCTTGCTGGCTTGCATATTCACCTCCGGCGATCTAGCACCACATGCTGACGGTACACCTGCACGGCGCGGACACGTCCTGACCGGGTGTCCGTTGCCGATAGGTTCTCGCAACTCGAACGGAGAGAATATTGGGAGAAACCCGCTTCCCGCGCGTGGCTCGGGAAAGACGCGCCCGTGCGAAATGCGCGTCCTGGTTCTGGCGAAAGCCCGCCCCTTCCCCCGGCCCTGCGCCAGCTTCCCCGCCCGGCTACGCCGGCGCGGGTTCCCGATGCAGGCAGGCGACGTCGACAGGCAGGCCCGCCAGCCTGGGATAGCGCACCAGCACCAGCGGATCGTGCCCCGGCACGACATGCTCGGCCGAGGCCGCCCGCCGCGCCAGCG
>NZ_JARJLM010000562.1 GCF_029335485.1 Cupriavidus basilensis
GGGAGGGGCGAAGATGTTGTGGCGCAGATTGCGCGCGCCACATGAAAGAAAAAACCGGCTCACCGGCGGGGCGCTTGCGCGCCGCGGCGGTGGAAGCCGCCAGGCGGGACGTGTCAGCTCAGCCGGCGCGCAGGACTGGCCGCGCCGGACACCGCGGCCTGCGCGTCGTCGGGCACGCGCAGTTCATGCACCGGCACGGCGATGGCGCAGCCGGCGGCTTCGAGCACCTGCTTGATGCGATGGTAGAAGGCGAAGCGCACGCTCCAGTAATCCCCCGCCGCTACCCAGCATCGCACGTTGAGCGTCACGCCTTGTGCGGCGTAGTTGAACACCATGACCTCGGACGCCGGGTCCGCCAGTACGCGTGCCTCGGCCGCGAGCATGGCGCGCAGCGCATCGAACGCGACCTGGATATCGGCGCCGAAAGTGACCGTGACCTCGATATCGAGCCGGCGGGTAGGGTTCTCGCTGTAGTTGGTGATGGCGCTGCCCCAGAGCTTGCCGTTGGGCACGCGCAGGCAAACCCCGTCGAAGGTGGTCAGCTCGGTCATGAACAGGCCGGTTTCGCGCACCGTGCCGGCCACGCCTTGGGCATCGATGTACTGGCCCACGCGAAACGGCCGCAGCAGCACCAGCATGATGCCCGCCGCAATATTCTGCAGCGTGCCTTGCAACGCAAGGCCGATGGCCAGGCCGGCGGCGCCGAGCATGGCGATGATGCTGGCGGTCTGTACGCCGAACTGTGACAGCACCAGCACGATCGTGATCACGCGTACCATCCATTGTGTGACGCTGCCCAGCATCGGGCGCAAGGTGGCGTCCACGCTGGGCCGGTCGAAGGCGCGCAGAACGGCCGCGCGGGTGCGTCCCGACATCCACCAGCCCAGGATCAGGATCAGGATGGCGGCGATGCAGTTCAGGCCCTGCTGCAATACCAGTTGCAGCAGGTAGGCCCAGGCGGCCTCCAGCTTGTGTGGTTCGATGAAATTGAGGTTCATGGATTCGGCTCCGGCGATCAATTGGGACAGACTGGTCATGCGCGACTCACTCACGATGCGGCGTCGTCGCGGCGGCGATGCACCAGTTCGCCGGCGTCGGGCAGCGGTGTTTCGCTGCGTGCCAGCTGGCCCGGATCGAGCTGGTGCGAGAAGCCAGCCACCGAGCCCGTGCGGCGCTGGCGGTCTTCCGGCAAGGTGGGCCCGCTCTGAATATAGACGGTGAGCAGTTCGGCAAGATGCACCAGCACGGGCAGCCGGGTGCGCTCGTAGCCATGCGAGGCGTCCGCGCCGAAGCAAAGCAGCGCGGTACGCACATCGTGTCCGGCGCTGACCGCCGCGCCCGCGTCCGAGTGGTAGAAGCGGAACACGTCGCGATGGCTGGGGATGCCGTGCTCGTCGCACAGGCGCAGCAGCCGGCGCGTGAGGTGATAGTCGTGCGGGCCGGCCGAATCCATCAGCGGAATGGTCACGCCGTCTTCGCGCGCGCCCTGCCCGGGCGCCGCCGGACCGATGTCGATGCCGATCACTTCGCTGACGTCGTCTTCGATCACCGCGGTGGCGCCCGAACCAACTTCTTCGGTTAGCGTAAACACGGCGTGGCAGTCCATCGGCACCGCTGCGCCGCTTTCCCGCACGGCCTTCAACGCGGCCAGTACCGCCGCCACGCCGGCCTTGTTGTCGAGATGGCGCGAGACGATAAAGCCGTTGTCGAGGATCTCGGGGTTGGCGTCGAAGGCAACGAAATCGCCCACCTGTATACCGAGGTCGCGCAGCGCCTGCGGCGTGGCGGCATCTTCGTCGAGCCGCAGCTCGAGCTGGTCCCAGTTAACGGGCTGGCTATCGACCGCCTCGTTGTATACGTGGCCCGAAGCCAGCAAGGGCAGCACCGAACCGCGATGGCGGCCGCTCTCGGTAAACAGGGTGACGCGCCCGCCCTCGGCCCAGCGGCTGGACCATGTGCCGATAGGCGCGAGCGCGAGACGGCCGTTGGGCTTCAGCTCGCGCACCATGGCGCCGAGCGTGTCGAGATGCGCCACGATGGCGCAGTCGGGGCCAAGCCCGGCTTGCGCGCGATTGCCGCGCAGCGTGGCGCGGATGGTGCCGCGCCGGGTGAGCTGGTACGGGATATCCAGGCTGTCGAGCACGCGCGCGGTGTAGTGCACGATCTCGTCGGTGAGCCCGGCGGGGCTGGGAATGGCAAGCAGTTCCAGCAGCGTGGTCTTGAGGTAATGCGGGTCGATCTTCAGTGTCTGCATGCGGGCGGGTTCATGATTCGATGCGGGAAGAGGTTGGTACGGGGGCCGGCCCGGGTCAGGCCGTGAACGGGAACAGCAGGTCGACAAAGCGTTCCGCCGTCGGCTGCGGTTCGTGATTGGCCAGGCCGGGACGCTCGTTGGCTTCGATGACCACATACTCGGGCCGGTCGTGCGCGGGCACCAGGAAGTCGAGCCCCACCACCGGGATGCGCAGGGCGCGCGCGGCGGTGACGGCGGCCTCGCGCAGCACCGGGTGCAATTGCGCGGTGACGTCGTGCAGCGTCCCGCCGGTGTGCAGGTTGGCGGTCTTGCGCACCGGCACGCGCTGGCCGGCCTTGGGTACGGAGGTCATCCCGAGGCCTTGCGCGGCGATGCAGCGCCCGGTCTCCGCGTCGATCGGAATGCGGCTCTCGCCGCCGGTGGCGGCGGCGCGGCGCGCGCTGTGGCGCTCGATCAGCGTCTTCAGGTCGGTGGCGCCGTCGCCCACCACTTCGGCCGGTTTGCGGATGGCGGCGGCCACCACCTCGTAGCCGATCACCACGATACGCAGGTCCTGGCCCGGGCAGAAGGATTCCAGCAGCACGTTGCCGCCTTCGCGCTGCGCGGCCTCGATGGCGCCGGCGAGGTGAGCGGTGTCGCGCACGTCCACGCTGATGCCGCGCCCCTGTTCGCCGCAGGCAGGCTTCACCACCACCGAGCCGCACGCGGCAAGGAAGGCTGCGTTGTCTTCAGCGCTGCCCGCCGGCTGCTGGCGCGGCACCGCGAGGCCCACCGCTGCCAGCCGTGCGCGCGTGAGCGCCTTGTCCTGGCACCACGTCATGGCCACCGCGCCGGTCAGCTCGGAGAGCGATTCGCGGCACAGCACCTCGCG
Organism: Cupriavidus basilensis; assembly: GCF_029335485.1. GTDB lineage: Bacteria > Pseudomonadota > Gammaproteobacteria > Burkholderiales > Burkholderiaceae > Cupriavidus > Cupriavidus basilensis_E. Next base: position 3,126 of record NZ_JARJLM010000562.1, read on the forward strand.
CCCGCCGTAGCGCAGGCTGAAAATGCCACCGGCGGCGTCGACGATCTCCACCCCGATGCCGCGCCGGCGGGCTTCCTTGACGATCAGCGCGGCGTACGGATTGAGCTGGTCGCACCCGCTGCTGCCGGCGAACAGCGGCTCGTTGATGGCGTTCTTGTGCTTGATGATGAAGCCATCGAACTGGGTGAAGCCGAGCTTGTGATACAGGCCGATGGCGTGCTCGTTGTCGTGCAGCACGGAAAGGTCGAGCGACTGGCGGCCGCGCTGCGCGAACAGCGCCAGCAGGTGCGTGACCAGCGAGCGCCCCACGCCGGCAAGATGCGTCTGCGGATCCACCACCAGGCACCACAGGCTGCTGCCGCCCTGCTCGTCGCCAAAGGCGAGCACATGGTCCACGCCCATGGCCGAGCCGACGATCTCGCCGCTCTGCTCGTCCTCGGCGATCAGGTAGGCCACGGCGTCCTGCCCGCGCTGCTGCCAGACCGCTGCGGCATCGAGCGGCACCATCTTGCGCATGGCGTAGAGGCGGTTGATGGCGGCAATATCGGCACGCGTGGCCAGGCGCCGGATGGTGATGCCCGGCGCGGCGGCGCTGTCGGCCAGCGGCGCGTCGAGGCGGCGGCGGAACAGCAGCGAGGGATCCAGGAACAGCGTTTGCGGCGCCTGCGCCAGGACCAGCTGGGGCGCATCCACATAAAGCGCGATGTCGCGCCGGCCGGCTGCTTCCTGCTGCAGCTCGGCCGCCAGCAGTGCCGGCGAAGCGAAGGCCGGGGCGAACATCAGCCGGCCCCAGCCGCAATCGATCATGGCATTGGGGCGGGCCGATACCGGCGCGGGTGCGTGCGGCACGCCGGTGCCGAGCGACGCGGCATCGCCGGCCGGATCGTGCATTGCGCTGCCGGCGTGCGGTGGGAGAGCGCTCCGGCCGCGGCTCCGGCTGCGTTTGGCAAGACTGGCGGCATGGGTGGGTGGCATCCTGCTTTTCCTCCTGTTGGTGTCCCGCTTGCCCGCGGGCGGGCGGGTACTCTGTCGCTTTATCGCTTTATCGCTTCGCCGCTGAATCGCGGGCCCGCTCGCGGCCGCGATCAAAGCCCTCGGGTCTGCAACCACGCTTCGAGCAGTGCGATCTGCCAGACCTTGGAACCCTTGAGCGGGGTGATATGGCGGTCGGGCGCGTCGAGCATGGCCTCTACCACGCCGGCGCGATAGAGGCCGCGGCTGCGCGCGCGTTCGCTGCCGATGCAGCCGCGCACGTATTCGAGAAACGGACCGCGCAGGTATTTCAGCGCCGGCACCGGAAAGTAGCCCTTGGGGCGATCGATCACCGCGGCCGGGATCACCTGGCGCGCGGCTTCCTTCAGCACATGCTTGCCGCCGGCGGCGATCTTGTGATGCGGCGGCATGCGCGCCGCCAGCGCCACCAGTTCGTGATCGAGGAAAGGCACGCGCGCCTCCAGCCCATGCGCCATGGTCATGTTGTCGACACGCTTGACCGGGTCCTCCACCAGCATCACGGTGGTGTCCAGGCGCAGCGCGCGGTCGATGGCGCTGGCGGCGCCGCCCTGCGCGAAGTGGCCGGCAAGAAAGCGCCCGCTGGGATCGTCGGCCAGCCACTCCGGCGCCAGCAGTTCGCCCATCTCGCCGTGGGTGCGGTCGAAGAAGCCGCGCCGGTAGGCCGCCACGCCGCCATCCGCGTCGGTGTTCCCGGCCAGCGGCGGGTACCAGTGGTAGCCCCCGAAGACCTCGTCCGCGCCTTGCCCGCTCTGCACCACGCGGCTGTGGCGCGCCACTGCGGCCGACAGCAGGTGGAAGGCCACGCAGTCGTGGCTGACCATCGGTTCGCTCATGGCGCCGATGGCGTCTGGCAGGGCAGCCAGCAGATCGGCTGCGGGAACCCGCATCCTCTCGTGGCGGGTGCCGAAGTGGCTGGCCACCAGGTCCGAATACTGGAACTCGTCGCCCGCCTCGCCGCCCACCGTTTCGAAGCCGATGGCATAGGTGCGCAGGCCGGGCGTACCCGTTTCTGCGAGCAGTCCGGTGATCAGGCTGGAGTCCACGCCGCCCGACAACAGCACACCCACCGGCACGTCGGCGACCGTGCGGCGGCGCACGGCATCGCGCAGCGTGGACAGCGTGAGTTCGCGCCAGTCTTCGAACGGGCGCGCCAGATCGGCGGCGTCCCGGCTGAAATCCAGCCGCCACCAGGTGCGGCTCTCGGTGCGGCCGTCCGGCTGCACCACCATATGGGTGGCCGGCGGCAACTTGCGCACGCCTTGCAGGATGGTGTGCGGCGCCGGCACGACGGCGTGCAGGCTCAGGTAGTGATGCAGCGCCACGGGGTCGAGCGTGGGGTCGATATCGCCGCCGGCCAGCAGGGCGGGCAGGGTGGAGGCGAAGCGCAGGCGCTGCGGCGTGTGCGCGTAGTAAAGCGGCTTGATGCCGAGGCGGTCGCGTACCAGGTGGGTCACGCCGGAATCGCGCTCCCACAACGCGAAGGCGAACATGCCGGCGAAGCGGTCGAGCGCGGCCGGCCCCCAGGCGTGCCAGGCCTTGACGATGACTTCGGTATCGCCGCTCGAAGCGAAGCGATAGCCCTTGGCGGCCAGTTCCTCGCGCAGCTCACGATGGTTGTAGATCGCCCCGTTGAAGACAATGCCCAGGCCCAGCGCGTTGTCGATCAAGGGCTGGTGCGCGCGCTGCGACAGATCCATGATGCGCAGCCGGCGATGGCCGAACGCACGGTTGCCCAGGCCGAACAGGCCCTCTCCGTCGGGGCCGCGCCGCGCCTGCGCGCGGGTCATGTCGGCGACGGCGTGCAGGTCGGCCATGGCCTGGTCAAAACGCAATTCTCCAGCGATACCACACATATTCAGCCGCTCTCCTGTCCACTGCCGGTGGCGGGAA
>NZ_JARJLM010000563.1 GCF_029335485.1 Cupriavidus basilensis
GGGCACGGCGCGCGGCATGCTTACGAACGATAGTCTGCGTTGATCGAAACGTAGTCGTGCGACAGGTCGCAGGTCCAGACCGTGGCGGCGGCCTGGCCGCGGCCGAGCGCGATGCGCACGGTGATCTCCGCCTGCTTCATCACGCGCTGGCCGTCTTCCTCACGATAATCGGGATTGCGGCCGCCGTCGCGCGCGACCAGGACATCGTCCAGCCACAAATTGACACGCTCGACCTCGAGATCGTCCACGCCGGCATAGCCCACCGCGGCCAGGATGCGGCCAAGGTTGGGGTCCGAGGCATAGAAGGCGGTCTTGACCAGCGGCGAGTGCGCCACCGCGTAAGCGATCAGGCGGCATTCCGCCACGTCCTTGCCGCCTTCGACCTGGATGGTCATCAGCTTGGTGGCGCCCTCGCCATCGCGCACGATCATCTGCGCCAGTTCCTGCGACAGGTCGGTCAGCGCGGCGCGCAGCGCCTCGAAATCGGCGCCCTCGGCACGCTCGATGGCCGGTGCCCCGGCCTGGCCGCTGGCGATCAGCACGAAGGAGTCGTTGGTGGACGTATCGCCGTCGATGGTGATGCTGTTGAACGAGTGATCCGCCGCGTACGACACCAGCGCCTGCAACACGTCCTGCGACACGGTGGCATCGGTGGCGACGAAGCCCAGCATGGTCGCCATATTGGGACGGATCATGCCCGCGCCCTTGCTGATGCCGGACAGCGTCACGGTCTTGCCGCCGATCTGCACCGTGCGCGAGGCAGCCTTGGGCTGCGTATCGGTGGTCATGATCGACTCCGCCGCGGCCAGCCAGTTGTCGGGCCTGGCATTGGCGATGGCGGCCGGCAGCGCGGCGGTGATGCGGTCCACCGGCAGCGGCTCGAGAATCACGCCGGTCGAGAACGGCAGCACCTGCTCGGCGGCGATGCCGAGTTGCGCAGCCAGCGCATCGCAGGTGGCGCGGGCGTTGGCCAGGCCTGGCTCGCCGGTGCCGGCGTTGGCGTTGCCGGTGTTGACCACGATCGCGCGGATGCCCTTGCCCGCGGCCAGGTGCTCGCGGCAGACCTGTACCGGCGCTGCGCAGAAACGGTTGCGGGTGAACACGCCGGCCACGGTGCTGCCTGCGGCAATGCGCACCACCAGCACGTCCTTGCGGTTGGCCTTGCGGACTCCCGCTTCGGCCCAGCCGAGCTCGACGCCGGCGACAGGTTTCAGGTTCTCTGCCAGCGGCAGGGGCAGGTTGACGGCCATGTGCGTTCCTCTATGCGTTCGTCGTTGCTGATTTGCTGGCGCCAGGAGACCAAAGGCCCGCGCATGCCGCGCGGAAAACGCCGCCCCTGACGAACATGCCCGCTTGCGCGGGCATGTTTGCTGACTTCACCGTGCGCGGCTTAGCTGAGCTTGCCGTGGCACTGCTTGAACTTCTTGCCGGAGCCGCACGGACAGGGATCGTTGCGCCCCACCTTGGCCATGCTCGCGGCTTCGGCCGCGGCGGCGTAGGCGATGCCGGCGCGTTCCGGCGCGGTGCTGCCAGCGCCCTCCGCCGCCTGGCCGGCCTCATCGAACTCGTCATGCTTGTACTGCACGTTGCCGAGATGCGACAGGCCTTCCTCGATCTGCTCCGAGGCTTGCTCCAGTTCCTCCGGCGACTGGATCTGCACGTTGAAGATCACGCGCGTGACTTCGACCTTGATCACGTCGAGCAGGCGGGCGAACAGTTCGAACGACTCGCGCTTGTACTCCTGCTTGGGATCCTTCTGCGCATAGCCGCGCAGGTGGATGCCCTGGCGCAGGTGATCCAGCGCCGCCAGGTGCTCGCGCCAGTGGGTGTCGATGCTTTGCAGCATCACCGAGCGCTCGAAGCCGGCAAAGGATTCGCGGCCAACCTGGCCGACCTTGGCATCGTAACGCTCGTCGGCGGTACGCATGATCAGGTTCAGCAGTTCTTCGTCCTCGATGCTCTGGGCAGCCTCGATGGTCCTGGCGAGCGGGACCTCCAACGACCAATCGTCGCGCAGCTTGGCTTCCAGGCCGGCGATGTCCCACTGCTCTTCCATGGTGTCGGCCGGCACGTGGTCGCGGAACATGTCCACCAGCACGCTCTCGCGCAGGTTCTTCACCATCTCGCCGACGTCATGCGACTCGAGCACTTCGTTGCGCAGCTTGTAGATCTCCTTGCGCTGGTCGTTGGCCACGTCGTCGTACTGCAGCAGCTGCTTGCGGATGTCGAAGTTGCGGCCTTCCACCTTGCGCTGCGCGGATTCGATCGAACGCGTGACGATGCCCGCCTCGATCGGCTCGCCTTCCGGCATCTTCAGGCGTTCCATGATGGCGCGCACGCGGTCGCCGGCAAAGATGCGCAGCAGCTGGTCGTCCAGCGACAGGTAGAAGCGGGACGAGCCCGGGTCGCCCTGGCGCCCGGCGCGGCCACGCAGCTGGTTGTCGATACGGCGCGACTCATGGCGCTCGGTGCCCACGATATGCAGGCCGCCAGAGGCCTTGACCTGCTCGTGCAGCGATTGCCATTCCCCTTCCAGGTGGGCGATGCGCGCGGTCTTGTCGGCGGCGGAGAGGCTTTCGTCGGCCTCGATGAAGCCAGCCTGCTTTTCCACGTTGCCGCCCAGCACGATATCGGTACCGCGGCCCGCCATATTGGTGGCGATGGTGATCATCTTGGGCCGGCCGGCCTGCGCCACGATCTCGGCTTCGCGAGCGTGCTGCTTGGCGTTGAGCACCTGGTGCGGCAGATCGGCCTTGTTCAGCAGGCCGGACAGGTATTCCGAGGTCTCGATCGAGGTGGTGCCCACCAGCACGGGCTGGCCGCGGTCGTAGCAGTCGCGGATATCGCGCACCACGGCGTCGTAGCGCTCGGTCGAGGTCTTGTAGATCTGGTCCTGGAAGTCCTTGCGCTGGGCGCCGCGGTTGGTGGGGATGACCACCACTTCCAGGCCGTAGATCTCCTGGAATTCGTAGGCTTCCGTATCGGCCGTACCGGTCATGCCGGACAGCTTCTCGTACATGCGGAAGTAGTTCTGGAAGGTGATCGTGGCCAGCGTCTGGTTTTCCTGCTGGATGGTCACGCTTTCCTTGGCCTCCACCGCCTGGTGCAGGCCGTCGGACCAGCGGCGGCCGGTCATCAGGCGGCCGGTGAACTCGTCGACGATCACGACTTCGTCGTTCTGCACCACATAGTGCTGGTCGCGATGGAACAGGCTGTGCGCGCGCAGGGCGGCGTACAGGTGGTGCATCAGGGTGATGTTCTGCGGCGCGTAAAGCGATTCGCCCTCGCCGATCAGGCCTTGCTGCACCAGGATCTCTTCCGCCTTCTCGTGGCCGGCCTCGGTCAGGTAGACCTGGTGGCCCTTTTCGTCGACGTAGTAGTCGCCGGGCTTCTCGACGCCGGTGCCATCGGCCTTTTCCTCGCCGATCTGGCGCTCGAGCAGCTTGGGCACGCCGTTCATGCGCTGGTACAGGTCGGTGTGATTCTCCGCCTGGCCCGAGATGATCAGCGGCGTGCGCGCCTCGTCGATCAGGATCGAGTCCACTTCGTCGACGATGGCGTAGTTCAGCGGCCGCTGCACGCGCTGACCCGGGTCGTAGACCATGTTGTCGCGCAGGTAATCGAAGCCGAACTCGTTGTTGGTGCCGTAGGTGATGTCGGCACCGTAGGCCGCCGCCTTCTGGTCATGCGGCATCTGCGACAGGTTCACGCCGACCGACAGGCCGAGGAAGTTGTACAGGCGCCCCATCCACTCGGCATCGCGCTGTGCCAGGTAGTCGTTGACCGTGACAACGTGCACGCCCTTGCCGGTGATGGCGTTCAGGTACACCGGCAGCGTCGCGGTCAGGGTCTTGCCCTCGCCGGTGCGCATTTCGGCAATCTTGTTGTCGTTCAGCACCATGCCGCCGATCAGCTGGACGTCGAAGTGCCGCATCTTCATGACCCGCTTGCTGGCCTCGCGGCATACCGCGAACGCCTCGGGCAGCAAGGCCTCGAGCGTTTCGCCAGCGGCGTGGCGCTGGCGGAAGGTCTCGGTCATGGCACGCAGGTCGTCATCCGAGAGTGTCTCGAACTTCGGTTCCAGCGCATTGATCTGCGCGACGGTCCTGCCATATTGTTTGATCAGCCGTTCGTTACGGCTGCCGAAGACTTTCTTGAGAAGGCCCGTGATCATCGATTGCTTTCACCTACGCGAGTGGTACGCCGCCGTGGTACGCACTAGGCGGCCTGGCCGCCGGCTTGGCCGGCTGCCCAGGGCGGACCGCGCGAGGATAGGAAGATTGGCGCAAAACGCCGAGTTTATCACGCGCGCGGGTCGCGACCGGTTCCAGGTGGCAGGCGAAACAGTGTGCAAACCACACCGGGTGCCTGCTGCCACTTGACGACACAGGCTGGTAATAATGCCGCATTCTTCACATCGCCGGTCCGGATGCAACCCACGCATCCATTTCCTCCGACATCGGGGCGCGCCCCCGGTTCTTCAACGGATGGCGTTGCGATCGGTGGGAACCGGCGCCTGGGCAAGCTGGGCGGGTGCCGCTTTAGCCACAGCCAGGAAGCGGTTCGGGTTCTGCGGCACGCCGTCCACATGCACCTCGAAATGCAGGTGCGAGCCGGTGGAACGCCCGGTGGAGCCCACCAGCGCTATCTGCTGCCCGGGCTTGACCAGGTCACCGGCCTTCACCAGCATCCTCGAGGCATGCGCATAGCGGGTCTTGAGGCCGTTGCCATGATCGATGTCGATCAGGTTGCCATACTCGGGGTGCCACTCCGCCGCCACCACCACCCCGCCCGCCGCCGCGACGATGGGGGTACCGGCCGGCGCGGCGAAATCGACGCCGTCGTGCGGGGTGCGGCGTCCGGTGAAGGGATCGAAACGCCAGCCAAAGCCGGAAGCATCGTAGCCGGTCGCCACCGGCAGCACGCGGGGGATACGGCGAGCCTGGATCTGCCGGTCCAGCAGCGTGCTTGCCACCACATCGAAATAATCCGCGTGCCGTTCCGCCTGGTCCGACAACTGCGCCAGCGCAAGCTGCAACTCCGGCAGGGTCGAGGCGCGCGACTGGGCCGACGGCGCGGGGCCGCCGCGCCCGGGCGGCTGCTGGAAGTTGAATTCCTTGGGCGCAATGCCGGCGAGGCCGGAAACCCGCTCGCCGAGCGCGTCCAGCCTCACCATGCGCGCCTGGATCTCGCCCACGCGGGCAGCCAGCACATTGAGATTGGCCCGCAGGTAGGGATCTTCGCCAGCGGCGCGGGCCGGCGCACCCATGCCGGCCAGGCCGGTGCGCGCGACGACCCAGGTCAGCGCCGACGATGCCAGCGCAACCGCCAGGCACAGCAGCAGGATGCAGGCAAGGAGCTTCCCTCGCGACAGGGTGAAATGACGCACGCGCGGCAGGCGCGGATGAAGCACGATGATCTGCATGATGCGACTCCTTCCATGCGGCGCCCGGCGCCGGATGCGCGGCCTCGGCGGATAAGCCGCCTCGCTCGCGCCGGCGGCACGCTAGAATGCGCGCATGCGCATGTTTACCCACTACGCCCTCCAGACACCCGCCGCCAAGCCGCTCAACGACTGGCTGGACAAGGCCGGCCCGGTCTCCGCCCTGATGCAGACGGCGCGGGAACTGGCCGTGCTGGAAGCCGAGGTGCTGTCGCTCCTGCCGCGCGGACTGCAGGACGGCATCGCCGTGGCTGGCGTCAAGCAGGACAGCCGCGGCATTGGCCAAGGTCAGGGGGAGCGGACATTGCTGTTGCTCGCGGCCCATGGGGCAGCGGCCGCACGGGTCCGGCAAGTGGTTCCCACGCTACTTGGAAGACTGCAACAGCGGGGCTCGCAGATTACCGCAATCCGGGTACGGGTTCAACCGGACGTCGGGCGCAAGAGCGATTGGGATACCGGACCGGTGGAACGGCCCAAGGTGGCGAGAATGTCGGCGACGGGCTTGTCCAGCATCGATCAGCTGGCGCGCGAGCTCCCGGATTCGCCATTGCGGGATGCGTTGAACACGCTGTTGTCGCACCACCGCTAGGCCATTTCGATCCCGGTTCTGGCGGCAGGTCCGCCAGGACGGAAGCGCAGGCGTAAAAAAGCCGGCTCAGAGGCCGGCCTTCAGCAGGACCAGCGGCTCGCGCCGGCCCGGCAAACCCGCCGGCCCTTACGCAAAGGCCGGCTGCAACTGGGGCAGGAACGCCGGCGGCGCGTCCTCGACCCGCTCGAACGTCACCACCTCGTACGCTTCCTGGTCGGCCAGCAAGGCGCGCAGCAACTGATTGTTGAGCCCATGCCCCGACTTGTTGGCGATATAAGCGCCGATCAGGGGATGGCCGACCACATAGAGGTCGCCGATCGCATCCAGGATCTTGTGCCGCACGAACTCGTCGCCGTAGCGTAGTTCCTCGTTGTTCAGCATGCGATGCTCATCGAGCACGATCGCATTGTCCAGGCTGCCGCCGCGCGCCAGGCCCATTTCGCGCAGCGCTTCCACCTCGTGGGCGAAGCCGAAGGTGCGGGCGCGCGCGATCTCGCGCACATAGCTGGTGTCGGCGAAATCGATGGAAAAGGTCTGGCCCGTCTTGTCCACGGCCGGATGGCGGAAGTCGATGGTGAAGGCAAGCTTGAAGCCGAAGAACGGCTCCAGCCGCGCCAGCTTGTCGCCCTCGCGGACTTCCACGGCCTTCTTCACGCGGATAAAACGCTTGGGCGCCGATTGCTGTTCGATTTCCGCGGACTGCAGCAGGAAGACGAAGGACGCAGCGCTGCCATCCATGATGGGAATTTCTTCAGCGTCGACGTCCACATACAGGTTGTCGATGCCAAGGCCCGCGCAGGCGGACATCAGGTGTTCCACGGTGGACACGCGCGCGCCGTCCTTCTGCAGGACCGATGCGAGGCGCGTATCGCCGATGGCCGATGCGTTCGCGCGAATCTCGACAGCCTCGGGCAAATCGACGCGGGTGAACACGATTCCGGCATCCACGGGAGCCGGGCGCAGCGTCAGCGTCACTTTACGGCCCGAGTGCAAGCCTATGCCAACGGTCTTGACCAGGGATTTGATGGTGCGCTGTTTGAGCATGACGATCTCAGCTATTATTAAAATCTATCAATTACACTTTCTAATATAGTGATTTTACCACTGCTTCGTTTGCTGCGCTGCATCACTTTGTTTCGGTGTGTTATCACCAAGGAAATATCTTACAACAAGTGCGCAATAGACCACTATGAAGCCGTCTATTGACACATTCCCGTATTACGCGCGCAACGCCGCAAGGACGGCTTCCGCACTGCTGACCTTGAACTCGCCAGGGGCTTCGAGCCACAAGTGGGTCACCACGCCATCGTCCAGCACCATGGCGTAGCGCTTGGAGCGCACCCCCATGCCGCGTGCGCCGAGATCCTGCTCCAGCCCCAGGCGGCGCGTCCATTCGGCGCTGCCATCGGCCATCATGCGCACCTTGCCGGCGGTATTCTGCTCGCGGCCCCAGGCGCCCATGACAAAAGCGTCGTTGACCGACACGCACCAGATTTCATCCACGCCAGCCGCCCGCAGGGCATCGGCCTGCGCCACATAGCCCGGCACATGCTTGGCCGAACAGGTGGGCGTGAAGGCGCCGGGCAGGCCGAACACCACGATCTTGCGGCCGCGCGCCAGTTCGGCGGCCGAGAACGCGTTGGGACCCAGGGCGCAGCCACCGGCTTCGACCTCAAAGAACTCGTTCAGCGTGGCGTCCGGCACACGCGCTCCAATAGCGATCATGGTGTGTCTTCCTGTCTGGGTAAAAAACCCTGTTTAGCATCATAGTGCGCCCGCTGCGGGCGCCCAAGGCTGTTCGCCGCCCATTGTGGCATCGGACGCATCCGACACAGGCGTGACCAGGTTCTGGCGCAAGGGAGCATACGACAACCCGCGCGAGCTTGCGCGGATGTGCCGGACCGCCTTCAAAAGCGGCGCATAAGGCAGCCCATGCAGGACCAGCGCCTTGCGCCAGCCATGAAGTCACACCGGGCTTCGAAATTCGAAA
>NZ_JARJLM010000564.1 GCF_029335485.1 Cupriavidus basilensis
GGGCCGGCAGCGCCTTGTCGATGCCCGCCAGCGCGGTCAGCTTGCCGGGCTATCGAGGATCGAGATCAGTTCCGGCACGGTGGCCTGCGGGCGCCCGCTGTGGCTGGCGCGCTCGTAGGTGTCGCGCACGGCTTGCGCGGTGGCGCGCGCGGCGCCGAGCTCCTGCGCCATCGTGGTGTAGTAGCCCATGTCCTTGAGCGCATTGGCGATCGAGAAGCGGAAGCCGGAGGTGTCATGCGCCTCGATATAGGGCCGCATGCGGTTCAGGATCACGCTGTCGCCGCCGCCCTTGGACAGGACCTCCACCAGCACCGCGGGATCGACGCCGGAGCGCGCGGCGCAGGCCGCGGCCTCCGCCAGTACCGCGGAAAAACCCAGCGAGACGAAGTTGTGCAGCAACTTGAGGCGATGGCCAGAGCCGGCCGGACCCGCGAACACGATATTCTCGGCAAAGCAGGCCAGCAGCGGCCGGCATTGCGCGAACAGCGCCGGGTCTCCGCCTACGATCAGGTTGAGGCGGCCTTCGGCGGCCTCCTTCGGCGTGCGCGTCATGGGAGCGTCGAGAAAGTGTCCGCCCGCCTGCGCCACCGCGGCGGCAATGCGCTCGGTGGAGGAGGGGATGGCGGTCGAGCAGTCGATCACCACGGTGCCCGGGCGCAGCCCAGCCAGCACGCCGTCCGGGCGGAACAGCACGTCCTCCACTTCCGGCGTGCCCGTGACGCACAGGATCACGACGTCCACCGCGCGGGCCAGGCCGGCCGCGCTATCGACGGTCCGCGCGCCGGCGGCGAGCAGCTGGTCGAGCGGCTGGTTGCCCGGATGCGCCAGCAACACCAGGGGGTGGCCGTGTCTGGCGATATTGGTGGCAATGCCATGGCCCATCATGCCGATGCCGATCATGCCGATTGTCTTCATGCTGTCTCCGTTCTTATGTCCGGTTCGAATCGTGAGCGCAGGCGCGGTTCCGCTATTGCGCTTGCCGCTCAGGCCGCCAGCGCAGATGTGCCTGACCTCCGGGGAGTCCTCGATGCCCAGGCCCGGCGTCTCGGCCATGCGCCAGGAGCGCTCGTAGCCGCCAGTATAGAAGCAGGCCGCCAGGCCGGGCGGCGGTCATTGGCCATCGCGGCGCCCTTTTCGTCCGTATCGGGGCGGATCGGAGGTGCCACCGGACCCAGGCAGGAACGGGTCACGGTCCTCGCCGGGCCGGGCGTGGCGAGGCTGTTGCTCGGGCACGGGGAGACAGGGTGGCCTGCCCGCCGGCGCGTGTCGCGCAGCTGGCGGATGGCGGAATCGGCGAGTGGAGCATCGTGGCGAAGCATGCCGGCGCGCAGTCCGGCCAGCGCAGACAGCCCCGGCGGGCTGGCTTTCCCACCCTCCGGCAGGCCGCGTCAGGCCGGCGGCGAGAATGCCGCGGCGCTGCCCGGCCTGCGCAGCATCTTGTCCACCTCGCCGGCGTGCAGCTCTTCCAGCCGGATCATCTGCCGGGCGTATTCCTCCAGCGCTACCGATCGGTCTTTCACCAGCGTGAGCAACTCCCGGTACAGGTCGAGGGCTACCATCTCGGCCGCCAGCGATTCGCGCAGGATGGCGGCGATATCGAAGGTATGGCTATCCAGCAGTTTGCCGATGGCCAGCGACGGATAGGCGCCGAGGGTGGTGATCCATTCGCCGGCCTGCTGGGCATGCAGCAGCGACTCGCTGGCCTGGTCGCGCAGCCAGGAAACGATGGGGATGCGGGCAAAGCCGAACACCAGCAGGGAGTAGTGGGTATAGCGCACCACGCCGGCGAGTTCGGTCTCGAGAATCTGGTTCAGCACGCTGACCACGCGGTCTTTTTCGATCTCAGCCATGGCAGGCTCCTTCGGAAGTGCTTGAATTGCCGTATCGGTGCATTGCGATGCTATCCCTTGGTCGCGATCATCATCGAATCCGGGCCGGTAAGCGGTTCCACGCGCGCCCGCGCAAAGCCCACCTGCTTCGCCCACGCGCAGCATTGCGTGCCGGTATAGTCGAAGCCGCCCGGCGTTTCGATCAGCATGTTCAGGCTCATCAGCAAACCGAAGGCGTTCTGCCTGCGTGCATCGTCGATCATGGCGTCATAGACGATCAGGTGCCCGCGGGCGGGCAGCGCCGCGTGGCATTTGGCCAGCAGGTGCAGCTTCTGTTCCAGATTCCAGTCGTGGAGGATGTGGCCCATCACCAGCACGTCCGCCGTCGGGCAGGGATCGCGAAAGAAGTCTCCCGGATAAAACCGCAGACGGTCCTGCAGGCCATGCGCGGCGACGTATTCCTCGAAGACCGGGCCAACGGCTGGCAGGTCGAAGCCCCCGCCGCGCAGGTGCGGGTGGGCTAGCGCGATCTGTACCGGCAGCGCCCCTTGCGCCGTGCCGATATCGATGAAGGTCTGGCAGGCCGCCCAGGGGAATTTGCGTGCCATTGCCTGGGCTGCCGCCATGCTGACGCCGGTCATGGCCTGCAGGAATCCACGCAGGCTCTGTTCGTCCTGGTAGATCGCCGCGAACAGGTCGTCGCCTCCGCTGGCTTCGCTCTGGGGGTGGCCGGTGCGCAGCGCCTCCGTCAGCGACCCCCAGCTTGGATAGAGGCGTGCGTTGGCCATCTCCAGCAAGCCGCCCACATAGCTGGGCTTTGCCTTGTCCAGGAACAGATCGGTGTCGGGGCTGTTGCTGTAGTGGTTCCCGTCGTCGCGTTCAAGCAGGCGCAGGGCCACCAGCGCGTCGAGGAAATCCGCGGCGCCGCGTGGATGCAGGCCGAGCGTCCCGGATAGCGCCGCGGCGTCGCGCGGTCCGTCCGCCAGTTGCGTGAACACCCCGAGTTCCACCGCGCTGAGCAGGGTCTTGGCGGCCCAGAAGCCCATCCCGAGTTGCAGCAGCCGCTCCGGCGTGCGTTCGGGGGCGTGCCACGCACCGGCATCCGCGGCTTTGCCGGCGGCATCGTTTCCGTTCTGCATAAGTCACCTCGTCGCCACCATCGACCGACTTCCGGGCGCCTGGGCGTAGGGAAGGATGCTGGTAACTCTAGATGCCGGGCGCGGCGAAATCCAGCCGGTTGTGGCGGCTGGGGGCAGGGCGCTGCTCACGATGCGGACGGATGCCGCTTGCCCCGGCAAAGGTGGGTGACGATAAGGGCCAGGGCAAGCAGGCAGGCGAGGCTGCAGGCGTAGGCGTGCCCATAGTCGGGCCTGGTGCCGGCGCCTTCCAGGCTGGCATAGAACAGGTTGCCAAGCAGCGCCACGCCGACCGAGTTGCCCACCTGCTGCACCGTGGCCAGCACCCCGGCGGCCACGCCGGCGTGGCGCGGCGGCATCCCCGCCAGCACGGTGGATGCCAGCGGCGCCATCACCATGCCGATGCCGGCGCCCTCCACCAGCAGCAACGCCAGCAGGACGGCCATGGATGCCGCGCCCGGCACGTGCCACGGCAGCATCAGGTTCGCCAGCTGCAGCCAGTGGCCCGCCGCCAGCAGCAGCGCGCCATAGGCGATGGACGAGCGGCCCAGCCTGGCCGCGATGCGCGGCGCGGCCAGGGAGGTGGCGAAGAAGCCCAGCGCCAGCATGGTGAATGCGCCGCCGCCCTGCAACGGGCTCAGGCCGAGACCGTCCTGCAGGTAGAGCGCCAGCACGAAATAGAAGGAGGCGTTGCCGGCATAGAACGCCAGCGTCACCGCCAGGCCGCGGGCGAACCCCGGCGCGGCAAACAGCGCCGGCCCGATGAGCGGCTGCCCGCCGCGCGCATGCAGCCGGCGCTGCCAATGCGCGAACATGGCCAACAGCGCCGGCGCCAGGGCCAGGGTCAGCAGCGCGGCTGAAGGCCAGCCTTGCTGCCTGCCTTCCACCAGCGGCCACACCAGCGCGCACAGGGCCGCGGCCAGCAGCACCATGCCGAGCGGATCGAGCTTGCTGTCCCGGCTGGCAGGCGCGGCCGGCAATACGCGCGGCGCCAGCAGCAGGGCCAGGAACGCGACCGGCACATTGACCAGGAAGCAGCTGCGCCAGCCCATGCCGGCCAGGTCGGCACGGATCAGTGCGCCGCCAACCAGTTGGCCGAGCAGGGCGGCCAGGCCCAGTGTCAGGCCATAGGCGGCAAAGGCGCGCGCGCGTGCCGGGCCGGCGTAGGCGAGCGAAAGCATGGCGAGGACCTGGGGCTGGAGCAGCGCGCCCGCCAGGCCCTGGGCCACGCGCGCCGCCACCAGGGCCGGCGCCGACGGCGCCAGCCCGCAGGCGGCGGAAGCCAGCGCGAACAGCAACAGGCCGAGCATGAACATGCGGCGCCGTCCCAGCATATCGCCGAGACGCCCGCCGGTGATCAGCCCGGCCGCATTGGCCAGGCCATAGCCTGCCACCACGAACTGCAGCGCGCCGGCACTGGCGTGCAACTCGCGCTGGATGGCCGGCAACGCCACGTTCACGACAAAGAAATCCATGACCACCATGAACGTGCCGCTTAGCATGACCGGCAAGGCCAGGCCGCAGGTGGCGCGGGGA
>NZ_JARJLM010000565.1 GCF_029335485.1 Cupriavidus basilensis
GGGCCTACGCGTCCGCATTGCGGACCAGCCCCGCAATCGCCTCGCCCACGTCCCCGGTATGCGCCTCGCCGCCCAGGTCGGGCGTGCGCGGTCCCCGCGCCAGCACCGCCTCGATCGCGCGCACGATGGCGTCGTGCGCCGCGCGGTAGCGCGCGCTGCCGGCAGCGTCCATGCCTTCGGCGCCGCCGAGGAAGTCCAGCATCAGCGCGCCCGACCAGATCATGGCGATCGGGTTGGCGATGGCCTTGCCGTAGATGTCGGGCGCCGAGCCGTGGACCGGCTCGAACAGCGATGGAAACCTGCGGTCCGGGTTGAGGTTGGCCGAAGGCGCCAGGCCGATGGTGCCGGCGCAGGCGGGGCCGAGGTCGGAGAGGATGTCGCCGAACAGGTTGGAGGCGACCACTACGTCGAAGCGGGTGGGCTGGAGCACGAAACGCGCGGTGAGGATGTCGATGTGCTGGCGGTCGACCGTCACATCGGGATAGTGCTGCGCCATCGCATCGGTGCGCTCGTCCCAGTAGGGCATGCTGACGGCAATGCCATTGGACTTGGTCGCCACGGTGAGATGGCGCCGCGCGCGCGAGTTGGCCAGCTCGAAGGCATAGCGCAGGACACGGTCGGTGCCCACGCGGCTGAACACGGATTCCTGCAACACCACCTCGCGCTCGGTGCCCTCGAACATGCGGCCACCCAGCGAGGTGTACTCGCCCTCGGTGTTCTCCCGCACCACAAAGAAATCGATATCGCCCGGCTTGCGGTTGGCCAGCGGGCAGGGCACGCCTTCGAACAGCCGCACCGGGCGCAGGTTCACGTACTGGTCGAACTCGCGGCGGAACTTCAGCAGCGAGCCCCACAGCGAGATGTGGTCGGGCACCCTGGCGGGCCAGCCCACGGCGCCAAAGTAGATCGCGTCGAATCCTTCCAGCTGCTCGCGCCAGTCCGCCGGCATCATGGCGCCGGTCTGCTGATAGTAGTCGCAATGGGCCCAGTCGAAGCGCACGAATTCGAGCCCCAGCGCAAAGCGCTCGGCGGCGGCTTCGAGCACGCGCAAGCCCTCGGGCATGACTTCATTGCCGATGCCATCGCCCGGGATGACGGCGATGCGGAAGGGGGCGGGAGAGATTGTTGTCATGGCGCAGGCTCACGGTCTGGATTGGGATGGGCCATGGTAAGCAAATCCAGGCGGAATATAATCAGCCGATCCGTGAACCAATAGAACACACTTCGTGAAGAATGACCTGCTCAATGAAGACCTGCGCGTCTTTATCGAAGTGGCGCGCAAGTCCAGCTTCGCCGCCGCCGCGGAGGCGCTTGGCGTGTCGCCGGCCTATATCAGCAAGCGCATCCACATGCTCGAAGCGGCGCTTGCGGTAAAGCTCTTCCACCGCACCACCCGCCGCGTGGTGGTCAGCGAGGATGGCGAGCGTGTCTATGCGCTGGCGCAGCGCATCCTCGATGACATCGATCATCTCTACGAGGAAGTCTCCAGCACGCGCCGCAACCCGCGCGGCCTGCTGCGGGTCTGCTCCAGCTTCGGCTTCGGGCGGCGCGTGGTGGCGCCGGCCATCTCGGAACTGTCTACGTTGTACCCGGCCCTCCAGGTGCGCTTCGAGGTATTCGACCGGCTGGTGGACGTGGCCACCGAGGGCTTCGATCTCGATATCCGCGTGGGCGACGAGATCGCGCCGCACCACATCGCGCGCCGGCTCGGCGACAACCGCCGCGTGCTGTGCGCGTCCCCCGCCTACCTGGCGCGCCGGGGCCGGCCGCGCACGCTGGCCGAGCTGGCCAGCCACGACTGCCTGGTCATCAAGGAGCGCGACCATCCCTTCGGCGTCTGGAAGCTGCGTGGCGGCAATAGCGGCAATAACGGCAATAGCGGCGGCAATGCCGAACAGACCGTCAAGGTCACCGGGCCGCTGTCGTCCAACAACGGCGAGATCGTGGTGCGCTGGGCGGTCGACGGCCGCGGCATCGTGCTGCGTTCGCTGTGGGATGTGGGCCCGATGCTGGCCACCGGCGAACTGGAGCAGATCCTGCCCGAATGCAGCCAGGAGGCCAATATCTGGGCGGTCTACCCGTCGCGCCTGACCAGTTCGGCCAAGATCCGGGTTTGCGTGGAGTTCTTCGAGACCTTCTTCCGCGAGCGCGCCGCCGCGTATGCGGCCATGGCCGGCTAACGGCTGCCGTCAGCCAGCCGCGCCGCGGCGGCGCGTCGCCGTGATCGCTTCAATCCGCGTGAATATTCGCCGCTTGCGCGATCTTGCGCAGGCGCACCAGTTCACTGGTGACGCGCGCACGGTATTCGCCGGCACTGCCATATTCAGGCTCGAAGCCGTTGGCGGTCATGCTTTGCTGCAGCGCGGGGTCTTTCATCATGTTCGCAATGGCACTCTCCAGCGTTTGCCGCACCGGCGCGGGAATTCCCTTGGGCGCGACCACGGCGAACCATGTGCTGAGCGATACGCCGGGAAAGCCGCTTTCTATTGCGGTCGGCACCTGGGGCAGCAGCTTGGAGCGCGTGGCGCTGGTGACCGCGATGGCCTTGACCTTGCCGCCCTTGAGCTGCGGGGCCGCGGCCACCACGGTGTCCACCGAGAGCGGGATCTGGTTGCCGATCAGGTCGGCCATGGCCGGTGCGCTGCCTTTGTATGGCACGTGCAGCAGGCCCATGCCGGTGGCAGCGTTGATCATCTCGCCGGCAAAGTGCGCGGTGGTGCCGGCGCCATAGGAGCCATACGACATGCCGCCCGGCGTGGCCTTGGCCTCGCTGACCAGTTGCTTGAGCGTATCCGCCTTGACCGCGGGATTGGCCAGCAGCACCAGCGCCGTCGAGCCGACCATGCCCAGCGGCTCGAAGCTCTTGAGCGGATCGTAGGGCAGTCGCGCATACGTGACCGGGTTGACCGTAAAGGTGGTGGCGGCGCTGAACAGCAGGGTATAGCCGTCCGGTGCGGACTTCGCCACGTAGTCGGCACCGACGATGGTGCCGGCGCCAGCCCGGTTCTCGACCACCACGGATTGCTGCAGCACCTCGCCCAGCTTGCGCGCCAGCAGGCGGCCGAGCACGTCGGTGGAGCCGCCTGGCGGGAACGGCACCACCAGCTTGACCGGCTTGTCGGGGAAGGAGCCGGCCAGCGCCGGCATGGACGCAGCCATGACCAGGCCGGCGCCGATGCCGGCGGCGATATAGCGGGCCATGCCGCCGGTCTTGTTCAGGGTCCGTGTTGTCATGCGCATTGCAAACATCTGTATTTCCCCTTGGAGTTGCGATCAATGTGGTCAGTGGGATCTGGTCGATGCGCCGGGCGCCGGCTCCGGTGCCTATAGCGCCGGGCGGATCCGCCCGGCCGGATTGGCCTGCTCGAACCATTGCGCGAACGCCAGCAGCGCGCGCTCGCCGCGATATCTGCCGACGATCTGCAGTCCCACCGGCAAACCGTCCGCGGTAAAGCCACAGGGCACCGAGATCGCCGGATGCCCTGTGATGGTGATGCGGTAGCACGAGCGCATCCAGGCAATATAGCTGGGCATGGACACGCCCTCGATGCGGTCCGGGTATTCGGTTTCGACGGCAAACGGCGTGACCTGCGACACCGGCGCGATCAGGAAATCGTAGCGTTCCAGCAGCGCCTGCATCCGCGCGAACATGCGGCTGTGGGCCCGTTCGGCCTCGGCTATCGCAGCGCCGTCCTGGGCCAGGCCGAGATCGATGTTCCAGCGTACGGTTTCCTTCATCAGATCGCCCTGCTCGCCGCGCAGCACGCCATAGTTGGTGGCAAAGGCCAGCGCGCGCAGCACCTCGAAGGCGTGGTCGGCGCCGCTGAAGTCGGGCTCGGCTTCGTCCACCGTGCAACCCAGGTCCTGGCATTGGCGAATGCCGTCTTGCAGGATGCGGCTCACCGCCGGCTCGAACGGCAGGCCGCCCAGGGCAGGGCTGACGGCAATGCGCAGGCCCTTGCCGCCCTGCGGCGGCAGCGTGGCGAAACCGGCGGCATCGCCGGGGATCGCCAGCGGGTCGGACGGGTGGTCGCCCGCCAGCACGCTGAACATCAGCGCCACGTCGGCCACCGAACGGCCCATCGGGCCGCCCACGGTGAGCGTGTTGAAGGCATGGTTGGCGGGCGCCATCGGCACCCTGCCGATCGACGGCCGCAGGCCCACCACGTTGCAGAAGCTGGCCGGGTTGCGCAGCGAGCCGCCCATGTCCGAGCCGTCCGCCAGCGCGACCATGCCAGCGGCCAGCGCCGCGGCGCTGCCGCCGCTGCTGCCGCCGGCCGAGACATCCTGGCGGTACGGGTTGCGGGTGGCGCCGAACACCGCGTTGAAGGTATGCGAGCCGGCACCGAATTCCGGCAGGTTGGTCTTGCCGAGCATGATGGCGCCCGCGGCGCGCTGGCGCGCTACCACGGCGCTGTCCTGGGCCGGCACGAAGTCGCGATAGACGGCCGACCCGAAGGTGGTGCGCACCCCGGCGGTGAGGAAGGAGTCCTTGTGCGCCACCGGCAGGCCGAACAGCGGGCCGGGCAAGGCGCCACGCGCCAGCGCGGTGTCGGCCGCATCGGCCTCGGCGCGCGCCTGCTCGAAGGTGGTCGTGACGATGGCGTTGATGGCCGGATTGACGCGCTCGGCGCGCGCAATGTGCGCATCGACCACCTCGCGTACGCCCAGTTCGCGGCGACGGATGGCGCGGGCCATTTCCACGGCGCCCAGATAGCAGATGTCTTCCATGAAATCCCGGTCTCCTTCGTTTGCTCGTTTGCCGGTCCCGTTCACCGGCTGCAAGGCTACGGGGCCGCGGGCCCGGACGGACTGCCGGGCCATGCGCGGAGGGCGGCATGATGATGTAACGATAATGGCAGGCCTGCCGGCGTGGGCGCCGCGCGTGTCGCAATGCCAACAGCATTCCGGGCAGGTATGCGCAAGTTCGCGCACGCCTGTGGCGTGGCGCCGCGCATTAAGCGCACCGCGGCGGTGCCATCCGCGCGAGAAGGTGCCGCGCCGGAGGCAATGCGCGGCATTTCGGCACCATTGGCGCGCGGTCCCGCCGGAAAGCGGCTTTCTAAAATTGGCAAGGCAGTTGGCAGGCGGGATTATCATTGCGCAAAGCTTGGCGTATCGGCATTGCCGCGCCGGCCGGCTTTTCCTCCATGCAAAGAACAAGGCCATGAAGCTCACGTCGATCCATGCGGTACCGCTCGCCTACTTTCTTGAAGTGGCGGAGCGCGGGTCCCTCAGCGCGGCGTCCGCCACGCTGCATGTGGCGGTATCGGCGATCAGCAGGCAGGTGGCCCGGCTTGAAGCGGAGCTCGGCGCGGCCCTGTTCGAGCGCGAGCCGCGCGGCATGCGGCTGACCGAAGCGGGGCTGGTGGTGCAGCAATACGGGCGCCGCGCCTTCCTCGACGCGCAGACCCTGCAGGCGGATCTCCAGGGCCTGCTGAGCCTGGCGCACAGCACGGTCAGGCTCGCCTGCACCGACGGCTTCGCGCGCGATTACATGCCATATGCGATGGCCTCGTTCCAGCGCCGCTATCCAGGCGTGAGCTTCTCGCTACAGGTGTGCCCGCCCGCTGACGCCACGCGCATGGTGCGCGAGGGGCTGGCCGACCTGGCGCTGACCTTCGCCATCGCCGCCCAGGAAGGCATCGAGGTAGCGTACTCGGAGGCTGCGCCGGTCTATGCCTATGTGGCGCGCAAGCACCCGCTCGCGGCCCTCAAGCGGGCCACCTTGAAGGAATTGGTGGCCTATCCGCTGGCGCTGCCCAGCGAGACCAATACCATTCGCCAGCTGTTCGACCTGGCCTGCGGGTTGGAAGGGCTGCGCCCGCGCATATTGCTGAGCAGCAATTCGCTGAGCGCGCTGGTGGGCTACCAGGCGTATGCGGATGCGGTGTACCTGACCGGCTCCCTGGCGGTACGCAACAGCCTGCGGGCCGAGCGCCGCGTCCTGGTGCCGATCGCCAGCCGCGCCATGCAGCAGCGTGCGCTGCAGGTCCAGACCATGGCGGGGCGCCACCTGCCGCCGGCGGTGCGCGCGTTTGTGGAGTGGCTGGCCGAGGATATCGCCGGGCGGCGGCGCGCCGTGCCGGACCTGCCAGCGCGCGGGCGTGTCCGGGCCGTCACGGCGTGATTGCCCTTGCTGGCCCGCAATCGCGCAATCGCGCTTGGGCTTTGCGGTGTGCGCTGCCTATGATGAAGGAGCGTATCTGGCGCACCGGGCTGGCCGGGAGCGATGATCGCCTGCGGCCATTGCGCCAAGGAGGGCGGACATGTCAAACCACACCTACAAGCTGGTCGAGATTGTCGGCTCGTCGCCGGACGGCTGCGACGCGGCGATCCGCAGCGCTATTGCCAAGGCCGGCGAGACCATCAAGAACATCGACTGGTTCGAAGTGGCGGAGACGCGCGGACATATCGCGGACGGCAAGGTCGCGCACTTCCAGGTTACGCTGAAGATCGGTTTTCGCGTGAGCTGAGCCGCGCAGCGGCGTCGGCGTGGGTGAACAGGCGGTTGAGGACCGCGTCGGGCGCATCGCGCAGGAAGGCGAGCATTTTCTCGATAAAGGGCGCGTTGGCGGTGCGCGGCACCTGCCGCACCCAGCGGATGGCCTCGCGCTCGCGGCCGCATAGCGCCAGCGTGCGCGCATAGTTGAACTGGCCGCGGAAGTCGCCGCCTTCGGCCGCGCGCCGATAGTAGTCCATCGCCGTGGCCGCGTCGCGCCCCACTTCCCAGCCGTCCTCGTAGAAGCCGCCCACGATATTGAGCGACTTCGCATGCCCCATGCCGGCTGCCCGCCGGTACCAGTCCAGCGCTTCGGCCCGGCTGGCGCCAATGCCGCGGCCCAGCACCAGCGCGGTGGCCAGGTTGTACATGCCCCAGTCGGAGCCGCGTTGCGCGGCGAGCGTGTACCAGTGCGCCGCCGCATTATCGTCTTGCAGGGTGCCCCAGCCGTTCTCGTAGCAGCGGCCCGCCATATTCGCGGCCCCCGCATGGCCGGCGTGCGCGGCGTGCTTGAACCAGGCAAAGGCCTGGGCCTCGTCGCGCGGCAGGCCGTGGCCGGCGAGGAACCACTGGCCCAGAATCATCTGCGCGTCGAGGTTGCCCTGCATGGCGGCCCCGCCCAGCCAGGGCAGCGCCAGGTGCGGCGGCTCGCTGAGCTTGTCAGCCAGCCCGGCGGCGCCGAGCTGGTCGAGTTCGCCGGGGGAGGCGGTGCGGAAGGGAAGGGTTTCCATACTGGGCGGATAAAGGAAAAACGGCACACCGCGCCGCGAGGGTGGTGTGCCGCATGCTGGCCGCCTGGCCTGTGCAAGGCCGGCCAGCCGCAGGGTTTGCCGTAGGCTTGTGGCCGTTCAATAACGCACGTTCAGGCTCAGGATGCCCGCGCGTCCGGGAGCGATCGACGCGTAGTGGCTGACATAGGCCTGGTTGTAGTAGACCTTGTCGGTCAGGTTCAGCACATTGAGTTGCAGTGCCACATTCTTGTTGATGCGATAGGACGCCATGGCATCGAAGCGCCAGTACGAGGGCACCCACTTGTTGGAGGCTTCGCTGCCCCAGACCTTGGACACGTAGTAGGCGCCGCCGCCGACCGTCAGGTTGGGCAGGATCTGGTAGGTGCTCCACACGCTGAAGCTGTCCGCCGGCGTATTGGGGAAGGACTGGCCGTCGGTGGTGCCGAATGCCGCGCCTGAGCCGCCGTTATTGCGCAACTCGCTCTTCAGGTGGGTGTAGCCGCCAAACACGGCCCACTTGTCAGTGACATTGCCGGAGAAGCCCAGCTCGACACCATCAACGCGCTTGTTGCCGGCCATGGCAGCGGAGCCGTCCTGCAAGGTGATGCGGGCGTTGGTGGTTTCCACGCGGAAGATCGCGGCGGTTAGCGCCAGGCGCTTGTGCAACACGTCCCACTTGGTACCGATCTCGAAAGCGCGGTTCTTTTCGGGGACAAGGTTGGAACCCGGATTGCGGCCATTGCGGTCCGGGGCCAGCGCGTTGCCGTCGCTGCCCTGGGCCAGGAAGGAGCCGGCGGGCGTCGACGAGGTGCCATAGGAAATGTAGAAGCTGGCGTTGTCCACCGGCTTGTAGACCACACCCAGTTGGTAGTTGAACAGGTTGTCGTCGCGCGAATACTCGGCACGGGTGCCGTTGGCGGCGCGGGCGGCCTGGAATTCGGTGCTGTAGCGGTCGAAGCGCAGGCCGGCGTTGACCAGCCACTGCTTGTTCAGCTCGATCGAGTCGAAGGCATAGACCGAACTGGTGTTGGTCTTCGAGTTGGTCGGGTTGTTCGCGCGGCTGATCGCGCCGGCCCAGGGATCGTTAGGATTCGGGTTGTACAGCGTGGTGCAGTTGTAGCCGCCGGCAGCGCCCGGGCCGCTAAGGCAGCGGTTGCCGGAGGAGCCACCCGTGTCCACGTTGTAGCTGTCGTTCTCGCTCTTCTCCTGCGCGAACTCGACGCCGAAGGCGTACTTGTGCTTGATCGAGCCCGTGGCGAACTCACCCGACAGATCGGTCTGGTTGGCGATGGTCCTGGCGGTGGCGACGCGCGTATTGGCGCGGCGCCAGATCATGTCGTAGTAGAGGTTGCCCTGGCTGTCGTCCGGCTGGGTATAGATGAAGTCCTGGCTGGTCTTGGCAAAACGGGTCTGGTTGCGGAACTTGAGCGCGGGGCTGAAATCGTGCTCGAAGCGGATCGTGCCCATATCCGCCTTGTCCTTGCGGAAATCGCGGTCGGCCAGGCCGTAGTAGGTGCTGCGCGGGACGTTCACCGGCG
>NZ_JARJLM010000566.1 GCF_029335485.1 Cupriavidus basilensis
GGGCCTCTTAGCCGGCTCTCCGCTTGAAAGCGGAGTATCTCAGCCCCATGAGCCACAGTGTACCGAAGTAGACGACCGCCGCAAGTACCAGGCACGAAGCCAGCAGCGCGACCCGCAGCAGCGGCGTGGCGCCCAGGCCGACCCAGTCGAAGCTGCGGGCGAACCAGAGCAGCATGCCTGCCAGCAGCATCACGGCCGTCAGCAACTGGGCCAGGAATAGCGGCCAGCCCTTTGCCGGCTTGTAGAAGCCGCGCTTGCGCAGGCCCAGGAACAGCAGCAGCGCGTTGACGGTGGCGCCGAAACTGATCGACAGCGCCAGGCCGGCATGGCCGAAGCGCGGCACGAAGACATAGTTGGACAACTGCGTGATCACCAGCACCAGCAGGGCGATCTTGACCGGTGTGCGGATGTCCTGGCGCGCATAGAAGCCGGGC
This sequence comes from Cupriavidus basilensis, assembly GCF_029335485.1. Classification (GTDB taxonomy): domain Bacteria; phylum Pseudomonadota; class Gammaproteobacteria; order Burkholderiales; family Burkholderiaceae; genus Cupriavidus; species Cupriavidus basilensis_E. The sequence continues at coordinate 435 of NZ_JARJLM010000566.1, forward strand.
GCCAGGATCTTGATCAGGATCAGGCCGAGCAGGCCGGTGCCGTAGGAGACCAGCGCCTGCCGGGTCATCTCTACCGCATGGGCGTCGAACTTGCCGTAGTTGAACAGCACGGCGGTCAGCGGCGCGCCGAAGACGAACAGCCCGACCGCGCACGGTACGGCCAGCAGGAAGGTCAGGCGCAGGCCCCAGTCGAGCAGGCCGGAATACTCGGCGCGGTTCTCCTCGGCGCTGGCTTTCGACAGGCTTGGCAGCAGGATGGTGCCCAGCGCCACGCCCAGCAGCGCGGTCGGGAATTCCATCAGGCGGTCGGCATAGGTCAGGTAGGACACGCTGCCGGCGGCCAGCCGGGAGGCGATATTGGTATTGATGATCAGGCTGATCTGCGCCACCGAAACCGCCAGCAGGGCCGGCGCCATCTGGCGTATCACGCGGCGCACGCCCGGCTCCGACCACGCCGCGCGCAGGTTGAAGCGCAGGCGCGGCATCACGCCCAGGTGCTTGAGCGCAGGGATCTGCACCGCCAGTTGCAGGATGCCGCCCACCAGCACGCCCCAGGCCTGCGCGTAGATCGGCTGCGCGAGGTGCGGCCCGACAAACAGCGCGGCAAGGATCAGGCAGAGATTGAGCAGCACCGGCGTGAAGGCCGGCATGGCGAAGCGGCGCCAGGTATTGAGGATGCCGGAAGCCAGCGCCACCAGCGAGATCAGCCCGATGTAGGGAAACATCACGCGGGTCATGAAGACCGCGGCGTCGTAGGTCTCGCCGCCATGCTGGCGGAAGCCTGTGGCGACCACGACCATCACCAGTGGCGCACCGATCACACCAAGCAGCGACACGCCCATCAGGACCCAGGTCATGACCGTGGCGACGGCGTCGATCAGCGCCCGCGTCTCGGTCTCGCCGCGCTTGCTGTGATACTCGCCAAGGATCGGCACGAAGGCCTGCGAGAACGCACCCTCGCCGAAGATGCGGCGTAGCAGGTTGGGGATGCGGAACGCCACGTTGAAGGCGTCGGTCATGTCCGAGGCGCCGAAGGCGCGGGCGATCAGGATCTCGCGGATAAGGCCGGTGATGCGCGACAGCATCGTCAGGCTGCTGATGGTGGCGAGCGCTTTAAGCAGGTTCAAGATGGGTCGGCGGCAAGGGGAGGCGGCGGCAGCGTGCGTCTTGCCGCCGGTGCGAACCCGGGTCAGACGCCGGGCACGCGCCAAAGTTGCATCGGGGCCACGTAAGTCGGGGCCGGTGTGGCGCGTATTATACGGACAGCCCCCGCCGCCGGCCGTGTATCGTCCTTTGCGTCACCCGCCTGACATGAAACGCGTCCCAGCTTGCCACCCGCTTTTTCTTGTGTGTATAATTGCCGATTCACAAGGCTAGTTGCGTTCCGGATTCGTGTGCCAGTGCATCCCGGGTCGCTTGATGTGCACTTAATTGTGTCCGTGGTTGCGTTCTTGCATCCGTAGGGCACGCATCTGAATTCAGGAAATCTACTTAAATGGCAAATTCCGCACAAGCTCGCAAGCGCGCGCGCCAAGCCGTCGCCCAGAACGCCCACAACTCCAGCCTGCGTTCGCGTCTGCGTACCGCTGTCAAGGCTGTTCGCAAGGCGATCGAAGCCGGCGACAAGGCTGCCGCTGCCGAGATCTTCAAGAACTCGCAATCGATCATCGACGCTATCGCCGACAAGAAGATCGTGCACAAGAACAAGGCTGCACGCCACAAGTCGCGCCTGTCGTCGGCCATCAAGTCGATGGCTGCCTGATAGCGGCTGCCGGCGTCGGGCGATACGCCAGGCGCCTTCCGGCTGCATGCCGGCCGTCGGTAGTCGGCTGGCAGGGTAAATCGCTTCGCGGTGGTTTGCCTGAAAAAAAAGCTCGTCATTTGACGAGCTTTTTTGTTTTCGCGTGCGCGATCGCTTCCCGGGAGCGGCGGGGCGATGCGCCGGATGCCGCGGCATCCGGCATGCCGGCTTAGTCCAGGGAGCAGGCCTCGACCAGTTGCAGGTTGTTGTCGCGGGCGAAGTTGAGCACGAAGTCCAGTGCCTTGGGCTCGATGTCGCGCAACCGCACATCGACCACCACGCTCTTCACGCCGCCGGCCATCACGGGCCGCACGTAAGGCGAATATGTGATGCGGGGGTCGCCAGTGTCGCCTTCGGGTCGGAATTGCGCCATCACGCCGCACAGTCGTTCAGCCCAGTCGCTTGGGCGGAAGGTCTTGCCTTCCTTGGTAATGCCTTGGATGAAATATTCGCGAACTGTGGGATTCATGAGACTGCGGGGGATAAGACGGGTGACTCGACGGTAAACCCGCCAGACTGACTAAACGGGAGCCCGTTTGACGCGGCCAGGAAACGTTTGGTTCGTTTCATTTTCGGCCGTGGCGGCGGGTACCTCGGTGTCGGCGGGGGCACTTTTGATGCCGGCAGCGGGCGGTAGCATGGGTATGCCGGGCCCCGCGTGAATCAGCCAGTATTATATCTTATATAAGACTCGCGCATAAGCCTCCCTGCCTGACGAGGTGCCGCACAGGCTCGCCAAAGCAACAATAATCCCTTATGATTCTTACAGTTAAATTGCGTAAGCGACGCGAAAGGCGGCTCCGCGGCATGGTCAGGCCATGAACCCTTCATGGCGGCCAGCCACCACCGAGCCGCCTTCTTTGTTTTATGAGCCCAACTTCGATCAAGCATTACCTCCAGTTCAGCGACCTGACTCCCGACGAGTATGAGTACCTGCTGGACCGCGCGCGGATTCTGAAGGCCAAGTTCAAGAATTACGAGACATGGCACCCGTTGCACGACCGCACGTTGTCCATGATCTTCGAGAAAAACTCGACCCGCACGCGCCTGTCGTTCGAGGCCGGCATCCACCAGCTGGGTGGCCATGCCGTATTCCTCAATACCCGCGACTCCCAGCTCGGGCGCGGCGAGCCGATCGAGGATGCGGCGCAGGTGATATCGCGCATGGTCGACATCATCATGATCCGCACCTTCGGCCAGGACATCATCGAGCGGTTTGCCGCGCATTCGCGCGTGCCGGTGATCAACGGGCTGACCAACGAATACCATCCCTGCCAGGTACTGGCCGATGTCTTCACCTATATCGAGCAGCGTGGCAGCATCCGCGGCAAGACGGTGGCATGGATCGGCGACGCCAACAATATGGCCTATACCTGGATCCAGGCGGCCGAACGCCTTGGCTTCACCTTCCATTTCTCGGCGCCGCCGGGCTATCAGCTCGATCCGGCCATGGTGCCGGCGTCGGCGGCGGGCCTGGTCAAGGTGTTCGACGATCCGCTGGCGGCCTGTCAGGGCGCCGACCTCGTCACCACCGACGTGTGGACCAGCATGGGCTACGAGGCCGAGAACGACGTGCGCAAGCGTGCCTTCCAGAACTGGATGGTGACCACGGCCATGATGGACCGCGCCAATCCCGACGCGCTCTTCATGCATTGCCTGCCCGCCCACCGCGGCGAGGAAGTCGAGGCGGCTGTCATCGACGGCCCCAAGAGCGTAGTGTGGGAAGAGGCAGAGAACCGTCTGCACGTGCAGAAGGCCCTGATGGAGTTCCTGCTCTGCGGGCGCTACTGATCCTGCTTGTCGGCGCCACGCTTGGCGCACATATGGCGCGCCAAACCGGCGCCCGCAGGCCGACCGAGGACAGCCTGCAGGCGGCAAGTGCCGCCCAAGCCGGGGCGAACGTGTCAAAATAGCGATTTTCCCGCATTCTTTTTCGCGTGTCCGGCGTCAGTACCGGCCGCGCTTACTTTGCGCATCGAGTCGAACATGAGCGATATCAAGAAAGTCGTGCTCGCCTATTCCGGCGGGCTGGACACTTCGGTGATCCTGAAGTGGCTGCAAGACACCTATCAATGCGAGGTGGTCACCTTTACCGCCGACATCGGCCAGGGCGAGGAACTCGAACCTGCCCGCCAGAAGGCGCTCAAGTTCGGCATCAAGCCGGAGAACATCTTTATCGACGACCTGCGCGAAGAATTCGTGCGCGACTTCGTCTTCCCGATGTTCCGTGCCAATGCCGTCTATGAAGGCGAATACCTGCTGGGCACCTCGATCGCGCGTCCGCTGATCGCCAAGCGCCAGATCGAGATCCTGCGCAGCACCGGGGCCGACGCCGTGTCGCATGGCGCCACCGGCAAGGGCAACGACCAGGTCCGCTTCGAACTGGGCTACTACGGCCTGGAGCCGGGCGTGAAGGTCATCGCCCCGTGGCGCGAGTGGGACCTGCTGTCGCGCGAGAAGCTGCTGGCCTATGCAGAAAAGGCCGGCATCGAAATCGACATGAAGCACAAGAAGGGCGGCGCTCCCTACTCGATGGACGCCAACCTGCTGCATATCTCCTTCGAAGGCCGTCACCTGGAAGACCCCAAGGCCGAGGCCGAGGAAGACATGTGGCGCTGGACCGTGTCGCCGGAGAACGCACCGGACGCGGCCGAGTACCTGGACATCGAGTTCGAGGGCGGCGACATCGTCGGCCTGAACGGCAAGCGCATGACCCCGGCCGAAGTACTGACCGAGCTGAACCGCCTGGGCGGCAAGCACGGCATCGGCCGCCTGGACCTGGTGGAAAACCGCTACGTCGGCATGAAGAGCCGCGGCTGCTACGAAACCCCCGGCGGCACCATCATCCTGAAGGCCCATCGCGCCATCGAGTCGATCACGCTCGACCGCGAAGTGGCCCACCTGAAGGACGACCTGATGCCGCGCTACGCCAGCCTGATCTATAACGGCTACTGGTGGAGCCCGGAGCGCCGCGCGCTGCAGGTGCTGATCGACCACACCCAGGCCAAGGTCAACGGCTGGGTGCGCGTCAAGCTGTACAAGGGCAACGTGATCGTGGCCGGCCGCGATTCCAAGGACACGCTGTTCGACAAGACCATCGCGACCTTCGACGACGACGGCGGCGCCTACAACCAGGCCGACGCCGGCGGCTTCATCAAGCTGAACGCGCTGCGCATGCGCATCGCCGAGAACGCACGCCGCCAGCGCGGCGAGTGAGGCGGGCCTCCCGGTTCCGGCTCGTTTCGGGCCTGGGCCGGGTAGTCAGCAGGAAGAGGGGCCGTCACGGCCCCTTTTTTTGCGCCGCGCCGCCATTCAGAAGATCCGGAATTCCAGCTTCCAGGCATCAAGAACCAAGCATCAAGGAGAAAAAGCGTGAGCCAGTTCGACAATGTATCCGTCGTCAAGAAAGCCAACCTCTACTTCGACGGCAAGTGCGTGAGCCACACTGTGCTGTTCCCGGACGGCACCCGCAAGACGCTGGGCGTGATTTTCCCCGCCGCGCTGACGTTCAACACCGGCGCCCCGGAAATCATGGAAATCAATGCCGGCGTGTGCCGCGTGAAGCTGGCTGGCGAAGACCAGTGGAATACCTATGGCGCCGGCCAGCAGTTCAACGTGCCCGGCGACAGCAGCTTCGATATCGAAGTGACGGAAACGCTGGACTACGTCTGCCACTTCGCCTGAGCACGGTGCAGGGCGACGGCCCGCGCGCGTGGTCTAAAGCACCACGGGCTCGGGCTCGATGCGCACGCCGAAACGGGCTTGTACCGCGTCGGCGATGCGGCGCGCCAGCGCCAGCAATTCCTGGCCGGTGCCGCCGCCGTGGTGCACCAGCACCAGGGCCTGCTTGCCATAGACGCCGACCGGGCCGTCGCTCACCCCCTTGAAGCCGCACTGGTCGATCAGCCAGCCGGCGGCCAGCTTGTAGCTGCCATCGGATTGGGCATGGCTGACCAGGTTGGGGTATCGCGCCAGCAGCGCGTCGCGCTGGCCCGCGTCAACCACCGGATTCTTGAAGAAGCTGCCGGCATTGCCCACCTGTGCCGGATCGGGCAGCTTGCGCGAGCGGATCGCGATCACCGCATCACGGATGCGGTCCGCCGTGGGCGTGGCCGTTGTATCTTGCGCCAGCTCGCGCGCCAGTTCCGCGTAGCCGAGCACCGGCTGCCAGGGTGAGGGCAGCCGCAGCGTGACCGCGGTGATGATGTAGCGGTCCCGGCCTTCGCGCTTGAACAGGCTGTCGCGGTACGCGAACCGGCATTGTTCCAGCGACAGGTGGACGAAGCCGCCGCTGTAGCGGTCGAACGCGCGCAGGCTGTCGAAGCGCTCGCGCAGTTCCACGCCGTAGGCGCCAATATTCTGGATGGGCGCGGCGCCGGCAGTGCCGGGAATCAGGGCCAGGTTTTCCAGGCCGGGCATGCCGTCCGCGATGGTGCGGCAGACCAGCGCATGCCAGTTCTCGCCGGCGCCAGCGGTCACCAGGAAAGCCTCGTTCGCGGCGGCGACCGCATAGCCCGGGATTTCCATCAACAGCACCAGGGCGTCCAGGTCCTGCGTCAGGACCACATTGCTGCCACCGCCCAGTACAACCAGGGGGAGGTTTTGCGCGCGCGGATCCGCCAGCGCGGCCTGCAGGTCGCTTTCGCTGCGCACATGCACCGCAAAGCGCGCGCGGACGTCGAATCCGAATGTATTGTGGCGACGCAGGGGATAAAATTCGTGGAAATCTGCCATGCAAGGAAAAGGTGAGGCGGCCGCCGTGGTCGACGGCACCGGACTGCAGGGTAGGCTGGATTATACGTAAGCGCCGCCGGCAGCCGGCGCGCGCCCGGTACAGGCAACAAAGCAACAAGCAACACGCAGCAAGACAAGGAGAATGCAATGCCGTCGTTTGACGTAGTGTGCGAAGCGAATATGATCGAGGTGAAGAACGCGGTCGAGCAGGCCAACAAGGAAATCTCGACCCGTTTCGACTTCAAGGGCTCGGATGCGCGGGTCGAGCACAAGGAAAATGAGCTCACCGCCTTTGCCGACGATGACTTCAAGCTCGGCCAGGTCAAGGACGTGCTGATCGGCAAGATGGCCAAGCGCAATGTCGACGTGCGCTTTCTCGACTACGGCAAGACCGAGCGCATCGGCGGCGACAAGGTCAAGCAGGTCATCACCATCAAGAAGGGTGTCACCGGCGACCTGTCCAAGAAAATCGTCAAGATGATCAAGGACAGCAAGATCAAGGTGCAAGCCAGCATCCAGGGCGATGCCGTGCGCGTGTCGGGCACCAAGCGGGACGACCTGCAGAGCGTGATCGCGCTGCTGCGCAAGGACGTTGCCGAAGCACCGCTGGACTTCAACAACTTCCGCGACTGATCTGGCCGCCGCAATCGGGCGTGGCGGCCGTGCCGCCGCGCCTGGTCTTCAGCGCGGCTGCGGCAGCCCGCCGATCTTCGCGCCGGCCTTGAGCCCCTTCTGCGCGAACCATCCCTTGTTCATCTCCAGCGCATAGCGCACCGCCGCGCGCGGGCAATGGTTGTCCTCGGTCTGGGGCGCCATATCCTCGATATTGACGATGGCGCCGTCATCGGCCAGGAAGGCGATCGACAGCGGCAGGTCGGTATTCTTCATCCAGAAGCAGTGGCCGGCCTTTTCCTCGAACACGAACAGCATGCCCTCGTTGGCAGGCATGGTCTTGCGATACATCAGGCCAAGCTCGCGGGATTCGGGCGTGGCGGCGATTTCCGCCTTGATGGCGTACATGCCTGCGGTCAGTTGCCTGACCGGCAGGCTGGCCTGGGCCTGGGCGAACGCGGAGCTCAGGGCGGCGACGGCGCAGCCGCCCGCGAGCAGATTCTTGATGACAGGGCGCATGGAGGAGGAGGGCGAATGACGGGTTCGGAACAGCCGCCAGCATAGCGCAGCTGCAAGCGCAGCGGCGCCCGCAAAGTGTTTCGCTGCGTTGCGGCGTGTTTGCAAACACCATGCGCAGGCAACAAAAAAGGCAGGCGCCTCGCCGGCAGCCTGCCTTGCGTGCCAGCCAAATGGCCGGCCTGCCTGCAAAGAATTACTTCGTTGCAGCTTCTGCACCGGAAGCAGCAGCGGCTGCCTTCTTGTGCGCGTGCTTCTTGTGGTGCTTCTTCTTGGCGGCCGGCTTGGCAGCCGGCGCTTCTGCTGCTGCGGGTGCTGCAGCGGCTGCCGGTGCTGCCGGTGCCGAAGCGGCTTGGGCGAAAGCGCCGGTGGCGAACAGGCCGGCAACGAGAGCAGCGATCAGTTTGTTCATGCTTATTTACCTCGGGAGGTGAGTCGTTTCTGAAGAGAGTGACCCGTATGCGACGTGTCAGTGTCAAAAACGAAACGGAGCGGCGAGGGGTTGACTCACGACATGTTAATTTTTGTAACTTCTTTTGGGCTGCCGCTTGTGACGCTGATTTCGCGGACCATCTGCGGCATTCGGTCGCATGCCATTCCGGATGGGAGCCTGCTCCGGCAACGCTGCGCCTTCCAGCCCGAGCGCCGCGGGCGCGATCTCGCACCACTGCCCGGGCGCAAGTCCCAGCGTGCGCAGATCGAGCGCGCCGATCCGAACGCGCACCAGGCGCAAGGTCGGGAAGCCCACGGCCGCCGTCATGCGCCGTACCTGCCGATTCTTCCCTTCGCGGATCTCCAGTTCGAGCCATTGGGTAGGAATGGCTGCGCGAAAACGCACCGGCGGCTGGCGCGGCCACAGGAAGTCCGGTTCATCGATGGGTTGCGCGCGTGCCGGCAGCGTGCGGAAGTCTCCGAGATCGACGCCATCGCGCAGGCGCGCCAGCGCATTTTCGTCCGGCACGTTTTCCACCTGCGCCAGATAGGTCTTGGGCAGCTTGTGATGCGGATCGGCGATGCGCGCCTGCAGCGCGCCGTCGTCGGTCAGCAGCAGCAGGCCCTCGCTGTCGGCGTCGAGCCGTCCCGCCGGATACACGCCGGGCATCGCCACGCAGTCGGCGAGGGTCGGGCGCGTCGGGTGCGCGGAGAACTGGCTCATGGTGCCGAAGGGTTTGTTCAGGGCAATCAGCGTCATTGGGAGGAGGCGGATATCGGGCGGTAGCGCTGGCAGCCGCGCCATTCAAGGGCGCCAGTATGCCGCAGCCGGCGGGGGCCGGCAGTCCCGCCAGGATGGCGGATCATGAAATTTTGCTGCATAATACGAAACAGTCTTGTGTCTTATATAAGACTGAATGCGCTTGACGCGTGTCCGGGTCCGGGCAAGCCTCGCATGTTGCGGTGCAGTACCGTGACTGCGCCGATCCCCGCTAAAATGCCCGCGCGCCACCCCAATCTCGCCGTCTGGTCACGAACCCGGCGGCTCGTTGCGAACCCCGTTCCGTACTGGAGACGTCATGTATCAACACATCAAGGTTCCGGCCGGCGAAAAGATCACGGTCAACCAGGATTTTTCGCTGAATGTTCCGGACAATCCGATCATTCCTTTCATCGAAGGCGACGGTACGGGACTGGACATCACCCCGGTGATGATCAAGGTGGTCGATGCCGCGGTGGCCAAGGCCTACGCCGGCAAGCGCAAGATCTCCTGGATGGAGATCTACGCAGGCGAGAAGTCGACCAAGGTCTACGGCCCGGACGTGTGGCTGCCCGAGGAGACCCTGGAGGTCCTGAAGGAATACGTGGTGTCGATCAAGGGTCCGCTGACCACGCCGGTCGGCGGCGGCATCCGCTCGCTGAACGTGGCGCTGCGCCAGCAGCTGGACCTGTACGTCTGCCTGCGGCCGGTGGCCTACTTCAAGGGCGTACCCTCGCCGGTGCGCGAGCCGCAAAAGATCGACATGGTGATCTTCCGCGAGAACTCGGAAGACATCTACGCCGGCATCGAGTGGGAAGCGGAAAGCGACCAGGCCAAGAAGCTGATCGCCTTCCTGCAGAACGAAATGGGCGTGAAGAAGATCCGTTTCCCGGATACCTCGGGCATCGGCGTCAAGCCGGTTTCCAAGCAAGGCACGAAGCGCCTGGTGCGCAAGGCCATCCAGTACGCGATCGACAACGACAAGCCGTCGGTGACCATCGTGCACAAGGGCAACATCATGAAGTTCACCGAAGGTGGCTTCCGTGACTGGGCCTACGAGCTGGCGCAGCAGGAATTCGGCGCCGAGCTGATCGATGGCGGCCCGTGGTGCAAGTTCAAGAACCCGAAGACCGGCCGCGAAATCGTGATCAAGGACGCCATCGCCGACGCCTTCCTGCAGCAGATCCTGCTGCGCCCGGCCGAGTATTCGGTGATCGCCACGCTGAACCTGAACGGCGACTACATCTCCGACGCGCTGGCCGCGCAGGTCGGCGGCATCGGCATCGCCCCGGGCGCCAACCTGTCCGACTCCGTGGCCATGTTCGAAGCCACCCACGGCACCGCACCGAAGTACGCCGGCAAGGACTACGTGAACCCGGGTTCCGAGATCCTCTCCGCCGAAATGATGCTGCGCCACATGGGTTGGACCGAAGCCGCCGACCTGATCATTTCGTCGATGGAGAAGTCCATCCTGTCGAAGAAGGTCACCTATGACTTCGCCCGCCTGCTGGAAGGCGCGACGCAGGTGTCGTGCTCGGGCTTTGGGCAGGTGATGATCGAAAACATGTGATCCTTGCCCCCCGACGTCCCAGCCTGATCGCTCAGGCGGCGATGCGCGGCGTGGCAACGAGCCCCCAGGCTTCCGCAAGGAGGCCCGGGGGCTTTTCATTGGGGCGGGTCCTGGACCGCGAAGGCCCTTTGAGGCGACGGTCGCACCGCCCCAGTCCTTGGAGGCATTCGCCTTCGACAGATCATGTAGTGGTTGAGGCACTTCATGCTGCGCGGCATGGTGTGCTGGCGCTCGGGCCGTGCGGAGGCAATGGAAGATGCCGATACCCCGGCATGGACTTGTCCAAGACAGCCAGAACGGCGCAAGAACCTGCCAAAACAAAGGGGAAAGCGACCGGGAGTCAGCGGAGAAGCGGATTGGCAGGCCAAGGTACCGGCCGCGAGCAGGCAAACAAAAAGCCCGGCATTGACCTGACCGGGCTTTTTGTCGGATGCGCTACGTGCTGCTGTTCAGTCTGCTGGTCCGGGCATGGACAGGCTGGCTGTCAAAGCCAGGCCATGCCCTGGGGGCGGCAGGCCGATCCCGTTCCGGGGATGATTCCCCCGCATCCTGTCGTGGCCGCCTCAAGCTCTGCCGGCTGGTGCGGCCGCACGCCTTGTCCTCAGGCGCCGTCCTGGATATTGGTGGCTTGTTTGCCCTTGGGACCCTGGATGATTTCGAAGGACACGCGCTGACCCTCTTTCAGGGTCTTGAAGCCACTCATCTGGATGGCCGAAAAGTGCGCAAACAGTTCTTCTTCGCCGTCGTCCGGCTTGATGAATCCAAAGCCCTTGGCGTCATTGAACCATTTGACGATACCGCTTGCCATAAACTCCCCCAACGAAAAAAGCACGATACGAGCGGGGGAAGGCGCCGCGGCCAGCCGGGTGCCCGGAGCCGGTCCATGCCCTCCAGCCCGGTAGGACCGGGCCGGGCACAATGGCACGACTTTGCGGGCACCGCCTGGCGGCCAGTTTGATATGCTGACTCGCCGCCGCCGGATTCGTGGGCCTCCCTGCTCACGGATCACCCAGGTCCGGATTATTGCTTGGCTCGCGTAACCAGACGTGAATGTGCAATCGATTCTTCTGTCAAACCAGCACACTGTCAAGTTGGCAGATTCCCCACTCCTGGTAGGGTGTGGCGCGAAAGGAACGGCGGTCGGTGGTATTTTGGCGGGGTGAGGGGCCGGGCAAGGCCGCGCGCCCCGCGAGCTGTAACCGGATGCATTCGGCATCTCCGGATTTTGGACGGTCGCTGCATCGGCCTCTTGAATCCGGTGTCTTTTCCCCAAATTGCAGAGTTGTGCGTAAGGGTTAGAATAAAGCCATGGCTACACGGCTGGCAAATGTCCCACAACGCGAAGCAGGCACCGTACTGGAGCGGAAAGAGCAGGCGCTCAAACCGCCCGCCATGTACAAGGTGTTGCTGCTGAATGACGACTTCACCCCGATGGAGTTCGTCGTGATGATCCTGCAGCAGTATTTCAGCAGGGACCGGGAGACGGCGACGCAGATCATGCTGACCGTCCACCGGGAAGGCAAGGGGGTCTGCGGTATCTATACCAGGGATATCGCGGCGACGAAGGTCGAGCTGGTGTCAACCCACGCACGGCAGGCGGGTCATCCGTTGCAGTGCGTGATGGAGGAAGCATGATTGCGCAAGAATTGGAAGTCAGCCTGCACATGGCGTTTGTTGAAGCCCGGCAGGCACGCCACGAGTTCATCACCGTGGAGCACCTGCTACTGGCGTTGCTTGACAACCCTACGGCAGCGGAAGTCTTGCGCGCCTGCGCAGCCAATATCGAGGACCTGCGCACCAGTCTGAAGAATTTCATCGCGGACAACACGCCCGTGGTGCCTGGCACCGACGAGGTGGATACCCAGCCCACGCTGGGGTTCCAGCGCGTCATCCAGCGCGCCATCATGCATGTCCAGTCCACTTCCAACGGCAAGAAGGAAGTGACTGGCGCCAATGTCCTGGTGGCGATCTTCGGCGAGAAGGACTCGCATGCGGTGTACTACCTCCAGCAGCAGGGCGTGACGCGGCTGGACGTGGTCAACTTCATCAGCCATGGCATCCGCAAGGACCAGGCCGAGCCCGCCAAGCATGGCGACGGCGCGGCCGAGGGCGAAGGCGGCGATGGCAAGGAAAGCCCGCTCGAGCAGTTCACCCAGAACCTGAACACGCTGGCCCGTGCCGGCAAGATCGATCCGCTGATCGGCCGCGAGAGCGAGGTCGAGCGGGTGGTCCAGGTACTGTGCCGCCGGCGCAAGAACAACCCGTTGCTGGTGGGCGAGGCCGGGGTCGGCAAGACCGCGATCGCCGAGGGCCTGGCCTGGCGCATCACCAAGAACGAAGTGCCCGACATCCTCGAAAAGGCGGTTGTGTACTCGCTCGACATGGGCGCCCTGCTGGCAGGCACCAAGTACCGCGGCGATTTCGAGCAGCGCCTGAAGGGCGTGCTCAAGTCGCTCAAGGACAATCCGAACGCGATCCTGTTCATTGACGAGATCCACACGCTGATCGGCGCGGGCGCCGCTTCGGGCGGCACGCTGGACGCGAGCAACCTGCTCAAGCCTGCGCTGTCCTCGGGACAGCTCAAGTGCATCGGCGCCACCACCTTCACTGAATACCGCGGTATCTTCGAGAAAGACGCGGCTTTGTCGCGCCGTTTCCAGAAAATCGACGTGGTGGAGCCATCGGTGGACCAGACCGTGCAGATCCTGCGCGGCCTGAAGTCGCGTTTCGAGGAGCACCATGGCGTCAAGTACGCCGCGGCGGCACTGACCGCGGCGGCCGAACTGTCGGCACGCTTCATCACTGACCGCCACCTGCCCGACAAGGCCATCGATGTGATCGACGAGGCCGGTGCGGCCCAGCGCATCCTGCCCAAGTCGAAGCAGAAGAAAACCATCGGCAAGGGCGAGATCGAGGATATCGTCTCGCGTATCGCCCGCATTCCGCCGCAGAGCGTCAACCAGGACGACCGCAGCAAGCTGCAGACCCTGGACCGCGACCTGAAGTCCGTGGTGTTCGGCCAGGATCCGGCCATCGAGGCGCTGGCTTCGGCCATCAAGATGTCGCGCGCCGGCCTGGGCAAGACTGACAAGCCGATCGGCTCCTTCCTGTTCTCCGGCCCGACCGGGGTGGGCAAGACCGAAGTCGCCAAGCAGCTCGCCTTCATCATGGGCATCGAACTGCTGCGCTTCGACATGTCCGAATACATGGAGCGCCATGCGGTGAGCCGGCTGATCGGCGCGCCGCCGGGATACGTCGGCTTCGATCAGGGTGGCCTGCTGACCGAGGCCGTCACCAAGAAGCCGCACTGCGTGCTGCTGCTGGACGAAATCGAGAAGGCGCATCCGGATATCTTCAATATCCTGCTGCAGGTGATGGACCATGGCGCGCTGACCGACAACAACGGCCGCCGCGCCGACTTCCGCAATGTGATCATCATCATGACCACCAACGCGGGAGCGGAAACCATGAACCGCGCCACCATTGGCTTCACCTCGACGCGGGAGCAGGGCGACGAGATGGCCGACATCAAGCGCATGTTCACGCCGGAGTTCCGCAATCGTCTCGACGCCATGATCAGCTTCCGCTCGCTGGACGAGGAGATCATCCTGCGCGTGGTCGACAAGTTCCTGATGCAGCTCGAGGAGCAGCTGCACGAGAAGAAGGTGGAAGCCAACTTCAGCGACAGGCTGCGCAAGTTCCTGGCGAAGAAGGGCTTCGATCCGCTGATGGGCGCGCGGCCGATGCAGCGCCTGATCCAGGACCTGATCCGCAAGGCGCTGGCCGACGAACTGCTGTTCGGCAAGCTGGTATCGGGTGGCAAGGTGGTGGTCGATCTCGACGAGCAGGACCAGATCAGACTGGACTTCGCCGAGGCTGCCGCCGAACCGCCGGAATCGCCGGAGAACGAAAAGGCGGAAGTCTAGGCGCGGGAGGGGCACGAGTGCCGGCGGCAGCTCTGCTGGCCTGCATTTCGTGCTATCCTCGGGCAAAATACAGGGCGGCAGCGATGCCGCCCTTTTTGTATTGGACGGGCGCGGTTGCCGCCGCTGCTGTATGCCCGCCATTCGCCCGAGTACCCGATGTCCCGACCTGAATGCACGCGGCTGCGCCGCCTGCTGCTCAAATCGCTGCCGCTTGGCGCGATGCCCATGATTTCCACGCCTTGCCTGGCTGCCCTGGGTGGCGACGCCACGGCGAGCGGTGCTGGCCGCACGATCGCCATGGTGTTGCCGTTCCCGCCCGGGGGCAGCGTCGATATCGTTGCCCGCCAGTTGCAGCCCGGCCTCAAGGGCGCGCTTGGCCAGACGGTGGTGATCGACAACAAGCCCGGTGCCGGCGGCCTGATCGCATCGGGTACGGTGGCCCGCGCGAAGCCGGATGGGAGCACCCTGCTGATGGCGTTCGATACCCATGCCATCAACCCGTTTGCCTACAAGCGCCTGCCGTACGACACGTTCCGCGATTTCACGCCGATCACGCAGTTGGTGCGCTTCCCCCTGGTCATTGCCGCCAATCCTTCCCTGCCGGCGTCCAATGTGAAAGAACTGGTTGCCATGGCGCGGGAGAAGCCAGAGAGCATCCACTATGCGTCTTCCGGCATCGGCAGCCTCAACCAGCTCGCCGCCGAGGCGCTGGCGACCGAGGCCGGCGTGCGCCTTCTCCATGTTCCGTATAAAGGGGGCGGTCCGGCCGTGCAGGCGGTGCTGTCCAACGAAGTCGACGTATTTTTTTCCAGCTACGCGGCGGTGCAGGCACACGTGGCGGCCAAGACGGTCAAGTTGCTCGGCGTGACCGGCACGACCCGCCTGCGCCAGTTCCCGCAGCTGCCGACCGTGGCGGAGCAGGGCTACCGCGGTTTCGAGGCCTATTCCTGGATCGGCGTATTCGGCCCGGCCGGCCTGCCGGAGCCGACGGTGACACGCCTGCACGACGCACTGGTCCGTTCATTGCGGCAGCAGCGCGTGGTCGATGCGCTGGCCATGCAGGGGTTCGAGATCGTTGGCGGCAGCCCGGCCGAACTGGCCAGCCTGGTTCGGCGCGAGCACGACAAATGGCAGGCGGTGGCGCGCAAGGCAAATATTCAGTTCGATTGATGCGAGAGGTTGCGATGACGATGGAACCGCTAGACCACGCTGTAATGGTGTGTCCCGACCTTGACGCCGCGGCGCAAGCCTGGCGCAGGTTTGGCTTCACCTTGACGCCGCGCGGCCACCACTCGCTCGGATCGCAGAATCATTGCGTGATGCTGGCGCGCGACTATCTCGAGCTGCTGCATGTCACCGTGCCCAGCCCGACGCGGCGCTATTACTGGGACGCGCAGCAGGCCGGGGCCGGCTGTGCGGCCCTTTCCTGCAAGAGCGGCGACGCCTTCTCGGCCGCCGCGCAGTTGCGCGGCGGTGGCTGGCACACTTCGGACCCGATCGAGTTCTCGCGCCCGGTGCGTCTCGACGACGGCACGGAGCGTCCCGCAACCTTCCGCGTGACGGCGATCGACGATGCACCGGGTGCGCGCTTCTTCTTCTGCGAGCACCAGACGCCGGAGCTGCTATGGCGCCCCGAGTGGACCACGCACGCCAATGGCGCGACGGGCATTGCCACGATGTTCCTGGTGGTGGCGCCGGCACTCGTCGAGGCCGCCGGCCGCGCCTATGCCGAGCTCACCGGCGGCGAGATGACGCAGTTGAGCGATCACATCTGCAGCCTGGCACTGGACGGTGCCACGCTGGTGGTCACGACGCCCCAGGCGCTTGCCGCCGCGACCGGCACGGGGCACGTGCGCCGCGCCGTGCCTGGCTATGCGGCCATCCGCCTGCGCACCGGCGATCTCGCGGCGGCACGCGAAGGCTGGCGCGCGGCGTGCGTGGACGCGCTCGACCTGGGGCCCGGCGAGAGCCTGATTCCTGCCTCCGCTGCTGGCGGCGTGGCACTGCTGTTCGAACAGGCGCGCTGAGCGCGTCCTTGCCCTGGCCTCAGGCGCCGCTCTTGGCGTGATGCACGCCGGTGGAGCCGAAGCCGCCCGCGCCGCGCACGGTGTCTGCGGAGAAGTCTTCCACGGTCTTGAACACGGGCCGCAGCACCGGCACAAACATCATCTGCGCGATCCGCTCGCCCGGCTGGATCACGATCGGCTCGGTGCCGGGCGCGTTGCGGTTCCACACGCTCACCATGATCGGACCCTGGTAATCGGCATCGATCACGCCGATCGAGTTGCCCAGCACCAGCCCCTTCTTGTGGCCCAGCCCCGAGCGCGGTGCGATGGTGGCCGCCATATAGGGGTTGCCCATGTGCACGGCAATGCCGGCTGGCACCAGCTGCGCCGGTGTGCCGGCTTCGATGGTGAGCGGCGCGTCCAGGCAGGCGTGCAGGTCGATCGCTGCCGCCATATCGCTCTGGTAAGCCGGTAGGCCCCATTCGTACAGGCGTGCGTCGAGCACCTTGATTTCGACGGTCGGGTTGGCTTCGATGGTCATGGCTGGTCAGTCCCGGAAAGACAAAAAAGACAAAAAACGTTGGCAACCCGAGATGATAGCCGAGCGGGGCGTGGCGGCAGTCATTGCCGCCGGCCGTCCCTGCCGCGTCGAGAGCCCGGGGGGATCAGTCGCCCGACAGGTCGAAGGCTTGCGCCAGCAGCTCGTAGGTGCGCAGGCGCGCGGCATAGCTGGCGGTCACGCTCAGCACCACCAGTTCGTCGGCAAGGAAGCGCTCGCGCAGGGCCAGCATGCGCTGCGCCACTTGTTCGGGCGTGCCGCAGATGGTGCGCGGACGCTCGCGTTCGACGATCAGGCGGTCGCGTTCGGTTGGCTCGTGCTGCGCGGCCTGGGACAAGGACGGGATCGGGGCGTTCACGCCGTAGGCCATCTGCAGGCGGCGCAGGTCCACGGCGCGCTCCAGTTCCGCCGCTTCGGCCTCGCTGTCGGCGCAGATCACGAAGATGGCCGCAGCGCTGTAGGGCCGCTCGTCGTAGTCCGGCTCGAAATCGTTGCGGTACTGCTGCGCCACGGCATGGCCCGTATGCGGATTGATAAAGTGGGCAAAGGCAAAGCGCAACCCAAGCCGCGCCGCCAGGGCACCGCCGTAGTCGCTGGAGCCCAATACCCAAAGCTCGGGCCTGGTATCGATCTCGGGCTGCAGCACGACGCCCTCGGCGATATGGCCTGGCGGTACTTCGCCGCGCAGGAGCCAGGACAGGTCCTGCACCTGTTCGGCGAAGTGATCGCCGCGGTTGTACTGGCCCATGGCCACCGCCTGCGCGGTACGCATATCGCCGCCCGGCGCGCGTCCCACCCCGAGATCGATGCGCCCCGGGAACAGGCCCTCCAGCATGCGGAACTGCTCCGCCACTTTGAAGGGGCTGTAATAGGGCAGCATCACGCCGCCCGAGCCGAGCCGGATGCGCTGCGTGACGCTGCCCAGCCGGGCCAGCATGACTTCCGGCGCCGGGTTGCACACGCCACGCAGCCCGTGGTGCTCGGCGCACCAGTAGCGGGTGTAGCCGAGCCCGTCGGCGGCCTGCGCCAGCTCCACGGTGGCGGCCAGTGCGTCGCGCGCAGTGTGGCCGGCGATGACCGGGCTCTGGTCGAGCACCGAGAGGCGCAGTTTCGGTTGGCTTGCGGACATGTTCAGGGTTGGGGCCGGTTGAGGTTCTGTGGCGGCGGGGGCGCGAGCCGGCGCGGGTTCAGTGGCGCGCGGGCAGGCGCCGGGCGATGGCCGCCACCAGGTCGCGCGCCAGCGTCAGCTTGTCGGCGCGCGGCAGGCGGGTCATGCCCTGGGCATCGAACAGCACGATCTCGTTGTCGTCCATGCCGAAGGTATGGTGGCCGATATTGCCCACCAGCAACGGCACGTTCTTGCGCTGGCGTTTCTGCTCGCCGTATTGCTCGAGTTTTTCACTCTCGGCGGCAAAGCCCACGCAGTAGGGCGCCTCTGGCCGCGCTGCCACGGCGGCGAGGATGTCGGGGTTCTGCACGAAGCGCAGCGTGGGCGTATCGCTGTCGTTGGCCTTCTTCAGCTTCTGTCCGGCCACCTCGGCCGGGCGCCAGTCGGCCACCGCCGCCACGGCGATGAACACATCGGTGCCGGGCAGGCCCGCCATCACGGCATCGTGCATCTGCTGCGCGCTTTCCACGTTGGTACGGGCGACGCCGCGGGGCGTGGGTTGCGCCGTCGGGCCGGCAATCAGGACCACATCCGCACCGGCTTCACGCGCGGCACGCGCGATGGCAAAGCCCATCTTGCCCGAGGAGCGGTTGGTGATGCCGCGTACCGGATCGATGGCTTCGAAGGTGGGGCCGGCCGTGATCACCACGCGCCGGCCTGCCAGCGGCTTGGGCTGGAAGAACGCGACGATATCGTCGAGCAGCTCCGACGGTTCCAGCATGCGGCCGTCGCCGACTTCGCCGCAGGCCTGGTCGCCGCTGCCCGGGCCCAGAACCGTTACGCCATCCGCGCGCAGTTGGGCGGCGTTGCGCTGGGTGGCGGGTGCCGACCACATCTGCAGGTTCATGGCGGGAGCCACCAGCAACGGGCAGTCGCGGGCGATGCACAGGGTGGTCAGGAGGTCATCGCACAGGCCATGCGCGAGCTTCGCGAGGAAATCGGTGGACGCCGGTGCGATCACGATGGCGTCGGCTTCGCGCGAGAGATCAATGTGGGCCATGTTGTTGCCCACGCGCGCGTCCCATTGGGAGGTGAAGACCGGCCGCCCGGAGAGTGCCTGCATGGTCACAGGCGTGATGAACCGGGTGGCGCCGTCGGTCATGACCACCTGCACGGTCGCGCCGGCCTTGGTCAGCAGGCGGACCAGTTCGGCCGATTTGTAGCAGGCGATGCCGCCGGTCAGGCCAAGGACGAGATGCTTGCCTCGCAGATCCATGGATATGCTCTTCGCTTGAGGGTTGTGGTCCGTGTGCCGCGGCAGGGGTTGCTATCGCCGCGCCGGAGAAGCGTCAATAATACCGGCTTGCCCGCGCGCGCGTTGGCGGCGGCGCCGAACGTGGCGCGGTGCCGATCCGCCGTGCGTCCTTCCAACCCCGTCCCACTCCTTATGCCTGACCGCTTGCTGCGCCCGAAAACCCTCAAAGATCTGTTCTGCCTGGTGGGCGTCTGCGCCCTGCTCGGGCTGCTGGCCAGCGCTGTGCTGCTGGACAATGCCAAGGCCTGGCTGGCGCGTGAGAGCGTGCCGCCGCGGGCGGACTGGATCGTGGTGCTGGGCGGGGAGTCGGGTCAGCGCGTGATTGGCGCGGCGGAGCTGTATCACGCTGGCGTGGCGCCCTATGTGTTCGTCAGCGGGGGCGGGGACTGCATGCTGATCGTGCGGCGCCTGGCGATGACCGGGGTGCCGCGCGGGCGTATCGGCTATGAATGCCAGTCCGGCAGCACCATGGAAAACGCCCGCATGACGCGGGCGCAACTGGAGCGGTTCGCACCGCGCCGGGCGGTGCTGGTGACCAGCTGGTACCACACCGGCCGGGCCCTGAAGTCGTTCCGCCAGGCCTGGAGCGAAGTCGACTGGGGCACGCATGGCGTCTATCCCGGCGTCAGCCTGGGCAAGTCCCTGGTGCTGTACGAGGCGGGGGCCGTGCTCGCCGAGTACGTCAAGCGCGGCTGGTACATCCTGCGCTACAGGTACTGAGGCCGGTCACCGGCCGCTGCCCGGTCTCAGTGCTTTCGCACCCGCCGCAATTCGTCCACGATCAGCAGCACCGCGCCCACCGTGATGGCGCAGTCCGCCACGTTGAACGCCGGCCAGTGGTAGTTGCGCACATAGAAGTCGAGGAAATCGACCACATGGCCGTACACCACGCGGTCCACCACATTGCCGATGGCGCCGCCGAGGATCAGCGAGATCGCGAAGCAGAACAGGCGCTGCCCGGTATGGCGGTAGAGCATCCAAACGATGAACAGGCCCACCACCACGCCCAGGCCGGTAAAGAACCAGCGCTGCCAGCCGCCGGCATCGGCCAGGAAGCTGAAGGCGGCCCCCTTGTTATAGACCAGCACCAGGTTGAAGAAGCCGGTCACGGGGCGCGATTCGCCGTAGGCGAAGGTCCTGACGATGACGATCTTGAAGAACTGGTCGAGCACGATCACCAGCAGGGCGAACGCCATCCACAGCAGCGGGGTGGTGTTGCTGCTCTTGGTGCCCTTGCTGCCGGCGCGTTTGGTGCCGCGCGCGGAGCGCGTGGTGGTGGCGGCCATCAGGCGTGGCTCCTGTGTTCACCGGCGCCGAACAGGTTGCTGT
>NZ_JARJLM010000567.1 GCF_029335485.1 Cupriavidus basilensis
GGGCGAGCCCGGGGATCTCGCCCGAGAGCACGTCCACCCCGGGAGACAGCACCAGCCTGTCGTAGGGCAGCGCGCCGCCGCCGCCGAGGCGCACCACGCGCCGCACCGGGTCGATCGCGGTGACGCGGTCGCGCACCACGCTGACGCCGTGGCGCGCTGCCAGCATCTCGTAGGACAGGGTAATGTCGCCGATGGTCTTGCCGCCGGCCAGGACCAGGTTGGAAAGCGGGCAGGAGACAAAGCTGGCGCAGGGCTCCACCAGCGTGACCTCGATGCCCTGTCCGCTCCATTCGCGCAGGTAGCGCGCGGCGGTGGCGCCGCCATAGCCGCCGCCTACCACCACCACCTTTGCCCCGCGGGTGGCGCCGATCGCATTCGCGCCGAGCGTGCCGAACAGGGCCGTGCCGGCCAGCGCGCCGAGAAATTCGCGTCTTTGCATGGGAAGTCTCTCCTTGGCGGGTGGCCAGGTCAGCGGACGGTGGCGAACCAGCCCGCGATGGCCTCGATCTGCCGGTCGCTATAGCCCCTGGCGATCTGCTGCATCACGGTGGCCTCGCGCCTGCCCTGCTTGAATTCCTGCATTTGCCGGATCAGGTCGGTGCTGGCTCGCCCGGCCAGGGCCGGCACCACGCTCCCCTTGGGAGCGCGGCCGGCAGGGCCGTGACAGCCGAAGCAGGCGGCGGCCCAGTTGCGCGCCTGGAGCACGGTGGTGTCGGGCGCTTGCGCGCGAACGCCGCAAGGCAAGGCCAGCAGCGCGAGGGCCGCCAATGCGGCCAGCGTGGGGATCGGGTTCATGGCGTTCGCTCCAGGGTGCCGCCGGGGATGCCAGTACCAGCCCGGGCGGCGTTGCTGCGCAGCAACCGCGCAGGCCCGCGCCGGATGCACCGCGAAGGCGTGCCAACCCTAACACATCGGCGCAGGCGGATGTGATGCAAAATCCTCAGATCGAACTGCGCTGACTGCAGCGCCTGACGGGCTGCGAGGGATGAAAAACGGTGGGAAACAAGTGGAAACAAGCCAGGAACCTGGCACCAAGGCAGCTTGCATCGGGCTACTCAGGGGCCGGCACGGCGAGGCCGGCCGCTGCAACGGGTACGCCTTGCCGTCCTGCGCCGGCGT
>NZ_JARJLM010000568.1 GCF_029335485.1 Cupriavidus basilensis
GGGCGCTGCTGCAGGGGGAGGTCGGGGTCGGGCAGTACGCCTGCCCGGTGCGCCGGCGCGCCGCTGCGGGCGAGCCCGGCGGCAAAGCGCAGCGGCGAGGCCGGCAGCAGGGATTCCGCGAGGTCGGCGCCAGACTGGGAGGGGTCTTGCGCGTCGCCGGCGTCGGCCGGGCCCGGGGCATCGCCAGGCACGGCCGCGTGGGTGTGGCTTTCGTCGGCGGCTTCGGCGGCGGAAGCATCGTCACGCGACGCTTGCATCACCAGGTTGCATGCCTCCTGCGGCGCTGCGCCGCTGGCCAGCGTTGCATTGCCGGCCGCGCACGCGCGTGCGTCTGCCCAACTCTGGAAGGGCAGGACGGCAAGCATCACTAGCAACAGCAGGAAGCGGATGGCGCGCACGTAGATAAGGGGGCTTTGGAGATCGCTGGGTCTGCGGGATTCGACACGAATCCTTGGCAAGAATTCTACAGGATGCGCTGGCGCGGTATGGTGTCGCGCAAGCGCCACCCGGTGACGCGCTAATTGAGAATCGTCCTTGCCGCGCGCGTGCCCCACCACGCGGCTTCCTCGAACACCGACAGCCCGGACAGGTCGGCGTGAGCGAACAGGATGCGGCCGTCGGCCGCGCGCAGCGCCGTGGCGCCGGCGTTGGCGAGAAACCCGGTTCGCGGTGAGGCCATGGCGTGGCCGCGCACGGTGATCTCGACCGCATCCGCGTGGCGCCAGAACGCGCGCCCGTAAGCCGTGTGGAGATCCGTGGTGGCGTAGTCCATCAGTTCGGCGGGCGCGGCTTCGGCCAGCCAGCGGCGTGTGTCGGCAACCGAGCGGGGAGGGCCACCCGCAGCGGCGGCGGCGTCGAGCGGGCAATAGGCGGTGAAGACCGTGGCCGCCGGCTTCGCCTGCCGGATCAGCTGGTGGGTGCTCACCACATAGCCCAGCCCGCGCCCGCCGTGCACCACGTTGTCCCAGGCCAGCGGCACGCCCGGCGCCTCCGGCGGGAAACCGCGCAGCCGGAAGCTCGACACCATCCACGGCGCGGTGGGCGGCAGGTGGCGCGCCGGGTCGAAGCCGAACTCGCCCAGCGGCGCCACGTGGGCCGCCACATGCAACGGCATCGCGCAGATCACGCGGCGCGCGCGGATGCGGCAGGTGCGCGGCGCCGATATGGGTGCACCCTGCGGCCACCAGGCGCACAGCACCGATACTTCCCGGCCCTGTTCCCGTACCTGCAGGGCGATGCCGGGCCGGCGCCAGGGCCGGGCGCCGGTTTGCGCCGCGCGGTATGCGTCGATGCGGGCGCACAGGCGCGTCACCATCGTGTGCAACCCGTCCGGCCATGTCAGCACCGCGCCGTCGGCGGCGTTATCCGCATGGCCGGCACGGCTGGCAAAGTAGTGCAGGCCGGCCCAGGCCGAGATCAGGTCGTGGCCGGCGCCGTAGTCGTCGCGGCAGCAGTAGTCCACATAGCCGTGCAGGGTCGGCGAGGTATAGCCTTCGGCCAGCATCCACTGCCGCATGCTCTGCCGGTCCAGCGCGGTCCAGGCCGGATCCTGCGAGGCCAGCGCCAGCGGAATGGCGAAGACCTTGCGGCCGTCGCTGCCACGTGCGCTCTTGAGTTGCCCGACGCGGACCAGGAAGCGCGCATGCTGGGTTGCCTCCGCATCCGGCACCGCATCGCTGGGCAGCAAGCCATCGCGCCACTTGCCGTCGAAGAACAGGCGCTCGTCCGGCGCATGCACCAGCGCGCGCTCGTCGAAGTCCGGCCGCGCGGCGAACGGATCGCGCAGGATCACGCCCGTGTCAGCCAGCATTTCGCGGATATGCGTCGATTCGGCAGACGGCAGCGGCAGATAGTGTGCGCCGCGCGGGAAGCGCAGGTCGTCCGTGCCGATGCCGCCAAAGTTGCCTGCCGCCGCGTTGCCGCCGAACTCCGGCCCGTCCACCAGCAGGAAATCGTGCAGCCCGCCGCGCGCCAGCTGCCATGCGGCGCTGAGCCCGGCCACGCCGCCGCCGAGGATGGCGACTTCGGTCACGATCTCGTCCTGCGGCGCCGGCCAGCGCGCGGCGTCGCGCAGCGCGTGGCCCTCGGCCATGCCGGGGCGCAGCACCAGCGGCGCCGGCTCGCGCAGGCCCACGCCGGCCAGGAAGCGGCTGGTCTCGCCGCCCAGCCGGTCGCAACCGGCAAGCAGGCTGAAGCCGGCGGCGCCCGCCCCGGCGATCAGGAAGCGGCGGCGGTCCATCGCGGCTGCGCTTGCTGACACGGTGGCCAGTGCCCTTCGGTTTCAGCGAATGACATTACGCCAGTCCTGCTCGAAATCGTGCACCAGCGTCTGCTCGTTGAGCCGGTTCGGCTGCGCCGCGCGCGGCGCCATGTCGGCGGGGAAGCGGAACATCAGCGCGGTGGAGTCGGCGTCGAGAAACCTGAGCGGCACGTCGTAGCGCGTCGGCGGCGCGTAGTCGGTGCGCTTGCCGGCCAGGATGAAACCCCACTCGCCAAAGGACGGCACATAGGCATGGTAAGGCCAGGTATGCAGCCCGGCCTCGCGCAGCGTGGCGTCGATATCCCAGAACGAGCGCGGGGCGAAATAGGGCGAAGTGGATTGCACCACCGCATAGCCCTTCTCGGCCAGGTGGTGCGACACCAGCTTGTACATCGGCACCGAGTACAGCTTGCCCAGGCCGAAGTTGGACGGGTCGGGCAGGTCGACGATGATGGCGTCGAACATGTCGTTGCGCTGCTCCAGCCATTGCGCGGCGTCGGCGTTGACCACCTGCACGCGCGCATCCTTGAGCGAGCCCTGGTTCAGTGCCACCAGCGGCGCGCTGCGCGAGAACAGCGTGGTCATGGCGGGGTCCAGGTCGACCAGCGTGACGTGCTCGATATTCCTGTGCTTGAGTATCTCGCGCACGGCCAGGCCGTCCCCGCCGCCGATCACCAGCACGCGGCGCGCCCACGGCAGCGCCTGCAGCACCGGGTGCACCAGCGCCTCATGGTAGCGATGCTCGTCGCGCGAGGAAAACTGCAGGTTGCCGTTGATATAGAGGCGCAGGTCGTCTTTCCAGCGCGTGATCACCAGGCGCTGGTAGGGCGTGCTTTCGCTATGGATGATTTCGTCGCCGAACATGCCGCGCTCGGCCCAGTGGGTGAGCCGGCCGGAGGCCAGGAAGCCGCCCGCCAGCAGTACCAGCACCAGCGAGGCGCGCAGCATGCGCGCCATGACCTGCTTCAGGTCCGCGCGGAAGATATGGATGGTGGCCAGCGCCACGCCGGCATTGAGCATGCCGAACAGGAAACCCGTGCGCGACAGGCCCAGGCGCGGCGCCAGCACCAGCGGGAACACCAGCGAGACCGCCAGCGCGCCGAGGTAGTCGAAGGTGAGGACGCGGCTGACCAGTTCGCTGAAGGCGGTGCGGCGCGCGTTGAGCACGCGCATCACCAGCGGGATCTCCATGCCCACCAGCACGCCGAGCACGAACACCATGGCATAGAGCGCGGTACGGAAGGGCGCCGACAGCCAGGCGAACACCACGAACAGCAGCGCCGCCGAGATGCCGCCCAACAGGCCGATCAGGATCTCGATATCGATAAAGCGCGCCAGCACGTCTTCATCCTTCACATAGCGCGACAGCCACGAACCCACACCCATGGCGAACAGGTAACAGCCGATGATGGAGGAGAACTGGAGGATGGAGTCGCCCAGCAGGTAGCTGGACAGGGCGCCGGCGATCAGCTCGTAGCCGAGCCCGCAGGACGCCACGATCAACACCGAGAGA
>NZ_JARJLM010000569.1 GCF_029335485.1 Cupriavidus basilensis
GGGCGTGCCAGGCGAGGCGCACGGGCACGTCCGGCTGTTCCTGCGCCCAGCGGGTCAGCGCCGCATCGAGATGGCGCTTGCCGATCAGGCACCAGGGACAAATCAGGTCGAAGTACACGTCGACCGTCAGGGAAGGCTGAGGGGTCATGAGAGCTGCAAGCGGAATGCCGCCACCGGCCTGCGGGCAGCGGCGGCGGTGTGAAAGGGGAGGACGAGGCGAGGGCGGTTCAGCCCTGCGGCCGCTCCGGGGCGGCCGCGGCCGCCGGCCGGTGCAGCGCCGGTCGTCGGCGCGCGACCTCGGCCAGCACGGCGCTGCGTTCCTGCGCGGTCATCCGGTCCCAGCGGCCGATCTCCAGCGCGGTCCTGCCACAGCCCTGGCAGTACTTGCCTGCCAGGTCCATGCGGCAGATGTTGATGCAGGGGTTGCCGGCAGCGGCTTCGGCTGGATCGGAATCGGTACGGCTCATCGGTGTCATCCTGCGCGCAGGGCGCGGCAAGCTTGCCCAATCGGCCCGGCTGCCCGGAAAGTTGCGCAGCCGGGCCCGGCAAGCGGTTCAGGCGGCGTTGCGCAGCGGCAGGTTGCGCTGCCCGGCCTTGCGATTGGGGGCCATGCCGTTGGCCGCCAGCGTTTCCTCCACGCTGTCATACCAGGTGTCGATGCGGTAGATCCGGCGGGCCTCCTGGCCCGAGGCGATGTCGCGGCCCAGCTCGCGTGCCACCCGCACGCACTGCTCGATCTGCTGCACCGAGGTCATGCGCTGGCCGTGCTGGTCGATGATGGTGTCCTCGATGCCGCAGCGCGGGTGCAGGCCCATGGCCATCGCCATCATGTTGAATGGCAGCACGTTCTTCAGCAGCGATTCCGCCGTCAGCGTGCAGCCGTCGGGCGCGCGGTGCACGAAGTTGACGAAATTGAACGGGTTGGGGCCGTCGAAGCCGCCGCCGATGCCGATCCAGGTGAGGTTCAGCGGACCCTTGTAGACGCCCTTGCGTACCAGGCGCTCGAGCGTTTCGAGCGCGTGGATGCCGGTGAGCTGGAAGTGCGGCTGGATGCCCGAGGCTTGCAGGCGGCGCAGGTGCTCCTCGACCCAGGCCGGGCCTGCGGGCACGGTCATCTCGCTGTAGGCGGCCTGGTAGGCGGGGTTCTCGAGCGATGTCCCCTTCAGGTACTCGGGGTAGAGCAGCTCCATGATGTTCATCTGGGTGGTGTTGATCGCCACCGTCACCTGGTCCGGCCTGGGCTGCAGGTCCGCCAGCATGTGACGGGTATCGTCCGACAGCCACTTGGCTGCCTCGCCCTCGTCCTCCGGCGCGAAGGAGATCGAGCCGCCCACCTGGATGATCATGTCGGGTACCGCCGCGCGCACGCCGGCGATCAGCTCATTGAACTTGGACAGGCGCTTGGAGCCCTTGCCGTCGAGTTCACGCACGTGCAGATGCAGCACCGTGGCGCCGGCGTTGTAGCAGTCCACCGCCTTCTGCACCTGCTCCTCCATGGTCACGGGGATGTCCTCGGGGAAGTCCTGCGGCATCCACTCCGGGCCGTAGGGGGCCACGGTGATGACCACCTTGTCCTGGTTCTCGGGGTGCAGGGAATCATCGAGGAATTGCATGTTGTCTCTCCTGTTCAATGTTCTGGCATCGCCAGCGCGTTGCGCGCGGGGCGGGAGCCGTTCGGGTTGATCGCTTCCGGATGTCGGAAGTATCGTGCAACGGTGCCGATGGATTTGACGATCCGGGACGATCAATTTACATTTAGGGACAGTCAGGGAAAACACGATGTCCTACTATCTACGCAGCGCCAGCCTCACCAACTACGTCGACGTCGCGCATGCCTTGGGGCTCGATCCCTACCAGCAGCTGCGGGCGGCCAAGATCAGCCGCAACGTGCTGCTGGACCCGGACATCCGCATTCCGGCGGCCCATGTGGGCAGGCTGCTCGACGCCTCGGCGAAGGCGGCGCGCGCAGACGATTTCGGCCTGCGCATGGCGGAGCAGCGGCAACTCTCCAACCTCGGCCCGCTGGCCTTCGCGGTGCAGGAGCAGCCCACCCTGCTGCGGGCGCTGGAGTCGATGGTGCGCTACATGGACCTGCAGAACGAGTCGTTGTCGATGCGGGTCGAGCGCGATGGCGAGCTGGTGATGATCCGGCTGCAGTTGCTGAGCGACGAGGCCATCATGCTGCGCCAGGCGACCGACCTGGCGGTCGGCGTGATGTTCCGCATCCTGAGCGTGTTCCTCGGCCCGTCCTGGCGCCCGCGCAGTATCAGCTTCTCGTACCCCACCCCGGCCATCACTGCCACCTGGCTGCGCGTGTTCGGCATGCCGGCGCTGTTCAACCAGGACTTCGACGGCATCGTCTGCAAGGCTGCCGATCTCGAAGCGCCGCTGCCATCCTACGACCCGGTCATGGCACAGCAGGTGCACCAATATCTCGCCACGCTGCTGGCACAGTCCAACATCACGATGCAGGACAAGGTGAGGAAGCTGGTCTACGTGCTGCTGCCCTCCGGCCTGTGCTCGGTCGAGCGCGTTGCGCAGCACCTCGGCGTGGACCGGCGCACCATTCACCGGCACCTCGACCAGGAGGGCACGACCTACTTGGGCATCGTCGGGGAAGCGCGCGCCAGCCTGGCGCTGCGCTACATCGAGAACCGCGAGCGCCAGCTCTCCGAAGTGGCGACCCTGCTGGGTTTTTCGTCCCTGAGCGCGTTCTCGCGCTGGTTCGCCGACCGCTTTGGCTGCAGCGTGACGCGCTGGCGCGGACGCGCCAGCGCGGCCGACGCTGCGGATCCGGCCTTGGGGGCCGTACCGGCGCCAGCCGCCCGCCGGCCTGCCGGGAAGGCCTAGGACGCGCAAGGGAGCGGCAGGCGCGGGGGCGCGGCCGCGCAGGTTGTTCCCGGGCAACTCAAAAAAAAGCCACCGTCGCGGGTAGTCATACGGTGGCCCCAAATCGAGCAGGGTGTCGGCGGGGCGGCCGCGCAGTGCGGCCACCACCGCGTCAGAACTTGTGGCGCACACCCACAGCCACGCCCAGCATTGAGCGCTGGCCGCTGGCCAGCGCATAGCTGTTGCCCAGGGAGAAGCTGGTGGCATAGGCGGTCGCCACCGAATCCAGAGTCAGTCCGGCGTTCTTGGCGAAGGCCGCCGACAGGTAGACATCCGTGCGCTTGGACAGGTTGTAGTCGGTGACCAGGGCAACCTGCCATGGGTTGGCCACCTGCGTGCTGCCATACAGATTCCTCACGGTGTCGTAGTTGTACTCGAGCGTGAGGCCCAGCGCCGGCGTCACCTGGTAGTTGGCGCCGAGCCAGTAGAAGTCGTCGCGCCCGATCACCGCGCCAGCCGCGTTTTTGTTCTGGCCCCAGCGGTAGCCCCCCATGACCTTGGCCGGCCCGAAGGTGTAGCTGGCAGCGACCGTCGCTTTCTTGAACGTGCCGCTGCCGATGCCAATGCCGATGGTCGGGTTCCACTGGTCGTAGCCGAGCGCCAGGCCGAGCGGTCCCGCTATATAGGTGGCGGCGGCGCCGTAGGCCGAATCGCGCCGGAAGGCGCCGGGAACTTCGCCGTTGCCGCCGACCGGGATCGCCACGCCGGCGGTCTGCGGCAGGGCTAGGCCGGTGCCGAAGGAGAAGTGGGCCAGTGCCGTGACCGGGCCGAACTGGCCGGTGTACTTGATGGTGTTGTCCTCGCGGAAGTTCGCACCGGACTGCAGCACGATCGGTTCATACTGCGTGGCATAGGCGGTAGGCGAAAAGTTGGCCAAGGCCTCGAACATCGAGGTGTACTGGCGGCCCAGCGTGACCTGGCCCAGCGTGGCCGACTGCAGGCCGACGTATGCCTGGCGGCCGAACAGGCGTCCGCTTTGCTGCAGCGTGCCGGTGTCCAGGTTGAAGCCGCTTTCCAGCGCGAACACACCCTTCAGGCCGCCGCCAACATCCTCGGTGCCGCGCAAGCCCCAGCGCGAGCCGGACAGCCCGCCGGAGTTCATGCGGTAGGCGCTGGCCGCCGGCCCCGGGTTGAACTGGTTGGCGGCGGTCGGGATCGCGCCCACGTGGTTGACGTATTCCACATTCATATCGGCCACGCCGTAGAGCGTGACGCTGGACTGCGCGCCGGCCAGCGCCGGGCAGGCGAGCAGAGAGGCCAGGGCGGCTTGCTTCAATTTCATCGGTGTCTCCTCGTTCTTGCTTGAGTCTTTGCTGCGGGATGTCGTGTCGATGGACTGCTGGATCGGGGCGGAGGCGTTGCGCGGTGCTCGGTGATCTCCGTGCCGGCTTCGTGCATGGGTCCGGGGCCTGTTGCGCCCCGGGGGCGCCAGCGGGCAACCCGGCGAGGCGGGGGCGGAGCCGCCGGCCGGCTCAGTCGCCGGCCAGCAGCTGCGCCAGAAGTTCCGTCGCGCGGGGCCAGGGACCGTAGCCGGCCGCCGGATTGAGATGGCCCACTTCGCCCAGGTCGACCAGGCGGCTGCCCCAGGCATAGGCCATGCCCCGTATGCGCTCATAGGCGGCCAGCGGATCGTTGCGGCTTGCCGCGACCAGGCTGGGGAAGGGGAGGGCGAAGCGCGGCGCCGGCAGCCAACCATTGGCTTCCAGCGTGGCGCAGTCGGGATAGCCGGGCGGCAGCGGCTGGTCGAAGTCCGGCGGCGTGGCCAGCAGCGCGGCGCGGATCGGGCGCCGGTTCTGCGCGGCCCAGTGCACGGTGATCATCACGCCCGCACTGTGGGCCACCAGCACCACGGGCCCGTCGATGTCCGCCAGCGCGGCGTCGAGCGCCGCCACGCGGGCCGCGCAGCTCAGCTTGTCGTGCTCCAGCGGCGGCACGGAACGCGCGTTCGGCAGCTGCGCCTGCAGCAGCGTCTGCCAGTGGTCCGGCACATGGTCGCGCAGGCCGGGTACCAGGAGGAAGGTGATATCGGAATCGAATTTCATGGAATGCCTGTGATGCCTGGGATGCTTGCAAGTCGTTGCGATGCCTGTAATGCGCCTCGATGTCCGCAGCGCGTGTGGCTCTGCGCTGGCTCAGGCGGCGCGTGCCTCGCGCCGGCGTTGCAGCTGCTGCAGGTCGGCGGCGTAGTGCCGGCGGCCGATGGCGAAGACTACGGTGGCGCCGAGCCCCGCCAGCGGGATCAGTTGCAGCGTGGCGAGCAGGCCGATGTGGTCGGACACCATGCCGGTGACGAAGGGGCCAGGCGCCAGGCCGAGCAGGTTGTTGGCCAGCGTGAGCGTGGCGAAGGCCGTGCCATGGATGCGCGGCTCGGTGAGATTGGCCACCATTGCGCTGGTGGGCCCCGCAGTGCCGCCGACCAGCAGCATGCCGGCGGCGAGCAGCACGAGCTGCGCGGTGCTCGGCGGCAGGCGGAAGGCCGCGGCCAGCAGCGCGCAGCAGAGCGCGCTGTAGGTGATCGAGACCAGCCACTTGCGCGCCGGCACATGGCGGGCCAGCCGGTCGGTCAGCGTGCCGCAGGCGATCATGCCGGCACCGCCGGCCACCACGAGGCCGGCCGCGGTGACCCCGGCACGGTCCGTCGCCATGCCGTAGTAGCGCGACAGGAAGCTGGGGATCCAGGCGAGCAGGGCGCTCATCACCAGCAACTGCAGCGCGCTGCCGACATAGGCGCAGAGGATGGATGGCGCCGAGAACAGGGCGGCCAGCAAGGGGCGCAACGTCATCCTGCCGGGCGCCGCGGCAACCTCCTCTTCCTCGCCCAGCGCGCGCCGCTGGGCCTGCACGCGGGTCTCCGTGATGCACACACGGAACAGGGCCACCACCGCCAGGCCGAATAGCGCCATGCCGGCGAAGGCCCAGCGCCAGCCAAAATGGGAAGACAGCAGCCCGCCCAGCGCCATGCCCAGCACCGAGCCGAAGGCCCCGCCGGCGATAAAGGCGGCGCTCAGGCTCGCGCGCAGGTGGCGCGGGAACACCGACAGCACCAGGGCAATGCCCACGCTGCCGTAGGCCGCCTCACCGACGCCGACGCACAGCCGCGCCAGGAACATCTCGCCGAAGTTGGTCGCGAGCGCGCAGCCCAGCGTGGCGAGGCTCCACATCGCCGCCATCCAGCCCAGGCTGCGAACCCGGCCCCAGCGGTCGCACAGGATGGACAACGGAAAGGTCAGCACGCCGACCATCAGCGCAACCACGCCGCCGAGCGCGCCGAGCTGCGTATCGCTCAAGGCCCATTCGGTCTTCAGCAGCGGAAAAACGACGTTGAGCACTTGGCGGGACATGTAGTCCGACAGCAGCAAGCTGAAGCTCAGCGCGAAGACCAGCCACGGATACCAGCGTCTGCCCGCGCTGCCTGTAGTGCCCTCTGTGCGTGTGGCGCCGGCAGCCATGGCGGCACGGTTCGTATGTTGTCCCAGCATGTCAGCTCCTGTCGGAAAACCTCGTCGCGCTCCGGGCGTGGACCTCGGAACTGCGGCTTCGCACCCCGGTCGTGGCGGGGAGGCGTAATCGATGGCTGGGAGTATCTAGGATCGGTGCAATCTGGTTTGTCATTACGTGACAAGTTTTTTGCATACGGTGACAGTGCGGGAAAACGTGGAGATCAGTCCGGAGCGGCAAGCGACGCATTGGAAAGCGGTCAGCTACGCGTTTACCCCGAGGCAATTCGATCCGCCATGTAAGACGTGGGTAAGGGGTACCGATTAACTTATCGGCACGGAATTCGGATGACGCCCACGCAAATGCGCCTATCGCCGCAGCACGCTGACGCGGGCGACTATCGCGTCCGGCGCTGCACCGACTGCATCCGGCAACGCAAGGCCATAGATGGCAGGAGACATAGATGAATGAAGATCTGGTCGCAAGACTGAAGGCAAATCCCCGATATCGCGAGCTTGTCCGCAAGCGTACAAGGCTCGGATGGTCGTTGACCGCCATCATGCTCGTTATCTACTACGGATACGTCCTGCTGATTGCATTCGATAAGGAACTCCTTGCCACAAAAATAGGAAGTGGCGTGATGACGTGGGGCATGCCGATTGGCCTGTTCGTGATCGTCTTTACCGTTGCCATCACCGGTTTCTACGTACGCCATGCCAACGGCTCCTACGACAATCTGACCGAGCAGATCAAGAAGGAGGTGGCATGAAAGCGAATCACGCAGTCGTTGCCTGCTGGGCGCTGCTTCTGTCATCGGCCGCACTCGCGGCCGGTGGAGACCTTGGGCAGGCGGTGCGGCAGCCAACCAACTGGACAGCTATCGGAATGTTCGTCGTGTTTGTCATTGGCACGCTTTTCATCACAAAGTGGGCGGCAACGAAGACAAAATCAGCAGCGGCGTTCTACACGGGCGGAGGCGGCATCACCGGCTTCCAGAACGGCCTGGCGATTGCCGGCGACTACATGTCAGCGGCTTCATTTCTCGGCATATCGGCTGCAGTTTTCACCAATGGCTATGACGGGCTGATCTATTCCATTGGCTTCCTCGTCGGCTGGCCGATCGTCACCTTCCTGATGGCGGAGCGGCTGCGCAATCTTGGCCGGTTCACATTTGCCGACGTTGCGGCGTACCGCTTCAAACAGGGGCCGGTCCGTGCGTTCGCGGCGTCGGGCACGCTGGTGGTGGTCGCGTTCTATCTGATCGCGCAGATGGTGGGCGCCGGGCAGCTGATCAAGCTGCTGTTCGGGCTGGAATACTGGATCGCAGTGGTCATCGTGGGTACGCTCATGATGGTGTATGTCCTTTTCGGCGGCATGACCGCAACGACGTGGGTGCAGATCATCAAGGCCTGCCTGCTGCTCGGCGGAGCTTCGTTCATGGCCTTCATGGTGCTGGCCCAGCATCACTTCAGCCCTGAGGCTCTGTTTGCGAAAGCGGTCGAGGTCCACGCCAAGAAGGACTCCATCATGAGTCCCGGCAACTTCATCAAGGACCCTATCTCGGCCATCTCGTTTGGCATTGCCCTGATGTTCGGTACGGCTGGCCTGCCGCACATCCTGATGCGATTCTTCACCGTGCCCAACGCCAAGGAAGCGCGCAAGTCGGTCTTCTGGGCGACTACCTGGATCGGTTACTTCTACATCCTGACCTTTATCATCGGTTTCGGCGCGATCGTGCTGGTAGGAACGAACCCGAGCTTCCAGGATGGGAGCGGCAAGCTGCTTGGTGGCGTCAATATGGCGGCCGTACACCTTGCCAGCGCGGTAGGTGGGAACGTGTTCCTCGGTTTTATCTCAGCAGTGGCGTTTGCCACGATCCTGGCCGTCGTTGCCGGACTGACGCTTGCCGGCGCATCAGCCGTTTCGCACGATCTCTATGCAACGGTATTCAAACATGGCAATGCGTCCAGTCGCGATGAACTGCGTGTATCGCGTATCACGACCGTCATCCTCGGCCTGGTCGCGGTGGTCCTTGGCATTGTCTTCGAGAAGCAGAACATTGCATTCATGGTGTCGCTTGCCTTCGCCGTTGCGGCCTCAGCCAACTTCCCGGTGCTGTTCATGTCGGTGCTGTGGAAGGGCTGCACCACGCGAGGCGCAACCGTGGGCGGCTTCCTGGGACTGTTGTCGGCGGTGGTTCTCACCATCCTGTCGCAGGCCGTCTGGGTCGACGTGTTCCACTTCAAGAACGCGCCGTTCCCCTACACGTCCCCGGCACTGTTTTCGATGACGATCGGCTTCCTCGGCATCTGGCTCGTCTCGATCACCGACAAGTCGGCAAGGGCGCGCCTGGACAAGGCCGGCTTCGAAGCCCAGGAGCTGCGCTCCGAGACCGGGATCGGTGCAGTCGAGGCGGCAGGCCATTGATGGAGGCCACGGCGGATCCGATGTGATATTCCACTTTAAAGCTCCGCTCCGCCCCGGCCTGCCGTGTCCGCCTGTAAGCCGTCATATGAACTGTTGCTTCGACATCGGTCAGTGCCCCCCGCTGCCGCCTTGCGCATGGCCGCTTATGAGAGCTGGCGCGAGTTCGAGCAGCGCGGCTGCGCGTTGCTTCACCCGTGGGACCGGGTCCGTCTGCATCAAAGTCTCGATGGCATTGCGTAGGGCACGCTCGCTCGGGGGGTTTCCCAGAGCAGGGCGTATCCGCCGCAGGAACGGAGTACGCGGCCTGGCGATGGCCAAAAGTGCATCAATGGCAATCAGGCTCAGGGGCCGGCCAGCTTTAAACCAGGCATCCGCTTTGGACCAGCTGAAGCCCGACGCTGCAGCCAGGTAGCCCCATGCATCAACCGATGGCTCGCTCGCGTGGGTTTCAATCCAGTCAAGGGCCATCGTAGACCTGAAGTGCGACAAGGCTCCGAACAGCTGCCGCCGCTCTCTCTCCGGCATCGCGTCCAGTGCGTCGACGACCAACTTGAAACCCTCGTCAAGGGGCAGGCATGCCGCCGTAGCCTCTGCGAGGGACCGGAGCAAGCGATAGTCTGGCGAGGCCTGCCACGCGCGTCTGGTCACAGGAGCTCCCTCCGTGCCAATGAGCGCCGCCACTTGCAGGACTACAGAGCGGACCGACAGATTGCGCGTGCTATCAAAACGGTCAGAAAGACAGGCCAGGACTTCCTCGGCAGGCAGGCGTAGCCATGCTGCGCGCAGCTCGTCATCCAGCTGCCATCGTGTTATGGAGTAGCCCAAGAGTGCATCAGGCGACTGCTGGACTTGTCTCAAGTTCGGGGCTGGGTACAGGTAGGGCTGGTCGACATCCTCTTCAGGCTGGCTCGCTTCCCCGTCGTCGTCATAGAAGTCGTCGTGCAGCAGGAACTTCGCCCACCCGTGCCTCTTCGCCAGGTTGAACCACTCGAGCGGACGAAGCGAGCGGCTCATCAGCCGGACGTGACATTGCTGGCAGACGAGGTACGGCTCATCTGGGTCGTCCGCCCGCTCCCCTAACGAGGAAGGGCGCCGCTCGCATGCTTGGCAAAGAACTGTCATGGTGGGATAACTCAGCGGCAAGCTTGGTGTATCCACGATTCCTTATAGGTAGCCACAACGCGCCCTTTGGATTGATATTGACGCCATCGTACCTTATTCCTTATGTTCATTTTTGGCCTCATCAATCAACGCA
The DNA here is from genome assembly GCF_029335485.1 of Cupriavidus basilensis. Classification (GTDB taxonomy): domain Bacteria; phylum Pseudomonadota; class Gammaproteobacteria; order Burkholderiales; family Burkholderiaceae; genus Cupriavidus; species Cupriavidus basilensis_E. Next base: position 10,010 of record NZ_JARJLM010000569.1, read on the forward strand.
CCACATACCATTCGCCAGTATGGCGGAGGCTGAAAGCGGGGAATCGGACAGATGCCTCCACCAGGCACACGCAATTCGCGTACACGCGGCTGGTCCGCCAGCAAATATAGCGTCTTATCGTACTGCAGCGTCAGGCTCTGCGACACCTTGCGCCATTCGCGCCAGGTCCTCATCAAGCCCGTGTCGCCTCAAAATACGCAAAGGCCGATTCGGTTGGCACGAAGCGCAGCGCCATCAGTTGGCTGGTGGCATCGTCCACGTAGACCAGCAACGTGCAAGGCGAGGAGCGGTCTTCGAACCAGGCATGGTCGCTGCCATCGATCTGGATCAGTTCACCCAGGCAGGCACGCCGATTCCTTGGCTGGTGGACCTTGGGCGGACGCAGCCGGTGCGGCACCCAAAAACCCGCGTCGATCATGAGGCGGCGCACGGTCTCCTTGGCCAGCGTGATGCCATGGCGTTCACGCAGCTTCTCGCAGGCCAGGGTCGGGCCGAAGTCGGCATAGTCGTCACGGATCAGGCCGAGCGCCCGCGCCGCAAGACCCGGCGGTGTCCGGTTGTTGGCCAATTGACCCTGGTGGCGATTGAGCAAGCCGGCGGCGCCGTCCTGTTGGTACCGCCGCGGCAGGCGCAGGGTCTGGCGGGAGGTCAGCCCCAGTCTGGAGGCGGCAATCCCTGTCTTGAGATAGCCGTCGGCCAGCGCCTGGATGACCTTGAGCCGGTCAATCTGCCGCATCGTCATGGTAATGGCTCCTGCTGGCATGACGGGCTCCGTGGCGCTGGAAGCCGTCAAGCTTACGCCTGCCAAACTCGGACATTTGAACTTGGCCAGAACCGGACATTACCGCTTAGTCGCTGCATACGTGTCTAGGCTAGATTCAGATGTCCTCCCGCTGGCTAGATCA
>NZ_JARJLM010000056.1 GCF_029335485.1 Cupriavidus basilensis
AGCCGCAGCCGCAGCCGCCGCGCTTGGCGCCCAGGCCGGCATGAAAGACCTGAAGGACCCTGCCGCGGCCGACGCCACCGCGCCGGCAGCCTCTGCCGCCGCCGATACGCTGGCCACCATTGCCACGCAGCGCGCAGCGCTGCAGGCCGTGCCGCAGACCGCAACCGCCACGCAGACCACGGCCACCAGCAACACCACCGCCAGCCCCGCCGGCGACGCCGCCACGGCCAGCCCGGACCTGGCCGCCGCGCTCAAGGCCGCCATGGCCGGCCAGCCAGGCGGCACTGCTGGCCAGTCCGCCTCCGGCCAGCAGCAAGGCGGGTTCGGCCAGCCGTACAAGGCGCCGCTCCAGCCTGTCGAAGCCAATGCCAAGAGCGGCAGCGCCCAGTCGGCCGCCGCCACCCCGGCCACCCCGATGCCGCTGGCGGCAGCCGTGCGCGCAGCCGAACCGGCCAGCACCGAAGCCGCACCCGCCAGCGCCGCTCCCAATCCGCTGATGGCCGTAGGCGCCATGGGCGCAGGCCAGGCACCGACCGCCGGCGGCCTGGCGCCGGCCACCTCGCTGCCGATTGCCCCGCCGGTGGGCGACGGTCAGTGGCCGCAAGCGCTCAGCCAGCAGATGGTGCGCCTGTCGACCCAGGGCAGCCATACCGCCGAGCTGCAGCTCAACCCACCCAACCTGGGCCCGCTCAAGGTCGTGCTCAATGTCGTCAACGACCAGGCCCAGGCCCAGTTTGTTTCACCCCACGCCGCTGTGCGCGCCGCAGTCGAGGCGGCGCTGCCGCAATTGCGCACCGCGCTGGCCGACAGCGGCATCCAGCTCGGGCAGACCTCGGTCGGCGCCGATAGCTTTGCCGGTCAGGCCGGCAACGGCCAGCCGCAGCAGCAACGCCAGCCGGGCAGCCAGCAAAGCGGCTTTGGCGCGCTCGCGGGCGTGACGGCGGCCCCGGTCAACGCCGGCCCCGCGGCGCCGGTGGCACGCACCCTCGCGCGTGGCGAGGTCGACACCTTCGCCTGAGCCCCGCGCGCGCCGGGCACCGGACGCACGCCATGCTGAAAGCCGATGCGGGCTGGCCTGCATCGGCTTTCGTGCTTTTGCACCATTTGCATTCGCGCGTACCATGGCGTCTTGGGGCACAAAACCGCCGGGAGCCCGGATATGGCCTGACCGCCACCGCCAACCCCGCGCCTGCCGCCGCGCTCCCCGCGCCCGCGTGCCGCCCGCCGAGACGCCATGACCTTCGACCTGTTCGATTCCCTCCCGCAAGACGCCCCCCATGCCGAGCCGCTCGCGCCCGGCGCGGTAGTGCTGCGCGGCTTCGCCCGCGAGCATGAGCAAAGCCTGCTCGATGCGGTTCGCGACATTGCAGCGCAGGCGCCATGGCGCCACCTGATCACGCCGGGCGGCCAGCGCATGTCGGTCGCCATGACCAACTGCGGCCAGCTTGGCTGGGTCTCGGATGCCAGGGGCTACCGCTACGAGCCGGCCGACCCCGAGAGCGGCAAGCCCTGGCCCGCCATGCCGGCGGGCTTCCTGTCGCTGGCGCGCGCGGCCGCCGCCACCGCCGGTTTCGAGGATTTCAGGCCGGACGCTTGCCTGCTCAACCGCTACACGCCCGGCACGCGCCTCTCCCTGCACCAGGACCGCGACGAACTGGACCTGCGTGCGCCCATTGTCTCGGTCTCGCTCGGCCTGCCCGCGGTGTTCCTGTTCGGCGGCCTGAGCCGCGCCGAACGCCCGCTGCGCGTGCGGCTGGCCCACGGCGACGTGGTGGTCTGGGGCGGCCCGGCAAGGCTGGCCTTCCACGGCATCGCGCCGCTGGCCGATGGCGACCACGCGCTGGCGGGCCGCGAGCGGATCAACCTGACGTTTCGGAAGACGCGTTAGCGCGCCGCCGTCCCACCGCCCGCCGGCCCTCGCTCAATCAACCCAGTTGACCTTGGCGAATTTGCGCGAGAAGGCTTCGGGCATCGGCACGACCTTCTTGAGCTGGTAGTTGAAGAAGACAAAGCCGGACTTGGCCATCGCCACCAGCGCCTGGTCCTGTGGGCGGGTGATGCGGAAGGTGATGTCGCCGCCGTAGCGGTTGAAGTCCATCACGCCGACTTCGAACTGCAACTGGTCGCGGGCGTGGGCTTCGGTCCGGTAGGTGGTGGCCAGGTCGCTGACGATGATGCCGACGCCGTCGCCCTGGGTTTCCTGGATGCCGAACTCGAAGAGGAAGCGGGCGCGCGCCTCGGAAATCATCGAGATCATCGAGTCGTTGCCGAGATGGTTGGCCGAGTTGATGTCGGTCACGCGCACCGTGAGGTGGGTGGCGTAGCAATACTGGTCTTCGGGGAATTCAAGCTTGAGGCGGGCCATGATGCGAAAGGGGAAACGAGGTGGAGGGTCTGTTCGCACTGCGTGCGATTGTTAAGGCCGGCGCCATTGCCGGCGGCGTTGGCGCACTCTGCCGGCTCGTCCAGCCCCTCGACGAACCATAAAAGAAAGGCCCCGCAAGGGGCCTTTCAAACGTACTGCCGGAAAACCGATGCGGCTTACACCGTCACCGTATCCGCCACGTCCTTGAAGTCTTCGATCTGGTCGAAGTTCATGTACTTGTAGATCTTGTCGCCGTTGGCGTTCAGCACGCCCATGTCCGACATGTACTCTTCCTTGGTCGGGATGCGGCCCAGGCGCGAGCAGATCGCCGCCAGCTCGGCCGAACCCAGGTACACATTGGTGTTCTTGCCGAGACGGTTGGGGAAGTTGCGGGTGCTGGTCGACATCACCGTGGCACCTTCGCGCACTTGTGCCTGGTTACCCATGCACAGCGAGCAGCCCGGCATTTCGGTGCGGGCGCCTGCGGTGCCGAACACGCCGTAGTGGCCTTCTTCGGTCAGTTGCTTGGCGTCCATCTTGGTCGGCGGGGCAACCCACAGCTTGACCGGGATATCGCGCTTGCCTTCGAGCAGCTTGGAGGCTGCGCGGAAGTGGCCGATATTGGTCATGCACGAACCGATGAAGACTTCGTCGATCTTGGCGCCGGCCACGTCCGAGAGGGTCTTGACGTCGTCCGGGTCGTTCGGGCAGGCCACGATGGGCTCGTGCACGTCGGCCAGGTCGATCTCGATGACCGAGGCGTACTCGGCGTCGGCATCCGGCTGCAGCAGTTGCGGATCGGCCAGCCACGCTTCCATGGCCTTGATGCGGCGCGTCAGGCTGCGCGCGTCCTGGTAGCCTTCGGCGATCATCCACTTCAGCAGCGTGATGTTGCTGTTGATGTATTCGATGATCGGTTCCTTGTTCAGGCGCACCGTGCAACCGGCGGCCGAACGCTCGGCGGAAGCGTCGGACAACTCGAACGCTTGCTCGACCTTCAGGTCGGGCAGGCCTTCGATTTCCAGGATACGGCCGGAGAAGATGTTCTTCTTGCCTTGCTTGGCCACGGTCAGCTCGCCGGACTTGATGGCGTACAGCGGAATCGCGTTGACCAGGTCGCGCAGGGTCACGCCAGGCTGCATCTTGCCCTTGAAGCGCACCAGCACGGATTCAGGCATGTCCAGCGGCATCACGCCGGTAGCGGCGGCGAAGGCCACCAGGCCCGAACCTGCGGGGAAGCTGATGCCGATCGGGAAGCGGGTGTGCGAGTCGCCGCCGGTGCCCACGGTGTCGGGCAGCAGCATGCGGTTCAGCCACGAGTGGATCACGCCGTCGCCCGGGCGCAGCGAGATGCCGCCGCGGGTGCTGATGAACTGCGGCAGCGTGTGGTGGGTCTTGACGTCGACCGGCTTCGGATAGGCGGCGGTGTGGCAGAACGACTGCATCACCAGGTCGGCCGAGAAGCCCAGGCAGGCCAGGTCCTTCAGCTCGTCGCGGGTCATCGGGCCGGTGGTGTCCTGCGAGCCTACCGAGGTCATCTTCGGTTCGCAGTAGGTGCCCGGGCGGATACCCTTGCCTTCTTCCAGGCCGCAGGCGCGGCCAACCATCTTCTGGGCCAGCGTGAAACCCTTGCCGGTGTCGGCCGGGTTCTGCGGCAGGCGGAACAGCGTGGACGGTGCCAGGCCGAGCGCCTCGCGGGCCTTGGCGGTCAGGCCGCGGCCGACGATCAGGGGAATACGGCCGCCGGCGCGCACTTCGTCGAACAGCACGTCGGACTTGACGGTGAACTCAGCGATGACCTGGCCGTTCTTCAGGGCCTTGCCGTCGTACGGGCGCAGCTCGACCACGTCGCCCATTTCCATCTGCGACACGTCCAGCTCGATCGGCAGGGCGCCGGCGTCTTCCATGGTGTTGTAGAAGATCGGGGCGATCTTGCTGCCCAGGCACACGCCGCCGAAACGCTTGTTCGGCACGAAGGGGATGTCTTCGCCGGTGAACCACAGCACCGAGTTGGTGGCGGACTTGCGCGAAGAACCGGTACCGACCACGTCGCCCACATAGGCGACCAGGTTGCCCTTGTCCTTCAGCGATTCGATGAACTTGACCGGGCCGCGCTTGCCGTCTTCTTCCGGGGTGATGCCCGGGCGCGCGTTCTTCAGCATGGCCAGCGCGTGCAGCGGGATGTCCGGGCGGGTGGTGGCGTCCGGTGCGGGCGAGAGATCGTCGGTGTTGGTTTCGCCGGTGACCTTGAACACGGTCACGGTCAGGCTTTCCGGCACTTCCGGACGGCTGGTGAACCATTCGGCGTCGGCCCAGCTTTGCAGCACGGACTTGGCGTTGGCGTTGCCCTTGTCGGCCTTTTCCTTGACGTCATGGAAGGCGTCGAACATCAGCAGCGTCTTCTTCAGCGCCGCGGCGGCAACGGTGCCGATCTCGGCATCGTCCAGCAGTTCGATCAGGGGGGAGATGTTGTAGCCACCCAGCATGGTGCCCAGCAGCTCGGCTGCCTTGGCGCGGGAGATCAGCGGGCAGGCTTCCTTGCCCAGCGCCACGGCGGCCAGGTACGAGGCCTTGACCTTGGCGGCATCGTCCACGCCGGCCGGCACGCGGTGCGTGATCAGGTCCAGCAGGACCTGCTCTTCACCCGCAGGCGGGGCCTTCAGCAATTCGATCAGTTCCGCGGTCTGCTTGGCGGTCAGCGGCAGAGGGGGAATGCCGAGCGCGGCGCGTTCGGCAACATGGGCGCGATAGTTTTCAAGCATGGGAACCTGCGGGGTAATAGGGTTGCAAAAACCGGTTGTGACGCGATTTTAAAGGCAAGTGCGTTTTTGGTCAAACGTCTTATATCTTATATAAGAGTTAGACCAAAAAAACACAATGAAATCAACGCATCCCCGCAGGCGCGGGATCCCGGCACGCTAGACCTGATCCTTGCCCGGCGACAGGAAGTCCAGCCTCTCCTCTTCGTACAGCCGGTAGATCATGTCGAGCATGGCGCGGATCTCCTCGGTCTCGTCGAGGCTGCGCATGCTCATGATGATGGGCGACACCAGGTTGGGGTCGTCGAGCTCCCTGTAGCTGATGTCGTCGCGCTTGAGGCCATGCACGCTGCTCGGGACGATGGAAATGCCCTCCCCCGCCGCCACCAGCCCGAGCGCGATCTGCAATTCCCGCGCCTCATGGATGCGCCCCGGCTGCAGGGCACGGTCGTGAAACGCGGCCAGCACCTGGTCGGCATAGCTCGGACGGGGCGCCTTGGGAAAGATGATCAGGGTCTCGCCCAGCAGGTCGTGCAACGCAAGCACCGGCTTGGCCAGCGACAGTGGATGCCCGACCGGCAGCGCCACTATCATGCGCTCCTCGCGCAGGACGACCCGGCGCACATTCGGGTCCTCATGCCGTATGCGGCCAAACCCCACATCGATGGTGCCCTGCTTGAGCGCCGCGATCTGGTCCATGGTGGTCATCTCGTGCAGGCTGAGTTCGATTTCCGGGTGCTCGGCGCGAAAGCGCCGGATGATCTTGGGCAGCATGCCGTACAAGGTCGAGCCGACAAAGCCCAGCGACATCTTCCGCTCGATCTGCCCGACGCGCCGCGTCATCGACTCCAGTTCCGCCGCTTGCGCCAGCAGCTGCTGGGCGTGCCCATAGAAGAAACGCCCGGCCTCGGTCAGCCTGAGTGGCCGCGCGTTGCGCTCGAACAGCTGCACGCCCAGGCCCTCTTCCAGTTGCTGGATCTGCCGGCTCAGCGGCGGCTGCGCGATATGCAGCCGCTCGGCAGCGCGAGTGAAGTTGAGTTCCTCCGCCACGGCAACGAAGTAACGTAAATGACGCAAGTCCACGACTATACCTATTAAGTATTCAGCCAATACTAAAACAGTGTTGGACCGCCAATATCGGCCCTCCTATTCTTCGCTCCAGGCTGCGACAACGACTTTTTATACCTTTAGGGCATTCTAAGGCGAATCACGGCGCTACGCCGCAACAGCCTGCCGGGCCTGACAACGACGCCCCGGCAAGCAGCACATGGCAGGAACACCCCCCCAAAAAACCAGAGACAAGGAGCAGACAAATGCAGCATCCGGAAATCGAAGCGCTGGTGAAAGCGTTCATCGTCGACACCGCCAGGGGCAAGGTCGACGCGCGCGTGCAAAGCGTGGTGGTCCGCCTGACCACCGACCTGTTCAAGGCCATCGAAGACCTCGACCTGAGCGCGAGCGAAGTCTGGAAGGGCATAGAGTACCTCGCCGAAGCCGGCCCGGAGCTTGGCCTGCTGGCCGCCGGCCTGGGCCTGGAGCGCTTCCTGGATATCCGCGCCGACGAAGCCGAAGCCAAGGCCGGCCTGAGCGGCGGCACCCCGCGCACCATCGAAGGCCCCCTGTACGTGGCCGGCGCACCGGCAAGCGAAGGCTTCGCCCGGCTGGACGATGGCAGCGAAGATGGCCAGGGCGAAGTGCTGTTCATGCAGGGCACGGTGTTCGATGCCAGCGGCAAGCCGCTGCCTGGCGCCTCGGTGGAGGTCTGGCATGCCAACCTGCTCGGCAACTACTCATTCTTCGACAAGACCCAGGCGGACTTCAACCTGCGCCGCACCATCGTGACCGACGGCGACGGGCGCTACGCATTCCGCAGCATCGTGCCGATGGGCTATGGCTGCCCGCCGCAGGGCACCACCCAGCGCCTGCTCGACCTGCTCGGCCGCCACGGCCGCCGCCCGGCCCACATCCACTTCTTCGTGTCGGCACCCGGCCATCGCAAGCTGACCACGCAGATCAATATCGACGGCGACGCATACCTGTGGGACGACTTCGCCTTCGCCAGCCGCGAGGGGCTGGTGCCGGCGGTCACGCACGTCGACGCCCCGCGCGAACTCGCCGAGCGCGGCCTCGGCAAGCCGTTCGCATCGATCGATTTCGACTTCCGCCTGTACGGCGACTGCGCGGCAGCGCCGGCACCGGAAGTGGAGCGCAAGCGCGCCGCCGCTTAAAGCCCCCTTCCACGACAGGAACAACGCGGCCGGCGCACCTGCCGGCCGCCGCAGCAACATCAGGGCCGCCCTGAGGACACCTCACGGCCCGGCGCATCCGCCACGGATGCAGGAGACACCTCATGATCCCCATTTACCCGGACCACAGCCCGACCCTGAAGCGGCTGGACGACTACCTGGTGGAAAACCGCGAAACCGGCGACTACCGCCTGCATCGCAGCGCCTTCACCGACCAGGCCCTGTTCGAACTCGAGATGAAGCACATCTTCGAGGGCAACTGGATCTACCTGGCCCACGAAAGCCAGATCCCCAACAACAACGACTACTACACCACCTACATCGGCCGCCAGCCGGTCGTGATCGCGCGCAACCGCCAGGGCGAGCTCAATGCGCTGATCAACGCCTGCACCCACCGCGGCGCCATGCTGTGCCGCCACAAGCGCGGCAACAAGGCCACCTACACCTGCCCCTTCCACGGCTGGACCTTCAACAACAGCGGCAAGCTGCTCAAGGTCAAGGATCCGGAAGGCGCGGGCTACCCTGACTGCTTCAACAAGGAAGCCTCGCACGACCTGAAGAAGGTGGCGCGCTTCGAGAACTATCGCGGCTTCCTGTTCGGCAGCCTGAACGCGGACGTGGCGCCGCTCAAGGCATTCCTGGGCGAAGCGGCCAGGATCATCGACATGATCGTGGACCAGTCCGCCGACGGGCTGGAAGTGCTGCGCGGCGCGTCCACCTATACCTTCGAAGGCAACTGGAAGCTGCAGACGGAGAACGGCGCCGACGGCTACCACGTCTCCGCGGTGCACTGGAACTACGCCGCCACCACCAGCCACCGCAAGCAGGAGAACGCCCGCGAGGACAAGATCCGGGCCATGGACGCGGGCAACTGGGGACGGCAGGGCGGCGGTTTCTACGCCTTCGATCACGGCCATATGCTGCTGTGGTCGCGCTGGGCCAATCCGGAAGACCGGCCGAACTTCAGCCGCCGCGAGGAATTCGCCGAGCGCTGCGGCGCCGAGACGGCGGACTGGATGATCCAGAACTCGCGCAACCTGTGCCTGTACCCCAACGTCTACCTGATGGACCAGTTCGGCTCGCAGATCCGCGTGCTGCGCCCGCTTTCCGTCGACAAGACCGAAGTCACCATCTACTGCATCGCGCCCAAGGGCGAGGCGGACGACGCGCGCGCCCGCCGCATCCGCCAGTACGAGGATTTCTTCAACGTCAGCGGCATGGCCACGCCCGACGACCTGGAGGAATTCCGCGCCTGCCAGCAAGGCTACGCCGGCAGCGCGGTGGAATGGAACGATATGTGCCGCGGCGCCACGCACTGGGTGGAAGGGCCCGACGAGGCCGCCCGGAAGATCGGCCTCAAGCCGTTGATGAGCGGCGTCAAGACCGAGGACGAAGGCCTGTACACGGTGCAGCACCGCTACTGGCTGGACGTCATGAAGAAAGCCACCGGCGCCGAGGCAGGCAAGGAGAGCGAAGCATGAGCACGAACGCCACGATCAGCCTTGCGGATATCCAGGGCTTCCTCTACCGCGAAAGCCGCCTGCTGGACGACGAGCAATGGGATGAATGGCTGGCCTGCTACCACCCCGACGCCGCGTTCTGGATGCCATCCTGGGACGACGACGACACGCTGGTGACCGATCCGCAGCGCGAGATCTCGCTGATCTACTACCCGAACCGCCAGGGCCTGGAAGACCGCGTGTTCCGCATCAAGACCGAGCGCTCCAGCGCCACCATGCCGGATACCCGCACCAGCCACAACATCAGCAATGTCGAACTGGAGCGCCAGGAAGGCAGCGTCTGCACGGTGCGCTTCAACTGGCACACGCTGAGCCACCGCTACAAGCGCAACTACAGCTATTTCGGCATGTCGCGCTACGTCATCGACTTTGCCGGCGAGCGCCCGCGGATCCTGGACAAGTACGTCGTGCTGAAGAACGACTACATCAACCAGGTCATCGACATCTATCACATCTGAGCGGACGCGCCGGAGGAATCACGCCATGGAATACAACATCGCCTTGCAGTTCGAAGACGGCGTCACCCGCTTCATCACCTGCGCCGCCAATGAAACCCTGTCCGACGCGGCCTATCGCCAGCAGATCAATATCCCGCTGGACTGCCGCGACGGCGCCTGCGGCACCTGCCGCGGCCTGTGCGAATCCGGCGAGTACGACCTGCCGGCGTCGAGCTATATCGAAGACGCCCTGACGCCCGAGGAAGCGGCCAAGGGCTATGTGCTGGCCTGCCAGACGCGCCCGCGCTCGGATTGCGTGATCAGGGTGCCGGCGTCGTCGGCCGCCTGCAAGACCGGCGTGAGCAGCTACCAGGGCAAGCTGGCGGCGGTGGACAAGCTCTCTGACTCCACCATCGCTTTCTCGATCGACCTGGGCGAGAGCGCCGCGCCGGCCTTCCTGGCGGGGCAGTA
>NZ_JARJLM010000570.1 GCF_029335485.1 Cupriavidus basilensis
GGGGGACGATCCGTCCGACGCCACCCTTCAAGTGCTGGAGCGGCAGCGGCGCGTGCAGGAGCCGCTGGACAGCGACGAGTGGTGCCATGTGGTGCGGGTCGGCGACCCGGTGCCGGCCGGCTGATGCAGATCAATGCGCCGGCCTGCCGCGCGCCTAAGCTGGAAACGCCCCGGCCCGCGCCAGCCAGCCGGCCCGCAACTTCCATCTGCCACGACGAGGTGACACATGAGCGAAGTCGAGCCCCTTTCATTCGAAGCCCGGCCCGGATTGCAGCCGCGGCCGGCAAGCGGCGAAGGCGGCGAACGCATCGCCCTGCCGGCGCCGGACATGAGCGGCGGCCTGCCGCTCATGGGCGCCCTCTGGCAACGCAAGAGCAGCCGCGCGTTCGGCAACGAAGCGCTGAGCACCCGGCTGCTCGGCGACCTGCTGTGGGCGGCCGATGGCGTCAACCGCAGCGCCGGCGGCGGACGCACCGCGCCCTCGCCGCACGGCCTGAACGAGATCGATATCTACGTGGCGCTGCCGCAGGGTCTCTATCGCTACGACACGGCCCACCACCGCCTGGACCTGAAGCGCGCGGTCGACGCGCGCAACCTGACGGGATACCGGGATTTCGTCGGCGAAGCGCCACTGGACCTGATCTATGTCGCGAACTTCAGCCGCATGACCGCGCTGGCCCCCAGCCAGCGCGAGATGTTCTCCGCTGTCACCGCAGGCGCGATCGCGCAGAACGTCTACCTCTATTGCGCGTCCGCGGGGCTGGGCGCGGTGGTACGCGGATGGCTGAACCACAGACGGCTTGCCGAAGCGATGTCGCTCAACGAGGATGAGGTCCCGTTGCTCGCGCAGACCGTGGGCTTTCCCGTGGGCACCGTGACGCAATAACCGGCGGTCACAGAGGCGGTCATAGCCGCAGCGCCCGCGCGCTGCGCCCCTGATGCACCCCTGATGCGCACCCAATGCGCACCTAATGTGACATCAGAACCGGCAACGTCATGCTGTCCAGCATGGTCCGTGTGACGCCGCCCAATACCAGTTCGCGCAGGCGGCCGCGGCCGTAGGCGCCCATCACCACCAGGTCGGCGCCGAAGTCCGCCGCGCGCGACAGCAGCATTTCCCCGATGGCAAGGTCGGAGCCTTCCTGGCAGTGCTCGACATCGGCCTGCACACCGTGGCTCGCCAGCGCCGCCACGGCGTGGCCAGGCAGGCTTGCATCCGGCCGCGGGCCGGCGCCCTGCGCGCACAGCACCCTGGCCGCGCCCCCTGCAATCAGCGGCATGGCGTCATGCAGGGCACGCGTGGCTTCGCGGCTGCCATTCCACGCCACCATGGCGCGCGCGCCGGGCACGTCGAACTTCCCCGCGTACGGAATGACCAGCACCGGCCTGCCGCTGTCGAGTACCAGGGTCTCCAGGAACCGGGTCGCGACAAAGCTGTCCGGGTCGGCCGGATCGTATTGCCCGGCGACGACGAGATCGGCCTCGCGCACCTCGCGCAGCGCCGTCGTCAAAGGTGCGCCCTCCACCGCGCGCCACCCGGCCTCCACGCCCAGGTCCCTGGTGGTTTCGAGGAAACGCTGCCGCACAGCCTCGCGGGCGTCGTCGCGCCGCTGGTGGTCTTCCTCGACGTAGGTCGCGGCGCCCTCCATCAGGTAGAACCAGGCGGCATCCGGCGCAAAGCCGGCATACAGCCCGATCAGCCTGGCATTCCGCGCCGCGGCAAGGCGCGCGGCGATGCCAAGCCGGTCCAGCGCGCGCGGGCTGGTGTCCAGATGGACCATGATGCTGGCGTATTCCATGATGTTCCCGCCGTGTTCGAGAGAGCCCGCTTCCAGTCTAGGGAGCGTGAAGGGGTGGCCCTTGATTCAGGTCAATTCAGTGCCGCCCCTACTGCGCGGGCTCGGCGTCCGCCTTGACCTTCGGCACCGGCGCATGCACCAGCAGCACCGGCAGGCGGCACTGCCGCACCAGGCCCTCCGCCACGCTGCCCATCAGCAGGCGGCGCACGCCACGGCGGCCATGCGTGCCTACCACCAGCAGTTCGGCGCCCGCCTGCCTGGCGGCCTGCTCGATCGCCGTGGCAACGTCGCCGAGCGCCAACACCTCGTCGATCATCAGGGTCGTGCATTTCACCTGGCTGGCCGCCGCCTTGGCCTTGGCCTCGTCGAGCAGCATCTGCCCGGCATCGATCAGGCTGGTGCGCAAGTCGGTCAGGTCGACATATCCCACTTCGTACCGCAGATAGCTGTTATCGATCACATGCACCACCGTCAGCCCGGCGCCCAGCGCCGCGCACAGGCGCAGGGCTTCCGTCAACGCCTGCGCGGCCGATTCGCTGCCGTCCACGGCAACCAGGATCTTGCTGTACATCTTGTTTCTCCCTCCGGAATACCGGTCGGCACCCGGCCGCTGCCAAGTCACTGCCGATGCGCGGTCACAGGTCATGGACAAGGGCATGGCGCCGCCACCCTGGCGGGCCCGGTCCCGATGCCTCCAGTTTGTGCGCGCCGGCCGCCCGCATATTGATGTGGATCATCCCTTTCGCAGCTTTCCGGGTGCGCCGCGTCGCACACGGCCTCGCGGTGGCCTTGATGCGGGTCAAGCGGCGCCGCTGCGCGTGGCCTAGCATGAAGGAGCAAACCCCCGTGCCCCTGGCCGGAGAGGAGAACGCCATGCAGGAATCGATGCGCGCCATGGTCTTCGACGGCACCGGCCCGATGCTGCGCCTGGCCCGCGTGCCGGTGCCGGTGCCCGGCCCGGGCGAGGTGCGGATCGCGGTGAGCGCCTGCGGCGTCTGCCGCACCGACCTGCACATCCTCGACGGCGAGCTCGCGCACCCGAAGCCGGCGCTCGTTCCCGGCCACGAGATTGTCGGCAAGGTGGAGTCGTGCGGCGCCGGCGTGACCGGCTTCGCCGCGGGCGACCGGGTCGGCGTGCCCTGGCTCGGGCAGACCTGCGCACACTGCGGGTTCTGCACCACGCATCGCGAGAACCTGTGCGACGCGCCGCAGTTCACCGGCTATACGCGCGACGGCGGCTATGCCGAGTACGTGGTGGCCGACAGCCGCTACTGCTTTCACATCCCGGACCACTACGACGACGTACACGCCGCGCCCCTGCTGTGCGCCGGCCTGATCGGCTATCGCACGCTGCGCATGGCGGGCGGCGCGCGGCGCATCGGCATCTACGGTTTCGGCGCGGCGGCGCACCTGGTGACCCAGATCGCCGTGGCGCAGCAACGCGAGGTCTTTGCCTTCACGCGCCCCGGCGACACCGCCGCCTGCCGCTTCGCCCTCGATACCGGCGCATGCTGGGCCGGCCCCAGCGACCAGCCGGCGCCGCGGCCGCTCGATGCCGCGCTGATCTTCGCGCCGGTCGGCGCCCTGGTGCCGCTGGCGCTGCAGGCCGTCGCCAAGGGCGGCACGGTGGTTTGCGGCGGCATCCACATGAGCGACATCCCGAGCTTTCCGTATCGCCTGCTGTGGGAAGAACGCGCCCTGGTCTCGGTCGCCAACCTCACGCGCGCCGACGGCGTGGCGCTGATGCGCTTCGCCGACGCCACCCCGCTGCGCACCAGCGTCACGGTCTATCCGCTGGAGCAGGCCAATGCCGCGCTTGCGGACCTGCGCGCCGGCAGCCTGAGCGGGGCCGCGGTACTGCGTGTCGAAGCGGGCGCTTGACGTACGTCAACACGCCGTCCGTGCCGCCCCTTATGCTGCTGATCAGGAGGCCCGTCACCGACGGTCGCCTTGCGAACGTTGCGACAGCTTAGCCAGGAGAGACGCATCATGTACCAGAGGATATTGCTTGCGGTGGACGGCAGCCGCTCTGCGGAGCTTGCCTTGAGCCAGGCCATCATCGTCGCCAAGGCGACCGGCAGCGAAGTGCAGGCGCTCTACGTGGCGGACGACAACGACGTGTTCTTCCTGGCCGGCAGCTACGACCCCCGCCAACTGACGGATGCCATCCTCGCGGCCGGACGCGAGGCGCTGGAAGCCGCCGCCAAGCGCCTGGCGGAAGCGGGCATCCCGCATACCACGAAACTCCTGGAGAAGCCCGTCTCGCCCGGGCAGATCTCCTCCACCATCGTCGAGGAAGCCGAGCGCTGGGATGCCGACCTGATCGTGCTCGGCACCCACGGCCGCCGCGGCATCCGCCGCCTGATCATGGGCAGCGTGTCCGAGGGCGTGCTTCACAGGAGCAACAAGCCGGTGCTGATGGTGCGCAGCGAAATCAAGGAGTGACGGCACCACGGACCGGACTCGCCACGCATCGGCCGCGGCGTGGCGCCGCCTTCCTCCGCCCCGCGCCTGGCTTGCTGGCCGGCCTGCTGGCCGCCTTGGCCGCAAGCTGGCATGCCGGCGCGCTGGCCGCCGACACCGCGCTCTGGTTTGCGCAGGGCCGTCCCGCCGCCGCAGCGCGGCAGGCCGTCGACATCCTCGCCGCGTCCGCCGCCGACGGGCTGGAACCGCGCGACTATGACGCCGACGAGCTGCGCCGCGCACTGTCCCAGGCCGAGAGCGGACCGCTGGCGCCGGACGCCGAAACGCTGCTCGACGAGACGCTGACAGCAGCCATGCAACGCTATCTCGCCGACCTGCACGGCGGCCGGGTCGACCCGCGCAGGATTCACGAGAATTTTTCCGCGGCGCCGGACCCGCACTTCGATCCCCCCGGCTACCTGCGCGGGGCCGTCGCCGCGCACCGCTTGCCCGAAGCGGTGCGGGAAGCCGCGCCGTCGTTCCCGCTCTATGGCACGCTGCGCCAGGCGCTTGCCCGCTACCGCGCGCTGGCCGCCAGCCCCGCCTGGCAGGCGCCGCTGCCACCGCTGCCCGGCAAGACGCTGACACGCGGCCAGGCCTACGCGGGCCTGCCCGTCCTGACGCAGCGCCTGCTTGCCCTGGGCGATCTCCCCGCCGGCACGCCCGTCCCCGCGCGCTATGAAGGCGCGCTGGTGGAAGGCGTCAAGGCGTTTCAGGCCCGCCATGGCCTGGAAGCCGCCGGCACGATCGGCGCGGGGACCTTCGCGCAACTGAATGTGCCGCCGGCCAGCCGGGTGCGCCAGATCGAACTGACGATGGAACGCCTGCGCTGGACGCCCCTGCTGGAGGGGCGGCGCATGATCGTGGTCAACGTGCCGGAGTTCGTGCTGCGCGCCTATGAAGTCCGCGACGGCAGCGTGCAGGTCAAGGCCGAGATGAAGGTCATCGTCGGCAAGGCGCTGGATACGCGCACGCCGCTGTTCAAGGAAGACATGCGGTATATCGAGTTCAGCCCGTACTGGAACGTGCCGCCCTCCATCGCGCGCGCGGAGACCGTGCCGCGGCTGCGCCGCGATCCCGGCTACTTCGCGCGGCAAGGCTTCGAGTTCGTCGGCGCCGACGGCAAGGCGGTGACCACGCTTTCGGCGGCCAGCCTGGATGCCGTACAGCGCGGGGAACTGCGCATACGGCAGCGCCCGGGGCCGAAGAACGCGCTGGGCGACATCAAGTTCATCTTTCCCAACAACGACAACATCTACCTGCACCACACGCCCGCGCCGCAACTCTTCACGCGCGACCGCCGCGACCTGAGCCATGGCTGCATCCGCGTGGAGGCGCCGGTGGCGCTGGCCAGCTTCGTGCTGCAGGACACGCCCGGCTGGACCGACACGCGCATCCGCGAGGCCATGGAGAAAGGTCAATCCAGCACGCTGCGGCTGCAGCAGCCGCTGCCGGTGGTGCTCGCCTATGGCACGGCGCTCGCCAAGGCCGACGGGCGGATCTATTTCTTCTCCGACATCTATGGCCTGGACAAGGTGCTGGATGACGCCCTGCGGCAACGCGGCGCCGGCCGGACGGGCTTCCGTGCGGACCGAAACGCGCGCAAGATCGGGAAGGTTGAATAGCGGATCCATTGCATGACATTGCGCCAAAGGAGTCTCCGATGACCAAGCCGCCCAGTGATCCCCGCCGCCTGTTCCTGCGCCACACCGGCCGGCTGGCCCTGGCCGGCGCGCTGCTGCCGCTATCGGCCCGCCCGGCCCTGGCGGGCTTGCCGGATGCACGCCGCCTGTCCTTCGACCACACCCACACCGGCGAGCATCTCTCCATCGTCTACGCGGTGGGCGATCAGTTCGTGCCCGAATCGCTGGCCACGCTCAACCGCTTCCTGCGCGACCACTACTCCGGAGAAGTCGGCGCGATCGACCCGCAATTGTTCGCGCTGCTCTACCAGCTGAAGCAAACGCTGTGCTGCGACGCGCCCTTCCAGGTCATCTCCGGCTACCGCAGCCCGGCCACCAACGCCCGCCTGCGCAAGACGCGCGGCGGCGGCGTGGCCAGCCACAGCCTGCATATGGACGGCAAGGCCATCGATATCCGCCTGCCCGGCGTGCCGCTATCCGACCTGCGCGACGCCGCGCTGTCGCTGCACGGCGGCGGCGTGGGCTTCTATGCGCAGGAGCAGTTCGTGCATGCGGATACGGGGCGCGTCAGGAGCTGGTAGCTTTAGGGGGTTGCTGCTTCGATATCCTTAACACGCAACCCGACGATGAACAGACCACTCTTTTGTTCCGCCCTGCTGGCAGCCTTCACGGCCATTGTCCACATACTCGCCGGCGGCGCGGACGTGGCCTCTCCCTTGCTGGCATCTTCGCTCCCCGTGGCGCCCAAGCTGACGCTGTACGCCGTCTGGCATCTGGTTTCGGCTACGCTGGCGCTGACATCCGTTGCGCTGCTCGTCGCGGCGTTCCCTCGCCATGCCATCGCATCCCGCTACCTGGTCCTCTTTCTCTCGGTGCTCTGGCTGGGATTTGGCGGGATTTTCATCGCTGTTGCCTTGATGCGGCCGGAAGAGGGGCTCCTGCTCGAACTTCCGCAGTGGGCGCTGCTGCTGCCGGTTGGCCTGCTCGGGCTGTGGGGCGGCATGCGTAGTGGGGCTAGCGGGCAGCGCGGGATGCCATGAGTGGCTTCACGGCGCCGCATCCCTCAGCCCGGCGGTACGCGCCCACGCGCCCTCCGCCACACAGGCCAGGCCGGAGATCACCGAGGCGGTTTCCTCCATCAGCACGAACGCCGCCGCGACCACGTTCTGGTCGGGCGATCCGCCGTCCGTGTAGATCCGTGCCATCTGGCCCACGGCTTGCAGGCCCTCGGCCAGGCGCATCACGGCGCGGTTGGCTTCCAACGCCACGGCTTCGTGCTCGTCGGCCGTGCGCAGATAGGCGCTGCTCTCGTCTTGATGCAGGTGCGACAGGAGATGGGCAATGCTGGCGTGCGCCGTCATGGTCGGCCCTCCGCATCAGCCGGCGACGCGGCAATGCCGCCACACGGCGCGTAGCGGCCGCTAGCGCGGACTCTGAGGTTTGGGGAATGCCCCGTACGGGCAGGCGGAGACTGGGGCATGCTGGGACCTCCACAGACAGCGGTGATCCGCTCCCCCGCTTTCGATTTTGGGGGGCGGGCGCATGGCAAGGTTGGAAGACCGGTTGCGAAAGAACCCGGCAGGGCCGAAGCCCTCCCTGCCAAGGCCCGCCCATTGAAGGCGTGCGAAGGCGGGCGGACATAAGAATGCCGCCGTTAGGCGGCTATCCGCCTTTCGCAAATCGGGCTTCCAAACCCGGTCGCTGTGGTTGCAGCGACGGTCACAGGATACGTTGGGGTCGCGCCGAAGGCAATGGCCGGGCCGGCAAAGTCACATTGATTAACAGAATCGATGCTGGCATGCCGCATGCTGGAGGCCATGATCACAAGTTGCCATCGAGTGCGAGTGTGGGCCTTATCGGTCTCTACATCGGCGGTGGCGCGGGCACTCAACTCACGCTTGGAGATGGGGCGGCGGCAAGGGCCTTGTCATTGCGCCTTATCGCGTCGTGCTGGCAAACTGGGCGCTGTACCAGCGTATCGCCTCCTTCGCCTGTGCCGCGTAAGCTGGGCCAACTCGCAAACGAGCCTGGGCTGCGCCGCCCTGGCCCGCTTGCGGGAGTATCGTGCCGCCTGGCACCGATGCCGCTGCAGCAGATGGCGCTACGGGCTCGGCGGCGCCGGGCGAGCCACAAACCCGCACCATAAGATCCACCCCCGCGCCAATTAGAACCCTCCTTCAAAAAAGTGCCTCCACCGGCACCGACTTGCGCTAGATCAAGTCCGCGCCCCACCCCGCCCGATAGCATTGAAACCTACGCCGCCGCCCCACGGATCAAGGTCTGTCTTTGTCGTCTCCCCTCCCCTTCGCCCGACACCCTGAAACCCTGGAGCCCTCCGGCGGCATTCCATCATTCAGCGCACAGGTGCACAGGTAGCCGATGAAACTCAAACCAGGCTGGGGTATAGCGGTATTGTTCGTTGCCGCCGCCATTGGAACCGCCATGTGGTGGCTTGGCAGCCAGCGCGATCCGTGGCCGGCATATGTGGTCCACAGCAACGGGCGCATGGAGATCGGCCGGCTCGACGTGGCGGTGAAGTATCCGGGCCGCGTCGTCGATCTGCCGGTTCGCGAGGGCGATGCCCTGGCCGCTGGCGCCGTGGTGGCCCGACAGGATGACGCCGAGCTGCTGGCTCAGCTCAGCCTTGCCACCGCCGCCCGGGAGCGCGCCGTGCAGGCTGCGTCGCGCGCGCAGGCGGAGATCGAAGGGCGTGCCAGCCGTCAGCGCCTGGCGCGGCTGGAGCTGACCGAGGCGGTCAAGCTTTACCAGGACCGCCAGATTTCTTCCGTGGAGCGCGATCGCCGGCAGCTTGGCCTGGATGGCGAGAGCGCTGGCGTGAGCGGCGCGCGCGCGGCGCTTGGCGAGGCTAACGCGGCGATCGCGGAGGCCGATGCCCAGATCGCCCGCCTGAAGGTCCTGCTGGACGAGGCCACCATCCATGCGCCGGTGGCCGGCCGCGTGGAGTATCGCGTGGTCGAGGTCGGTACCGTGCTGCCGGCGGGCGGCCGCGTGGTGTCGCTGCTGAACCTGGCGGATATGTATTTCACGGTGTTCCTGCCCGCCGGCGCCGCCGGCAGGCTGGCCATCGGCGACGAGGCGCGCATCGTGCTGGATGCGATGCGGGACGAGCCGATTCCGGCGCGCATCAGCTTTGTGGCCAGCGAGGCGCAGTTCACCCCCAAGTATGTCGAGACCGATGCCGAGCGGGCCAAGCTGATGTATCGCGTCAAGCTGCAGCTGACGCCCGAGGTCGCCCGGCGTTATGCGGCCAGGCTGAAGGCCGGCATGACGGGCGATGGCTTCGTGCGCCTGGATGCGACCCAGCCCTGGCCCGCCGCGCTGACGCTGCGCCAGCAGCCGGCCTGACGCCATGCCAAGCCCGCACCCCGACGGTGCCGCGGCCATCCGCATCGATGGCTTGTCGCACCGCTACGGCGCCAGCGTGGCGCTGGACAGTGTGTCGCTCACGCTGCCCGGCAATGCCACCATCGGCCTGATCGGCCCCGATGGCGTCGGTAAATCGACGCTGCTCGGCGTGCTTGCCGGCGTCAAGCGCATCCAGCAGGGCAATGCCTCGGTGCTGGGCGCCGACTTGCGCGACCGGCAGGCCCGCGAGGCGCTGTTGCCGCGCGTGGCGTTCATGCCGCAGGGGCTGGGGCGCAATCTGTATCCGACGCTGTCGGTCTACGAGAACGTGGATTTCTTTGCCCGGCTGTTCGGCCTGGGCGGCGCCGAGCGGCGCCGGCGCATCGAGCGCCTGCTGGCCGCCACCGGCCTGGCGCCTTTCCCGGACCGTCCGGCGGGCAAGCTCTCCGGCGGCATGAAGCAGAAGCTCGGCCTGTGCTGCGCGCTGGTCCACAACCCGGACCTGCTGATTCTCGACGAGCCCACCACAGGCGTGGATCCGCTGTCGCGGCGCCAGTTCTGGAGCCTGGTGGAGGACCTGCGCGCCGAGCATCGCAATATGACGGTGATCGTCGCCACCGCGTATATCGAGGAGGCGCAGCGCTTCGAGCACCTGGTGGCCATGGATGCGGGCAAGGTGCTGGTGTGCGACCGCACCGCCGATGTGCTGGCGCGCGCGGGCACCAGCGACCTGGAGCAGGCCTATATCTCGCTGCTGCCGGCAGCCCGGCGCGGCGATGCCACGGGGCTGGTGATACCGCCCCGCCCGCCCGATGGCGACGAGCCGGCCATCGAGGCCGAGGGGCTGACGCGGCGCTTTGGTGCCTTTACCGCCGTGGACAATGTGAGCTTTCGCATCGAGCGCAGCGAGATCTTCGGCTTTCTCGGCTCCAATGGCTGCGGCAAGACCACCACCATGAAGATGCTGACCGGGCTGCTCGATGCCACCAGCGGCACCGCGCGCCTGCTCGGCCAGACCATCGACGCCGGCGATATGCGCACCCGCATGCGGGTGGGCTATATGTCGCAGGCGTTCTCGCTCTACGAGGAACTGACGGTACGGCAGAACCTGGACCTGCATGCCAGGCTCTACCGCATGGAGGGCGAAGCCGCGCAGCAGGCGGTCGGGCGGGCCCTGCTCGATTTCGAGCTGGACCAGCACGCCGATGCGCGCCCCGCTTCCCTGTCGCTCGGCATCCGCCAGCGCCTGCAGCTGGCTGCCGCCTGCCTGCACCATCCCGAAGTGCTGATCCTCGACGAGCCCACCTCCGGCGTGGATCCCGGCGCGCGCGACATGTTCTGGCGCCACCTGGTCCAGCTCTCGCGCCAGCAGCGCGTGACGATCTTCGTCTCCACGCACTTCATGAACGAGGCGGCGCGCTGCGACCGCATCTCCTTCATGCACCGTGGCCGCGTGCTGGCGGTGGGCAGCCCTGAGGCGCTGCGGGAAAGCTGCCATGCGGAAACGCTGGAGGATGCCTTCGTCAGCTACCTGGAGCAGGCGGAGAATCCGGAGAACGGCGCCGTAGCCGCAGCGGCGGCCGCAGCGAAGGCAGCGCCCGCG
>NZ_JARJLM010000571.1 GCF_029335485.1 Cupriavidus basilensis
GGGGTTCAGGCAGCCTTGACCTGGGTGCGCAGGCGCTGCGGATCGTAGAACGGCGTCTTCGTCACCGTGCCCGCATGGGTGCCGTTGCCGTCGCGGATCTCGACCCTGGTGCCCAGCGCCTTGCAGCCCGGCAGCAGGTGCACCAGCGCCAGCGATTGCATCAGGTAGCGGCTGAAGGTGGCGCTGGTCACCACGCCAGCCTCCTTGCCATCCACGAAGATCTTCGCTCCGGCCTCCACCGCGCGGTCATGGCGCACCGCCACGCCGGCCTGGAAGAAGCGCTCCTTGCCGCGCGCATTCAGCAGCGCCGCCTTGCCCACATAGCCGGCGGCCTTGTCGGTGTCGATGGCCCAGCCGAGATTGACCTCCCACGGCGTGGTGTCGCCTTCCGGCATGTCGAAAGGGAAAAACAGCAGGGCGGCCTCGATCCGCGCCAGCTCGAGCGAATCCCAGGCGCAGGGAATCAGCCCTTGCGGCTTGCCTGCCTCCAGCAGCGCGTCCCACAGGGCGACCGCGTCCGCGGACGCGCAGGCGATCTCGAAGCCTTCCTCGCCGGAGTAGCCGCCCCGGGAGATGACGATGCCGTGGCCGAACAGGGTGGTCTCGCGGTGCGCGAAGTACGGCAGGGAAGGCAGGGCGATGCCGACGTGCGCCTTGAGGATGGCCGCGGCGCGCGGCCCTTGCAGCGACAGCATGTGCACATCGAAGTCCTGCTCCCAGGCCACGTCGCGCCCCTGGGAGAGCGCGGCCAGCTGCCGCTGCGTATTGCCGCTGCCGTGGGACAGGCGGTACCGGTTCTCGCCATCGCAGATCACCATCAGGTCATCGCTGACGGCGCCGTTCTCGTCGACGGCGGCGGCCAGCCGCGCGGTACCCGGGCGCAGGCGGTGCACATCGATCGGCACCATGCCGTCGATGACCGCGGCGGCATCGGGACCGGACACCTTGACGATGTTCAGGCCGCTGATGTCGTACAGGCCGGCGGCGGTGCGCACGGCCACCACCTCGTCCTGCGGATCGCGCCGGTAGCGCCAGGGGATCGGCATATCGTTCCAGGTGTCGCCGTCCAGGTTCGAGCCAAGCTCGCGATGCCGTGCGTTCAGGATGGATTGTCTGCTCATGTGTGCTCTCCGCTGGGGTGCTTGCATTGGTGTCGAGTATGGCCAGCGCACGCCCGCCCAGCCATTTCCACTTGGCACTACCTCCTAGGTAGTAGCTGCCGCCCGTCCCCGTCCCTCGGCGGGCGTGGCTACCGCCTAAGAGGTATTGCGGCCGCCGGCCCCGTTGCGCAGACTCCTGCCACGGAAGTACGCCAGCGCAGCAGGAGACCTATCCATGACGGCCTTGACCCTGACCCAGCTCCCCGTGCGGCCCGCGGGCACCCATGCCGAGCGCATTGCGCGCGCCGTCGCCTGCCCGCAGTCGGCGACGGATGCCAGCGCCGCGGTGGTTCGCTCATGGACCCGTTGCCTGGGCGAATACGGGCTCGATCCGGAACTGCGTCCGGTGCCGCCGGTGCTCTCCGCCAGCGAACTGCGCGAGCGTAGCCAACGCTTCGATGCCCTGGCCGACTGTGCCCGGCTGGAGATGACCACGCTCTATCAACAGCTCGCCGACCCCGATATGGCGGTGATGCTGACCGATGCCGAGGGCGTCGTCATGCATCTGGTCGCCTCCGACCGGTTCGCGCGGGAGATCGCCCCGGAAGGCCTGCGCGTCGGCGCCATCTGGAGCGAGCGCGAAGCCGGCACCAATGGCATGGGCACCTGCCTGGCGGAAGGCGGCGCGGTGGCGATCCGCCAGCACGAGCATTTCTTCCAGCGCTATGCCGCCCTCACCTGCTCGGCGGCGCCGATCTTCGACGAGAACGGCGAGCTGGCGGCGGTGCTCGATGTCACCAGCCGCTCGCCCCTGCTGCTGCAGCAGCATTCCCCGGTCCTGGTCGGCATGTCGTGCCGCAATATCGAGAACCGGCTGTTCGACGCCCGCTTGCGCCATGCCTATCCGATCCGCTTCCACAGCCAGCCGGAACTGGTCTACACCGCCGGCGAGGGCAAGCTCGCGGTCGACCGGGACGGCGTGGTGCTCGCCGCCAACCGCAGCGCCCTGCTCCAGCTCGGCTGCCATTCGATGCAGGCATTGCGCGGCAAGCGCATCGACGAACTGTTCATGAGCACGCTCGACGAACTCGTGGCGCGCAGCGCGCGCCAGTCCTTTCATCCGGTGCCGGTCTATCTCGCGCAGGCATCCGACCGCTTTTTCATGGTCGCGCAGCAGCCGCCGCAGGACTGCCAGCCGCGGGTGGCCCGCCCGGCGGCGCGCCAGGCCGCGCCGCGCGAGTCCGCGGCGCCAGCGCCCGGGCACGCTTTGCCAGCCGCGGGCGATCCGCGCATGGACGCGCAGATCCGGCTCGCCACGCGGGTCATCGCGCGCAATGTGCCCGTCCTGCTTCATGGCGAAACCGGCACCGGCAAGGACGTCTTCGCCAATGCGCTGCACGCCGCCAGCCCGGCGGCGCGGGGCGCGTTCGTTGCCATCAATTGCGCCTCGCTGCCGGAATCGCTGATCGAAAGCGAGCTGTTCGGCTACCGGGCGGGCGCCTTTACCGGCGCCCAGCGCGAAGGCCGGCGCGGCAAGATCCTGCAGGCCGACGGCGGCACGCTGTTCCTCGACGAGATCGGCGACATGCCGATGGCCCTGCAGGCGCGCCTGCTGCGCGTGCTGGAGGAGCGGCGGGTAACGCCGCTGGGCTCCGAGACCGCTACCAGGGTCGAGTTCCAGCTGATCAGCGCCAGCCACCGCAACCTGGCCGAACTGGTCCACGACGGGCGCTTCCGCGAGGACCTGTTCTACCGGCTGAGCGGCGTTGAACTGCGCCTGCCGCCCTTGCGCGAGCGCGCCGACCGGCTGGCCCTGATCCACGCCATCCTGGCGGAGGAAGCGGGCCCGGGCGAGGCCCCGCCCACGCTTGCGCCGGACGCCGAGCAGGCGCTGATGCGCTACGACTGGCCCGGCAACCTGCGCCAGCTGCGCTACGCGCTGCGCACCGCCGTGGCCCTGTGCGACGGCGCGCGGCTGACCAGCCGGCAACTCCCGCCGGAAGTCGTGCAAGGCGCGCCACGCCCTGCACGCCATGGCCGTGGCGCTGCCAGCGACGGGGCCGAGGCGGGCAAGGCCGCGCAGGAAACCCTGCCGCCCTTCAACGCCATCCAGTTGAACGAACGCAAAACCATCCTGGACCTGCTGCAGATACACCGCTGGAACGTCAGCACCGTGGCCCGCACGCTGCGGGTCAGCCGCAATACGCTGTACCGCAAGATGCGCCTGCTATGCATCGAGATCGCACGGGAGGCGGCGGCGTCACGGCCTGCAGCCGGGGACTGAGAGCGCTTCACCCGCGTCCCGCCTTGCGCCATGACACCTTGTCCGCAAAGCGGGACGCGGACCATGACACGCTGTCACCCGCCCGGCCGTGCGCCCTTCGCTGGCAGGCGCCCGGCGCAATGGTATGCCGTTTGCTAGTGGCTAGTGACTAGTGACTAGTGACTGGATTAACTGGATCGACCCGATCAGGCTGGCAAGGCGATTCGCGAAAGGCCCTCATCCATGCAAACGCTCGATAAGCTCGATAAGTTCGACAAGTCCGACAGGCCTGCCCGCGACAGCCATGGCCTCAACCCGCCCGGCACGGTCAGGGTTCACGCCAACGGGCGCCTGCATCTGGGTTTTCTCGACCCGGGCGCTTCGCTGGGGCGGCGCTTCGGCAGCCTGGGCCTGTCGATCGGCGGTCCGTCGACCCTCCTCGATCTCGGCCCGGCGGCGCAGGACCGGGTCGCCGCGGCGGACCCTGCCGCGCGACAGGAAGTCCCGCGCGTCTCAGCCTGGCTGGAACGGCTGAAGCAGGCCAGCGGCATCCAGCAGCCGCTGGCGGTGTGGCTGCATGAGGTACTGCCGGCACATGCGGGCTTTGGCTCGGGCACGCAGCTGGCGCTGGCGCTGGGCCGGGCGTTCGCCGGATTGCACGGCCTGCCGTGGTCGGGCGCCGACATCGCCCGCCTGCTCGGACGCGGAGGCCGCTCCGGCGTCGGCATCGCCGCGTTCGAACGCGGCGGGCTGCTGGTGGACAGCGGCCCGCGCAGCGCGGGCAGCGTGGCGCCGTTGACGGCGCGTTTCGACTTCCCGCCCGGCTGGCGCATCGTGCTGCTGCTCGACCACAGCCGCACCGGCCTGCACGGCACGGCTGAGAAGCAGGCCATGCAAGGGCTCCCGTCCTTCCCGCAG
This sequence comes from Cupriavidus basilensis, assembly GCF_029335485.1. Lineage (GTDB taxonomy): Bacteria > Pseudomonadota > Gammaproteobacteria > Burkholderiales > Burkholderiaceae > Cupriavidus > Cupriavidus basilensis_E. The sequence goes on from NZ_JARJLM010000571.1 coordinate 4,282, forward strand.
GCACTGTCCGCCGATCTCTGCCACCGCGTGCTGATGCAGATCCTGCCGGCGGCGGCCGAGCAGGATTTCGCGCCCTTCGCCGCGGGGCTCAATCACCTGCAGCAGGTCATCGGCGGCTACTTCGCGCCGGCGCAGGGAGGCGTGTACAGCAGTCCGGCGGTCAGCCGCGCGCTGGACTGGATCTCGCGCCACGCCCATGCCAACGCGGCCGCGATCGGCCAGAGCTCGTGGGGTCCGACCGGATTCGCCATCGTGCCCTCGCAGGCAGCGGCGGAACAGGCGGTGGCCGGCGTGCGCGCGGCGGGGCTGCTGGAGCCGCGCCTCCAGGCCCGCATCGTCACGGGCGCCAATCGCGGAGCACAGGTGGCGCCGCCGGCGCGGCATGAGGCGAGCCTGTCGAAGCAGACGGTTGCTTGCCGCGCGACGGCGTAGCGCGCGCCCGCGCTCTCCCCGGGAACCGCTTCCGCGGGAGAAGGCCGGTTGGAGGCACGTCAGATGCTGCCTCCCGGGACCGATGAATTTGAAATCAAGCCCTCAGACCACGGAGCAACCCAGAATGGCACGCCCCTACATCCTCCACATGTTCACGCCAGGCCGGCAAGCCAGCCCCTTCGACGTCAACATGGCCATCGACGCCGGCTACGAGCACGTCATCCCTTATGCCGAGGTCACCCGCGACAACATCGCCGCCCTGACCCAGGACGCCATCTTCTCCCGCGGGCCCAAAGGCGTGGCCAGCACGGGCCTATTCATCGGCGGGCGCGACGTGGTGCTGGCGGCTGACATGCTCGACGCGGCGCGCAAGGCCATGGTGCCGCCGTTCGCGGTATCGGTCTTCGCCGACCCGAGCGGTTCCTACACCACCGCCGCGGCGCTGGTGGCGGCCGTCGAGCGGCAACTGCGCAAGGCGCACCGGACCGATTTCTCCGGCCGGCGGGTGCTGGTGCTCGGCGGCGGCGGCGCGGTCGGCCGTGTCGCCGGCGCGCTGGCCTCGCAACTGGGCGCGCAGGTGTGGCTGTCCAACCGTACCGACGAGACACAGGCCGTGCGCATCAGCCGGGAGACCAATGCGCGCTTCAACGCGCAGACCGAGGGCCTCCTGATCCGCTCGGCGGACGCGCTGCGGGCGGCGCTGGCCGATGCGGACATCGTATTTGCCACCGCCAGCGCCGGCGTCCAGGTCGTCGGCGAGGCGGACCGGGCCGCCGCCGGCAAGCTGCTGGTGGCCGCCGACGTCAACGCCGTGCCGCCGGCCGGCATCGCCGGGGTGGATGCCATGGACGACGGCAAGGGCATCGGTGCCGGCCGGGCGGTGGGGGTCGGCGCGCTCGCCATCGGCAATATCAAGTACCAGGTCCAGCACCGGCTGTTCCTGGCCATGCGCGAAGCCGCCGGGCCGGTCTACCTGGGCTTCCCCGAAGCCATGGCCATGGCGCGCACCGTGGCGGCCGAACTGCCCTGAACGCAAGGCGCCGGCACATCCACCATCGAACCGAGGCACCCATGCCAAGCACAACGCATTCCAGCCCTGCCAGCACACTCAGCGTCAACGCGCTCAGCCAGCCGCTCGTCGCGCGCCTGCTCGACCATCGTGCCGAGTGGCAGCTCGCGGTCTCCGAAGGGCCCCAGGGCGTGCGCATCGTCGATGCCGGCGTCGCGGCGCGCGGCAGCGTCGAGGCGGGCATCGCCATCGCCGGCATCTGCATGGGCGGGCTGGGCCAGGTGCGGCTGCGGCACGGCAGCGAAGGCTGGCCCACGCAGATCGAGGTCAGCAGCGGCCAGCCCGTGCTCGCCTGCCTGGCGAGCCAGTACGCCGGCTGGAGCCTGAGCGCCAGCAAGGAGGAAACCGGCGGCAAGGCATTCTTCGCGCTGGGCTCCGGGCCGGCGCGCGCGCTGGCCGGCAAGGAAACGCTGTTCGAGGAACTCGGCTACCGCGACCGCCTCCCCGGCGGCGACGGCAGCGCCTGCCTGGTACTGGAGGTCGACCGCGCGCCGCCGGAGATCGTGATCCGGAAGCTCCTGCGGGACTGCGGGCTGCGGCCCGGGCAACTGACCATCGTCCTCACGCCGACGGCCAGCCTGGCCGGCACCACGCAGGTGGTGGGCCGCGTGCTGGAGGTTGCGCTGCACAAGGCGCACGTGCTTGGTTTTCCGCTGGACCGCATCCTCGGCGGCAGTGGCGCCGCGCCGCTGCCGCCGCCCGGCGCCGACGCGGGCGAGGCGATGGGCCGCACCAACGACGCCATCCTCTATGGCGGCAGCGTGCACCTCACGGTCGACACCGACGACGACACCGCCCGGGCGCTGGCACAGGACCTCCCGTCAGCCAGGTCGCGCGACTATGGAAGGCCCTTCGCCGACGTGTTCAAGGAGTACGGCTACGATTTCTACCGCATCGACCCGGCCCTGTTCGCCCCGGCCGAGGCCTGGGTCAGCAATCTCGCTTCCGGCCGGACCTGGCACGCGGGCGCGCCGAACCTGCCGCTGCTGCGCGCCCAATGGCTGCAGGAGGCCTGACATGACCGCCGCCCCATCGCGCGGGCCGCTGCGCGTCGCCATCATGACCGACGAAACGGGCTGGCATACCGCCCGGCTGAAGCAGGCGCTGCGCGAGCGCGCCTGCGAAGGCCGCTGCGTCAACCTGGCGGACTGCCGGATCGACACCACCTGGGCCTGGCACGGGCTGGTGATCCCGGGCTATGGGCGCGGCCTGCCGGACGCCGTGATCGTGCGCGGCCTTGCCTCCGGCAGCTTCGAGCAGGTCACGCTGCGGCTGGGCATCCTGCACGCGCTGCGCGAGCTGGGCGTGCCCGTGTACAACGATGCGCGCGCCATCGAGCGCAGCGTGGACAAGGGCATGACAAGCTTCCTGCTGCATCTGGCCGGTATTCCCACCCCCGCCACCTGGGTGAGCGAGTCCGTGCCGCAGGCGCAGCGCACGGTCATGCGCGAAAGCGCGGCCGGGCGCGCGCTGGTGCTCAAGCCGCTGTTCGGCTCGCAGGGCAAGGGGCTGCGGCGCATCGGGGCGGCGGCGGGCGATGCGCCGGTGCCCTTGCCCGCGCTGGCGGCGTACCGGCATGTGGCCTACCTGCAGCGCTTCGTGCCCTCCCGGGCCGCGCCAGGCCAGCCCGGATTCGACTGGCGCGTGCTGGTGGTGGGCGGACGGGCGGTGGCGGCCATGCGCCGCGTCAGCCAGGGCTGGATCCACAATGTGGCGCAAGGCGCCCGCTGCGAGCATGCCGAGCTCGCGCCGGCGCTGGCCGCGCTCTCCGTGCGCGCTGCCGAGGCGCTTGGCCTCGACTATGCCGGCGTGGATCTCGTCCCCATCGGCGAAGGCGAGAACCCGGACCGGGCCATGGTCATCGAGGTCAATGGCGTGGCGGCCTGGCATGGACTCCAGTCCGTGACCAGGGTCGATATCGCCGGCCTGCTGGTCGACGACCTGCTGGCCCGCAAGCTGCCCGCGGCGCGCAGCGCACCCGCGCGCCGCGCAGCCGTGGCGTGAGGGCGGCACCGGACGCCGGGGCGGCCGGCAACGCGGCGGCGGCATTCCTGTGGGCGTGCACGCTGGACGTGACCGTGGCCAAGCCGGGCAACGTCAGCATCGATGCCCCCGGCCACGGCATGACCGCCGGGCTCTTCCTGGACAGCGCGGCGGCGGCGGCGGCCCCGCTGACCAACCGCGCGCTCCAGGTCGGCGAACGCATCGAGCAGGCGGTCGCGCAAACCCGGGCGATTGCGCGGTGCAATACCAACCTTGGCATCCTGCTGCTATGCGCGCCGCTTGCGGCTGCCATGGAAAGCGGGCCGCCGCGCGATGCCGATGCGCTCGGCAAGCGGATCGAGGCGGTACTGGCAGGCCTGACCGTGGCCGATGCCGAAGCCGCCTACCGGGCCATTGCGCATGCCATGCCGGCCGGCCTTGGCGCCGCGCCGGAGCAGGACGTGGCCGCCACGCCCACGGTCGGCCTGCGCGCCGCCATGCAGCTGGCTGCCATGCGCGATACGGTGGCGCGCCAGTATGCCAACGGCTATGCCGACCTCTTCACGCTCGGCCTGCCGGTGCTGCGCAGGCACCTGGCCGGGCATGGCGCCTGGCCCGGGCGGCTGCAGCGGGCGGTGACGGCAGTCTATCTCGCCTTCCTGGCGCGCTTTCCGGACTCGCACATCGCGCGCAAGCACGGGCTGCCGGCGGCAAGGCGCGTCAGCGACCGGGCACGCCTGTTCCACGGGCGCCTCGAGGCGGGCCAGCCCATCGATGCCGGGGCGCTCGCGCAATGGGACCGGGAGCTGAAAGCCGCCGGCCTGAACCCTGGCACCAGTGCCGACCTGACGGTGGCCAGCGCGATGATCGCGGGCTGCCTCGACCCGGCCCTGTGCGCGATGCCCATCGATCCGGGCCCGGCCGGCGCCGGCCGTACCAGGTGATGCGGCGGTAGTGCGGCAGCGGCAGTGCGGCGGCAGCCGCGGAACGGCGCGGCGCCGGCCGGTTCCGCCGCCACGCCGGGGCAGACCCTGATCAGAAGCCGGCCGCGCCCCGGCCCGGCCAGCCATGCCCGTGGTCTTGCGCGCGCAGGGCCTCGTCCCGGCGCCGCTCTATCGCGACCCCCACCGCCTCGACGTCGTCGAACTTCTTCGGCTTGACCACCACCACGCGCACCCAGTGCGCCCCAAAATCCTCCAGCAGCAGTTGCGCCACGCGCTCGGCAAAGGCCTCCAGCAACTGCAGGCGGTGCGTGTCCAGCAACGCGCGCAAGGCGGTGCGGACCCTGCCGTAGTCGATGGTGTCGCCGATCCGGTCGCTGCTGCAGGCGGCGCTGCGCGGCAGCCCGGCGGTCAGGTCGATGCGCAGCGGCTGTGGCGTGCGCAGTTCGCTATCGTCGATGCCGATGATGGTCTGCCCTTCGAAGCCTTCGATAAAGATCAGGTCCATCAGGCCGGGCGAGCGCGCCGGCGCCTCCCCGCCGGCCATCGATTCCGCCATCAGTCCCGGCAGCAAGCCAAACCCGGCCGCATCGGCCCGCATCATCATGTCGTCTCGTTTCATCTGCCCTCCGAGCAATGCACGCGCTACGCGGCGCAGGCTGCGCAAGCTGCGTGTCAACGCGCTACGGCCCCGGCCGCGCTCCGGTGCCAGTCTCGCAAGAAGCAGGCCACACGGACGCGCGGGGCGGCGCCCCGGTTCCGACGCGGCCCGGCGGGCGGCCGGCGTGGCGCGGCTGCGCGGGACACAGGCAAGCGGACGGCACAACCTGTCCCGCCGGCGGCACAGCCGGCACGGCGCAACCGGCCGCCAGGGCCATGCGGATCAACGCGCCGGCGCCAGGCACGACTCCTGCAATCGTTGCTGCCGAGGTCGACCACCCTAGCGAGCCGCACGTTGCCCCATCCATCCGCAGCCACCCTTGCCGACACAGAAGGATTCGCCGTGATCGACGGCGATGGCATCGAGGCCCTTGCGCCCGACGACGGCGTGCCCCGCTTTGCCTGGGCCATTACCGGCTCCGGGCATTTCCTCGAGGAAAGCCTGGCGCTGGCCGCCACCCTGCCCGATGTGGACCTGTTCCTGTCGCGCGCGGCCGAGGAAGTGCTGGCGATCTACGGCATCCAGCTCAAGGACCTCAAGGCGCGCTTCCGGGTCTTTCGCGACAAGACCGCCAGCGCGGCGCCGGTGGGCATGTTCTACGCGCGCCGCTACCACACCGCCATCGTCGCGCCGGCCACCAGCAACACGGTCGCCAAATGCGCCTTCGGCATCTCCGACACGCTGCCGACCAATGTCCTTGCCCAGGCCGGCAAGCTCGGCATTCCCGGCATCGTGTACGCCTGCGATACCGAGCCGGTGGTGGTGACCAAGGGGCCGCACGGCTGGCTGAAGCTGCACCCCCGCAATATCGAGCTGGAGAACGTGGCGCGCCTGCGCCGCATCGACCATTGCCAGGTGGTGTGCTCCATCGGCGAGTTGCGGGGCGCACTGGATCAACGACTCAAGGCACTGTCCCTGACATGGAACATATCGTCTTCCTGACCGGCCGCCTGGCGGAAAAAGGCCTGGAACGCGTGCTGCGGAGCCTGGAGCCCGCGCCGTTTACCTGGGAAATCCGCGAAATCGGCCTGCAGGTGGCCGCGCTGATGACCGCCGACCTGGTGCGCCGCCGCGTGGCGGCGCCGGTGGCAGCGGACCGCATCATCGTCCCGGGCCGCTGCCGCGGCGATCTGGACGCGCTGTCGCAGCACTACGGCATGCCGGTCGAGCGCGGGCCGGAAGAACTCAAGGACCTGCCCCACTTCTTCAACCGCAAGGCCAGGCCGGCCGACCTGTCGCAACACGATATCGCCATCTTCGCCGAGATCGTCGACGCCCCCCAGCTCGATATCGAGGGCGTATGCGCGCGGGCGCGCCGGCACCGGGCGGACGGCGCCGACGTGATCGACCTTGGCTGCCTGCCCGCCACGCCCTTCCCGCACCTGGAGGAAACGGTGCGCGCGCTGAAGGCGGAGGGCTTCCTGGTCAGCGTGGATTCGATGAGCGCCGACGAGCTGGTGCGTGGCGGCAAGGCCGGCGCGGACTACTTGCTCAGCCTGACCCTGGAGACCCTGTGGGTGGCGGACGAAGTGGCTTCCACGCCGATCCTGGTGCCGCAGCAGCCGGGCGACGAGGCATCGCTGTACGCGGCGGTGGAAGCCATGGAGCAGCGCGGCCGGGCCTATATCGCCGATGCCATCCTCGACCCCATCCCGTTCGGCCTGCTGGCCTCGCTCGGGCGCTACGAGCGGCTGCGCCAGCGCTTTCCCAAGGCGCCCATCCTGCTCGGCGTGGGCAACCTGACCGAGCTGACCGAGGCCGACACCGGCGGCATCAACGCCATCCTGATGGGTATCGCGGTGGAGCTGCATGCCTGCGCGATCCTGACCACGCAGGTCAGCGGCCATGCGCGCCGCGCCATTCGCGAAGCCGATGTGGCGCGCCGGATGATGTACGCCGCGCGCGAGCAGAATGCCTTGCCCAAAGGCATCACCGACCAGATGATGACGCTGCATGCGCGCGAACCCTATCCCGATACGCCGGAGGAAATCGCCGAGACCGCCAGCGCGATCCGCGACCCCAACTTCCGCGTGCAGGTGTCCGAGCAAGGGATCCACGCCTACAACCGCGACGGGCACCATGTGGCGGCGGACCCCTTCACGCTGTTTCCTCGGCTGCAGCTGGAGCACGATGGCAACCACGCCTTCTACATGGGCGTGGAGCTGGCCCGCGCGGAGATCGCCTGGCGGCTGGGCAAGCGCTACGTGCAGGACCAGTCGCTGGACTGGGGCTGCGCGGACGAGCGGGAGGCGCAGGACCTGAGCGAATGGTGCGCCCCTGGCGCCACCATGAAGAAACGGGCATGAAGCCGAGAGAGGCATGCGAGGCATGAGAGCCATGAGCAATGACGTGATCTACGAAACCATCGTCACCACCGTCTCGGCGGCGGGTGCGCCGCATATCGCGCCGATGGGCGTGCGCTACGCTGGCGGCGACATCGTGCTGATGCCGTTCCGGCCCTCCGCCACCTACGACAATATCGTCGGCACCGGCACTGCCGTGGTCAACCTGACCACGGACGTGCGCGTCTTCGCCGGCTGCGTCACCGGCCGCCGGCAATGGCCCACCGTGCCGGCGCAGCGGATCCACGGCGTGCGGCTGGCCGGCGCGCTGAGCCACGTCGAGCTGCGCCTGGCGCAGCAGAGCGGCGATCCCGCGCGGCCCTCGCTGCGCATGGCCCGCGTGATCGAGGCCAGCCACGGCGATTTTCCCGGCTTCAACCGCGCGCAGGCGGCGGTCATCGAAGGCGCGGTGCTGGTCAGCCGGCTGCACTTGCTGCCGGCCGACAAGATCGCCCGCGAGATGGCCTACCTGCAGATCGCCATCGACAAGACCGCCGGCGCGGCGGAACGCGAAGCCTGGCAATGGCTGCAGCAACGCGTCGCGGCCTGGCACGCCGGCGATACCGGCCCCGCCCATGGCGCCCGCCACGGTGCCAACCCCGAGCCCACCCTGGAGAAGACCCGATGACATCCCTGCTGACCAGCGTACGCAATGTGGAAGAGGCCCTGCAGGCCGCCACCGCCGGAGCCGACCTGATCGACCTGAAGGAACCCGGCGCCGGGGCGCTCGGCGCGCTGCCGGCGCAAACCGTGCGCGAGGTGGTTGGCGCGGTGCGCGCACGCTGGCCCGGACGCCTGCTGAGCGCGACGATCGGCGACCTGGCGCCGGCCGAGCATGCCGTCATGATGCTGATGGCCGATACCATCGGCAAATGCGGCGTCGACTACGTCAAGGTGGGGATAGCGCCCGGCGCGCAAGCGCGCGAAGCCTTGCAGCGCCTGGCGACCCTGCCGTGGCAGGTAGTACCAGTGTTCCTGGCCGACCACGGGGTGGACCTGAAGCTGGTCGAAGAGGCCTGCGCGATGGGATTCCCGGCGGTGATGGCCGACACCGCGGCCAAGCAGGCGGGCAGCCTGTTCGACCGTGTCGACATGGGCACGCTCGCCGCCATGACCGGCATGGCGCGAAGCCGAGGCGTCAAGGTTGGCCTGGCCGGCTCCCTGCAGCCCGGGCACCTGCCGCGGCTGCTTGCGCTGGCGCCGGACTTCGCCGGCTTCCGCGGCGCGCTGTGCGACGGCGGACGCGCAGGACGGCTCGATCCCGCGAAGGTAGCGGCGCTGCGCGCAGGCTTGCAGCGGACAGGCACGCCGGAACCGCTGCCGGCCTGAGCCACCGGCGTTCAGGCTCAGGACACTAGCCACCGTCTTGCGCAAGCGCGCCCAGCAGCTCGCGCAGCCGCTGCGGCTCGTCCTTCTGCAACAGCGCGACCGGATACGCCGCAGCCCGCGTGTAATGGCAGAAATGCCGGTCGACCACCCCCGCATCCGCATACTGCGCCAGCGTCATCCCCGGCTCGACCGGGCACGACTTGACCAGCACCAGCCGCCGGGCGCCGAGCCGGTTAGCCAGCCAGGCGGCAATGCTATCGGAAGTCGCATCCCAGCTCGCCAGCGCATCCGGCTCCTTGCGCAACAGGCCGAACGGTGTCCATACCGCAACGCCGCCATCGCGCAACACCGCGCGGATCGCATCGTCACTGGCCGCCACCTTCAGCCCCGGGCACAGCCCCTGCAGCATCAAGCCGTACTGGACCATGGCCAGCACCGCCATATTGTGCGCAACCAGGTCATCGAAGCCCCACTGCGCCTGCGACTCGCGCACCGCATCGGCAAACCCGCCGCCTCCCGGCACCACCACCACGCGCCCACCGCCAAACGCAGCCAGCTCCCGCAGCCAATCCCGCAACAGCGGGTCACGCCCCAAGCTGCCGCCAATCTTCACCACATGCACAAGAACCCCCCACACAAAACGCGAAAGAAAGAATGGGAGAGAGGGAGAGGGGAGAAGGAGAGCAAGCAGCCAACAGCCCATCCACAAGCAGCCCGATAGAAGCGGCGGACGACCAATCGGGAGCCACTGCGCCGGTAACGCAGATGCGTGAACTACCACGGCCCATCGCCATCAGGGGCACGACAATAAAAAGCAATGCCATCTGCAGTGGTGATGCCGTTCGCACCGGTAGCGCCAGCAGTCAGGCAGGACTGACGCGCCCACCACGAATCCGCAAAACGCCT